>NZ_JAQTWM010000067.1 GCF_028689305.1 Rhodoferax sp. | reverse complement strand
CGGCCAACAGGCTGGCCAGCAGTTCTTCGGGGACTTCGTGTTTCTTGGTTGTCATTGTGTTTACGGACTATGGGGCCAGTGCCCCGTTGGAATTGTCCATTTACACAAAATCCTGTACACCCTCGGCTTGTGCGGAAAGCGGGTTTATTTACGGCTTCGTTAGCTGCGTGCCATCACCTATTAGAGATGATACAACCATGCACCATGCGTTTCCAGACCGGAGGTTGGCACCGAGAACTATCTCAATGTTCATGTATGGGACCCTCCCTATTGGGCAATGGCTTTAAGCACACCTATCAATCCACCTACAGCACGTGCCAGATCATTGACTGAAGCAGGTGCATCGCACTCAGGAATGGCCACCATACCTTCCTTGCAGAGGATGAACTCGCCCGCATCATAAGTGGCCTGGTACACCCCACGCAGGACACCGTCTTTGGCAGAACCGTTGACCTTGAACTCCGCTGTTTCCGTGCTGCCATTGGGAAACTTTTGTCCCTGAGGTGCACGACTACGCAGGGTCATTCCCACGCGGTCACCCTGAATCGTATTGATCCGTCCCTGGGAATTCACACCGGTGGCCGCTTTCAAGTTAATCTCACCTCCTGCAGTGACCTCTCCTGTGGCAGCCATGGTGGTTATCGTGGGCGAAGACAATTTGAGTACGCCGCGCCAGTTACCAATCAATTTGTCTGGCATGACGAAGTGCGCCACATCACCTTGCGTGAGAGCTGGCGCTGACAAGGGAGCTACAACCTGAGCACCAGAGTCTAGGTAGGCCAATACCGGATTGCATCTCTTTTCGCCCGCAATAGCTTTTTTGTAAACGATGTCCCGCACCGTCGTGCCGTCCTCGGCCCGAAGGCTTAGGTCAGCACCACGCTGTTGGTACACCTGGAGCAACATCACACCACATGAATAGTTTGCTGCCAACATTACCGGGGTGTAACCGTCCAAGTCCTTGGCATTGATATCCGCTCCAGCCGCGATCAGCATATCCATATATTTGAGAAAAATGGCCTTGTAGTCAGATGTTGATGGAAACAGCCAAGCTGTCTCACGCCCACTCAACAAATGCAAAACCGTCTGCTTCGTCGTATTAGTGGTCGACTTAACATCTGCCCCTGCATCAATTAAACGCTGAGCCAGTGGTAGCAGTCCTCCACGGTACTTAAACATCTGGTCGCGCAATTTGGCGTTGAACGTCATGAAAGCGCTCATTCCATCCTGGTTCTGTCTGAACGTGGCGATATTCGGATTGCCACCACGTTCCAATACCCAACCGATCAAGTCAAAGGAAGCTCCACCATAAAGTACCGCACCGCCCATTGGTGAAACACTGCCACAGTTGGTGCAATTGATATCAGCCCCCTGCTTGAACAACATATCAGCCAACTCAATGTTGCCACTGTCGAAAGCCTTATAAAAGTCTTGCGTCACTTTGCTCGGCGCTGGAACTTGAGGTGTAACCACCGGCACACGGGCAACCTCCTGAACCAAAGGTTTGGTCAACACGGATGACACTTTGGGGGGCGCAGCAGGCTTTTTTACAGCGTCAGAGATGGTGATTGGCTTTTGTACAGGTACAGGTACGGTCGACGTTGTTGTGGTTTTGGTGGGTTCATGTACAACCGTAGGAATGGTCGGTTGGACTTGGGCTTGGGCCAAGGATGCAAAACCTGCAAGCAAGAGGAAGTGGTGCGGTTTCATCATGGTGTATATCGGAAATGCGCTAATTCAAAGCTGCGGCCCGTCCGGTGTAAAAAAAATCATCGCCGGACTTGACCAGTCTGTAGAGCCACTGTGTTTGCTCGTTTTTTTTCATGGTGCTCCAGTAACTGACCCAGGCTGGGTCAGTCTTGGTGGAAGCGAACCAAGCTTCAGGTACAAACTTCAAACGGGCCCGTACATTAGCAATAGACTGCCCGGTCAGATCATTGTTTATGTCAATGGCTTCGATGGAGACAACTTCGAATCGCCCGTTACGCACGCAGGGTGCTCGTAAGACAGAGGCTGAAGTATCTGGAGGCACAAAAGCTTTACCGGCCTCCGTCAGCTTGTATGCAGGTACGTCCTTGATGATATTGTTAAGCCATGACTTTTCTTGAATCGCGCCAAGTTCAATCAGTTTGGCTGCTTCAAGGGCTCTTAGAACCAGAGTTGTTGGTTCGTTGGTCGGGTCATAGCGATGCCCCACATTCGCGGTGATGCATTCAGACTGCTTGCTCAGACCATTGTTGATCACCTCTTGCGCGCGTTCCTTGGTTTTGTCTGACGATGTACAGCCACCACCCCCCACTGCAATGAGGGTAGCAATGACCAGCGGCTTCCAATAGTTCGAACCCCATTTCGTCCGACGTTGATGCCCAGCGCTGTCAATGAATATGCCGAAACCCATGTACCTGCCCCCACATGCTGTCAATATATGAATTAATTATTTTTTGTATCTTAGACAGTATACATAAGGCCAATTGGGCGAGTGTCCAACCCAAGCCAGTCCCAATCATTCACACCAAATGCCACCGCAATTGCAGGCAGCGAGCACGCGGTCGACGCCCGCATTGCTTTGAGATATCGCATCAAGACTTTGCGTTGATGGCGACAAATCACACAAAAGGAGTTAGCGGACCGGCTGCTCGCTGCACAATCGTACGGCTGATGAAACACATTGGCCTGCTACAGGTACGCCGGGTTAAAGTGATGCGCTCCACCTTCGATCCGCTATTGCCCCGTGTGGGTTCTTTGCCGGGACTTATTCAGCGTAACCTGAGGATGGCTATTTCCCACCTGTGCCCGCCCTGGGCGTTGACGTGGTGTGCACCCTGGTAGCGCTGCGCGGACTGCTGGCCAACAATCGGCGCAGGCGCGGCAAGGCGGCGACGGCATTGGCCGTGGTGGCGGTGGCCAGTTCTGCCAGGGGCAGCGCGCGCAAGGCCGCCAGCTCGGCGGCGATGCGCGGCAGCTCGGCCGGGCTGTTGATGCCTTGCGGCGCGCCAGCGGCGCGCTGTTGCGCGGTTTTGTAGAGCCAGTGCGGCGGCATGTCGGGCGCATCCGTTTCCAGCACGATGCTCTCCAGCGGCAGTGTGGCCGCCAGGCGGCGCAGCTGCAGCGCCCGGTCATAGGTCAATGCGCCGCCAAAGCCCAGTTTCAGCCCGAGCCCGATCAAGGCCTGCGCCTGGCTGAAACTGCCGCTGAACGCATGGGCGATGCCGCGCCACTGCCCGCCCGGCCCCGCCACATCACGCAGGCCCTTGAGCACCTGATCGACCGCGCGGCGTGAATGCAGCAGCACCGGCAGCTCAAATTGGCGCGCCAGCTTGAGCTGCTCGCGGAAAAACGCCAGCTGCCGTTCACGCAGCGGGCTGGCGCACAGTTCAGGCACAAAAAAATCCAAGCCAATTTCGCCCACAGCCACCAGATGGGGGTCGTCGCGCTGCTGTTGCAGGGCTGCCGCCAGCTGCGCCAGCGCATCGTCCGGCGCGCCAGCCACATACAGCGGGTGAATCCCCAGCGCGTAGGCATCCGCCCCGGCATGGGCCAGCCGCCGCACCGCCTCGAAGTTACCCACCTCAACCGCCGGGAACACGCAATGCGCTACGTTTTTAGAAGCAGCTGAGGCACGTTCTACCTGGGCTAGAGCCCCAAACTCCTGTGCATCGAGGTGGCAATGGGTGTCAATCCAGCGCATCACGACACCTGTTTCGCACCGTGTCCGCTAGGCGGCTTCGGCCAGACGCCCCTGCACCAGCGTGAGTTGACGGGCGCAGCGCGCGGCCAGGGCAGCGTCGTGGGTCACCACCACAAACGCGGTGCCCTGGGTTCGGGCCAGCTCCAGCATCAGGTCAAACACCGCTTGCGCGGTGTTGCGGTCCAGGTTGCCGGTGGGTTCGTCGGCCAGCACGCAGGCCGGGCGCGTCACCAGGGCGCGGGCCATGGCCACCCGCTGGCGCTCGCCACCCGAGAGTTCTGCCGGACGGTGATGCAGCCGTTCGGCCAGCCCTACCTGTTGCAGGATGGCGCTGGCGGCCTGGGTGGCTTCGGCCCGGTCGGTGCGGCGAATCCACAGCGGCATGGCCACGTTCTCCAGCGCGCTGAACTCGGGCAACAGGTGGTGGAACTGGTAGACGAACCCCAGGTGCCGGTTGCGCAGGCGGCCCTGTTCGGCGGCACTCTGGTGCGCCAGATCCTGCCCAAGCAGCGTGACCGAACCACTGGTCGGGGCATCCAGGCCACCCAGCAGATGCAGCAGCGTGCTTTTGCCCGAGCCTGACGCGCCGACAATCGCCAGCGTCTGGCCGGCAGACACGTCCAGATCGACCCCCTGCAACACCGACACGTCGAGCCGGCCTTCGGTGAAGCGCTTGGTCAGGCCACGCGCGCTGAGCACCAATTTTTGTGGCGATATTGTTTCGCCGCCGGGGAAACGCGCCTCCGAGGGGCTGAAGGCTGCGGCTCCAAGCCCGCCTGCGCGGGTTTGGACAGCCTGAAGAGTCGTCGCCTCTGGCGACGACACGTTCAGGGAGGACACGTCAGTGCCGAGCGTGGGGGTACTATTCATAACGCAGGGCCTCCGCCGGGTTGACACGGCTGGCGCGCCAGCTCGGGTACAGCGTGGCGATGAACGCCAGCACCAGTGAAATCAGGGCGATCGGCACGATGTCGCCCTGCTGCGGGTCACTCGGCATGCGGCTGATCAGGTACACGTCGCGCGGCAAGAAGGTGGCGCCCAGCAACTGCTCCAGCGCCGGCACGATCACATCGATGTTGAAGGCAATGCCCAGCCCCAGCGCCAAGCCGGCCAGGGTGCCAATCACCCCCACCATCGCGCCCTGCACGACAAAAATGCCCATGATGCTGCCCGGGCTGGCGCCCAGCGTGCGCAGGATGGCGATGTCGGCGCGTTTGTCGGTGACCGTCATCACCAGCGTGCTGACCAGGTTGAAGGCCGCCACGGCGACGATCAGCGTCAGGATGATGAACATCATGCGTTTTTCCAGTTGCACCGCGGCAAACCAGGTGCGGTTCTGGCGTGTCCAGTCGCGAATCAGCAGCTGGTCGGTCAGTGTGCTGGCCAGATCGGCCGCCACGGCGCGCGCCTGGTGCAGGTCACGCAGCTTGACGCGCACGCCGCTGGGGCCTTCGAGCCGGAACAGCCGCGCGGCGTCGTCCATGTGCATCAGCACCAGGCCCGCGTCATATTCGTAGTGGCCGGAATCAAAGGTGCCCACCACCGTCATCTGTTTCAGGCGCGGCACCACCCCGGCCGGTGTCACCTGGCCGCCGGGTGCCACCAGCGTGACCTTGTCGCCCTGACCCACCCCCAGGCCGCGCGCCAGCTCGGCGCCCAGCACCACGCCAAATTCGCCGGGCACCAGCCGCGCCAGCACCGAATTTTTCAGGCCCACGGCCAGATCGGTCACCTCCGGCTCGTGGGCCGGGTCAATGCCCCGGACCATGGTGCCTTTCATGTCTTCTCCCCGCGCCAACAAAGCCTGGGCAGCTATAAAAGGTGCAGCACCTACCACTTGCGCATGGGTTCGGACCTGGCGCAGGGTACGCGCCACATCGGGCAGCGCCGCCCCGTTGGGGGCAAAAATCTCGATGTGCGACACCACGCTCAGCATGCGGTCACGCACCTCTTTCTGAAAGCCGTTCATGACGCTGAGCACAATGATCAACGCCGCCACGCCCAGCGCAATGCCAAGCATGGAGACCCCCGAGATGAACGAGATAAACCCGTTGCGCCGGGTGGCACGGCCGGCGCGGGTGTAGCGCCAGCCAAGGGAAAGTTCGAAAGGGAGTTGCATCAGGTCTGGGCGCCACCACGGCGCCGGGAGTTGGGTCGTGATTATCCGGGACAATCCGGGTCATGCACCTGATCATTCCCTACGCCAACAGTTGCTCTGATGGCGCTGCGGCGGCCCTGCCCACCCTGAAACTACCCCATCTGCAACACCTGCTGGCCCGCCTGAGCCCGCTGGCGTGCGACCCGGGTGACGACTTCAGCCTATCACCGCCCCATGAACGCGCGCTGGCAGCGGCCCTGGGCCTGCCGGTGGCCGATGGCCAAATCGCCTGGGCGGCGCTGCGGGCGCGCCAGCTCGGTACGCTGGACGCCAGCGGCGCCTGGGGCTTCATCACCCTGTGCCACTGGCAGGTCAACAGCCACCACGTGGCCATGAGCCACCTGCCGCTGCCCGGGCTGGATGCCGGGCAGTCCGACGCCCTGCTGGCCGCCATGCGGCCGTATTTTGAAGAAGATGGCCTGACCCTGCACGCCGACCAGCCTGGCCGCTGGCTGGCGCGAGGCGAGCTGTTGGCGCCGCTGGCCAGCGCCTCGCCTGACCGGGTGGTTGGCCGCAACCTGGCGCCGTGGATACCCAGCGGCCAGGCCGCCGCCGGACTGCGCCGTCTGCAAAACGAGATGCAGATGCTGCTCTACACCCACCCGGTCAACGACGCCCGCACCGCCTGCGGCCTGGTGCCGGTCAACTCCTTCTGGCTCAGCGGCACCGGCGCCCTGCCAGCCGGTTATGCGCCGCCCGACAGCGCCACGCAACCCATCGTCATCGACAGCTTGCGCAGCGCGGCACTGGCCGAAGACTGGCCCGGCTGGGTGCAGGCCTGGCAGGCCCTGGATACCGACCAAATCAAGGCGCTGGCGCAGGCCGTCGGCCGGGGCGAGACCGTGCAACTCACGTTGTGTGGTGAGCGCAGTGGCCAGAGCTGGTTATCACAACCCCAGTCGGCCTGGCAGAAGTTCAAGCATCTTTTTGGCACCCAGCCCGCATATAACCTGCTTGAGAAGCTATGAAATTAATAGTAAGAGACGTGCCGCCGCGCACTGCATGGGCGCTGGAGAAAGCCGGCATCCACCCGCTGCTGGCGCAGTTGTATGCCGCCCGCGGCGTGCAAAGCCCGCAAGAGCTGGACGATGCCCTGGCCAGGCTGCTGCCCCCCGGCACCCTGAAAGGCGCCAGTGACGCCGCCCGGCTGCTGGCCGACGCCATGGCCGCCGGCCAGAAACTCTGCATCGTTGCCGACTACGACTGCGACGGCGCCACCGCCTGCGCCGTCGCCGTGCGTGGCCTGCGCCTGCTGGGTGCGCGCCAGGTGGACTACATCGTGCCCGACCGGGTGCAGGACGGCTACGGCCTGACCCCGCCGATTTCCGCGCGCGTCAAGGCCAGCGGCGCCGATGTGCTGATCACGGTGGACAACGGCATCGCCAGTTTCGACGGCGTGGCCGCCGCCCGCGCGCTGGGCCTGCAGGTGCTGGTGACCGACCACCACTTGCCCGCCCTGCGCGCCGGTCAGGTGGAGCTGCCCGATGCCGATGTGATCGTCAACCCCAACCAGCCCGGCTGCGGCTTTGAGAGCAAATCCATCGCTGGCGTGGGCGTGATGTTTTATGTGCTGCTGGCGCTGCGCGCCGAGTTGCGCCAGCGCGGGGTGTTTGACGCCGGCAATCAACCCAAGCTCGACGCCCTGCTGCCGCTGGTGGCGCTGGGCACGGTGGCCGATGTGGTGCGGCTGGACGCGAACAACCGCCGCCTTGTGGCGCAAGGGTTAAAACGCATCCGAGCCCAGACGTTACCTGCCGGTCTAGCTGCGTTATTTGTAGCATCCTCGCGTGAAGCCAAGTCCGCCACCACTTTTGACTTCGGCTTTGCGCTGGGGCCGCGCATCAACGCCGCCGGGCGCCTGTCGGACATGACGCTGGGCATTGAATGCCTGCTCACCGACGACCCCGACCGGGCGCTGGAGCTGGCCCGCACACTCGACGCCATCAACCGCGAGCGCCGCGAGATCGAAGGCCAGATGCGCGAGCAGGCGCTGGCGGTGGCCGAGTCACTGTTTGCCGACACCACCGAAGCCCCGCCAGCGGTCTGTGTGTTTGACCCCGACTTTCACGAAGGCGTGGTGGGCATCGTGGCCTCACGCATCAAGGACAAGCTGCATCGCCCGGCCTTCGTGTTTGCCAGCAGCGGCGCCGCCGGCCACGGCCACGAGCTCAAGGGCTCGGGCCGCTCGATTGCCGGTTTTCACCTGCGCGACGCGCTGGACCTGGTGGCCAAGCGTTACCCCGGCGTGTTGCTGCGGTTTGGCGGCCACGCCATGGCCGCCGGCTGCACCATTGCCGAAGACCATTTCGACACCTTTGAGCGCGGGCTCAGCGAGGTGGCGCAAGAGTGGCTCGACGCCGCCACCCTGACCCGCCGCCTGGACACCGACGGCCCGCTCAAACCCGAATACCGCCGTGTCGACCTGGTCGACACCCTGCATCAGGAGGTCTGGGGCCAGGGCTTCGCCGCCCCCACCTTCAGCGAAGAGCTGGAGGTGGTGTCGCAGCGGCTGGTGGGCGAAAAACACCTGTCACTCAAGCTCAAGCACCAGGGCCAGCCGGTGGACGGCATCTGGTTTGGCCACACCGAGCCGCTGCCCCAGCGCGTGCGGCTGGCGTTCCGGCTCGATGCCGAGAGCTGGCGCGGTGAACGCAAGGTGCGTTTCCTGGTGGAGGCGGCGGAGTTACCCTGACCGCCCGCGGCTCTTTGGCTTGCCCCCTAGAATGGCACGATGAACTCCGCCATCAACGCTGATCTGCATTGCCACTCGGTCATCTCCGACGGCACCCTGACACCAGAGCAGCTGGCGCAACGCGCCCGGGACCATGGCGTGACCTTATGGGCCCTGACGGACCATGATGAAGTGGGTGGCCAGGCCCGCGCCGCCGCCGCTGCAGCCGCCGTGGGGCTAGATTACCTGACCGGGGTGGAAATCTCGATCACCTTCCTGGGCCAGACCGTGCACATCGTCGGCCTGGGTTTTGATGCCGAGGACGCCACGCTGTGGCATGGCCTGCAGCGCACCCGTGGCGGGCGCGCCCAGCGCGCCCAGGAAATGGCCGACGACCTGGCCCGCGTCGGCATCAAAGGGGCGTTTGAAGGCGCCCTGAAATACGCGGGCAACCGCGACCTGATTTCGCGCACCCACTTTGCCCGTTACCTGGTGGAAACCGGTGTCTGCAAGGACACTTATGAAGTGTTTCGCAAATACCTGACCGAAGGCAAACCCGGTTTTGTCGAGCACCGCTGGGCGAGCCTCAAGGACGCTGTCAGCTGGATCCGGGACGCCGGTGGCCTGGCCGTGGTGGCCCACCCGGCGCGCTACAAGTTCAGCGCTAACGAGGAATTTGCCCTGTTCACCGAATTCAAGGGCCACGGCGGGCAAGGCATGGAAGTCGTCACCGGCAGCCACACGGTAGCCGAATGCGCCACCTATGCCGACATGGCGCAGGAACTGGGCCTGGCGGCCTCGCGCGGCAGCGACTTTCACTCACCCGACGAGAGCCGCGTCGAGCTGGGCGCCCTGCCGCCCTTGCCCGAGCAACTGACCCCGGTCTGGCAGTTGCTGGAGGCGCGCATCCGGCGCGCGCCGGACCCGGCCGAGTAAGCGCCGCACCGCGCTCCACCAGGACGCCATGATGGCGGTTTCGCTGGCTTGATCCCAACCCCTCCGATTCCGTCTGGTCGGCTTGGTCGCGCTGTGCATTCGGAAATCGCATAACCAAGCTCGGAAAACTTCGTTGATGGGCAAGAGCCCCTCCACTACATTGGACAGCTGATCCTTCGGCGCTTGATCGAAGGACATCCAGCAGCCCCTTTGGAGTGATTCTTGATTCTTGACGAACGCAGTTATTCGATCCACCCGGCACATGTCCGGGACTATCTGGACACCTACGTGCGCGAGGGGATGGCGTTGCAGGTCCAGCATCTGGGCCACTTGTTGGGCTGGTTCACCACCGACACAGGCACCGTCAACGAGGTGGTGCATATGTGGCTGTACGACGATCTGGCTGATCGGGAACGACGCCGCAGCGCCCTGGAGGCAGACCCACTGTGGTGGGCATTTCGCGCCAAGACTTCTCCCTATGTGCAGTCCATGCGCAGCCGGCTGCTGCGTCCCACGAGCTTTTCTCCCTTGCGCTGATGTCCATGTCAAACCTGTCCCCCACCATCAACGGCATGCCCGTTCCTTCTGCCAACACCCACTGGCAGCGCCATGCTGCAGCTGCCCTGCACTTGATTGAGAAATACGTCGGTGCCGCCGCCGGCGGCGTGCTGGCCCTGCTGCTCGCCGTGGTGCTGGCAGCCGTCGCTGCCCGCTACCTCGGCACCAACAGTCTGGCCGGGGCCGATGAGCTGGCTCTGTGGCTGTATGTGACACTGGTTTTTTTGGGATTACCGCTGGCTGCCAATGGTGCATTGGCCATGCGGCTGGACCTGCTGAGCGCACGCTTGCAGGGCAAATGGCAATGGCTGGCGGAGGCGCTGGTCGAAGCCATCGTGATCCAGGCCGCGTGCGTGTTCCTGTTTGGTGCGGCTGATGTCTGGCACATGTTGGGCGGCACGTCCGACACCCTCGGTGTTCCAGAAAACTGGCGTTATGGACCCGTGATTCTGGGCGCCGCCCTGACACTGCTCACCTCTGCTTTGCGTGCGGCCAGCCTGCCCCCAATCGAGGCCAGCAAACTGGTGTCCGGTTGGGTACTTGGCGCCACAACGTACGTGTTATTACACCAGCTTGGCCCCTGGCCTGTGGGTCTGCCCAGCGCTATCGGCGCCGCCATGACGGCCTTCGGCATTGTGATTGGTGCCCCCTTGCCGCATGCCCTGATCGCCGGGCTGTTGTGGACTTTGCCCGTGGGTGGGCTGCTGCCGGAGCCGGCAGTGGTTCAAAACGCTGTTTCTGGGGTGGGGCGTTTCCTGTTGCTGGCTATTCCCTTCTTTTTACTTGCTGGCGTGCTGATGGCATCTGGTGGACTGGCCGAGCGGCTGATACGCCTGGCGTCCTGCCTGGTTGGTCATCGCCGTGGGGGACTGGCCCAGACCACCTTGCTGACCAATGTCATGTTTTCCGGTGTATCGGGCTCGTCGATTGCGGATGCCGCGTTTGGCGGCAAGGTGCTGGCGCCAGCCCTGATCGCCCGAGGTTATGCGCCGGAAAAGGCAGCTGCCATCGTTGCAGCAACGTCGGTGTTGCCCAACATCATTCCACCCTCGATTGCCTTTTTGATTCTGGCCGCGGCAACCAACCTGTCGGTAGGTGAACTGTTTCAGGGCGGCCTGGTGGCCGGCCTGATTCTGGCGGCAACGCTGGCCTTGGCGCTACACCTGCTGTCACATGAGTTGAAGCAAGAAACCACCGCCACGTCCCAGGAACGCAAGGCTGCCTGGTGGGGCGCCTTGCCGGTGCTGGGGATGGCTTTCATCATTGTGATGGGGATCCGCATGGGTGTCGTCACCCCCACGGAAGCAGCTGCCATTGCCGCTGCTTACGCTTTGGCGGTGGCCATGATCAGTCAGTCCAGCTTGCGCTGGCGTGGTCTGGGTCAAGTGTTTGTCCGGGCAGGCTGCGAAGCCAGCGCCGTCGGTTTGCTGATTGGTTGTTCCGCGCCACTGGTGTTTTTGTTGGCGGTTGACCGGGTGCCGGATGTCGTGACCTCGGCCATCACGGGTATCGGCGGTGGTGCCTTTGGTGTCATGCTGGCCACCAACCTGATCCTGCTGGTTGCCGGGTGTGTGCTGGACATTGGTGCAGCCATTCTGTTGTTGGCTCCGTTGATGTTGCCGGTGGCAGTTGCTGCAGGTATCGACCCGATTCACTTTGGCGTGATCCTGGTGGTCAACCTCATGATTGGTGGCCTGACGCCACCCGTCGGCATGCTGGTGTATGTCACCAGCAACGTCATGCGACTGCCCGCCGCGACTGTGTTCCGTGCCAGTCTGCCGCTGCTGGGCGCGCTGCTTGTCGTCCTGGCTCTGCTGGCCATAGCTGCCGCCGTCTGGGCACTACGCTGATTCTTCCACGACTCCATTCCAACTCAACTTACAGGACTTCATGATGACAAAATTCAACCGACGTCATTTCAATCACCTGCTGGGTGCGGCTGCCGCCACCACCTTGCTCGGCAGCGCTGCCCACGCCGCACCACGCACAGTCACCGTCGCATCACTGTTTGGCGAAGACAAACCGGAAACAAAGATCTGGCAACGTATCCGCGACCAAGTGGAAAAAAGGCTGCCAGGCCGGTTTGATTTCCGCATTGTCCAGAATGCCGCGCTGGGCGGTGAAAAACAGGTGGCCGAGGGTATCCGACTCGGCTCCATTCAGGCCAGCCTGTCCACCATCTCCGCCGTTTCGAGCTGGGTGCCGGATTCACAGATTCTGGATTTACCGTTCCTGTTCAAGGACCGCAGCCATGTGCGCCGTGCGCTTGACGGCAAACTGGGCCAGGAATTCAAGGACAAGTTCGCCGCCCAGGGTTTTACGGTACTGGGTTTCATCAACTATGGGGCACGTCACCTGTTAGCCAAGGAAGCCATAGCCACACCGGCCGGCATCAGTGGCAAACGTATCCGTGTGATCCAGAGTCCCTTGCACACCGAGCTTTGGAAAGCTTACGGCGCCCGTCCCACCGCCATTCCGATCACCGAAACCTATAACGCACTCAAGACCGGCGTGGTGGATGCCATGGACTTGACCAAGTCCGCCTACGCAGGCTTCAAGCTGCATGAAGTGGTGCCTTACTTGATCGAGACCAGCCATATATGGGCCACCGGCATTGTGTATCTGTCGCAAACCTTCTGGAAAAGCTTGTCCGAGGAAGAACGGGCCGTTTTCGCTGCCGCTGGGCAGGAAGGCGCTCGTGCGTTTGACGACCTGATCATTGCGGACGAAGCTACCTCGGTCGCCTCCGTCAGCGCTGCCGGTGGCAAAGTGATACCCGCCCAGAACCTGGCAGGCTGGCAGGAAGGGGCGCGCAAGGTCTGGACGCAATTGGCGCCCACACTGGGCGGCCTGGAACGTATCGAAGCCATCGCGCGTAGTTAACACCTCCATCGCTCACAAGGACACACCATGAGTTACAGCACCAGTATTGACAATCCCAACCCTTATCCCATCAACATCGGCGTCACCTATCCAGAAGTCTGGCATCTGTGTCAGTCCGCAGTGGAACTGGCCTGGAGTCCGACCCGTGACATCGATTTTTCCGACCTGGAAAAAGCCGATCTGCCACCCGAAGTACGCGCCGCCGGAGCGGAATGGTGGAGCTTGCGCGCCTGGATGGAGCATGTGGCCATTGCCTATGGTGCAGAGCGGCTCAAGGAGGCGGTTGCCAGCCACCAACCGTTGGAAATCAAACAGCAGATCACCAACTTCATCAATGAGGAATTGCGTCACCATGAAGGCTCGTTCCGCATTGCCGAGGCGCTGGACAAGTTCCACACCAGCCCGCGCGTGAGCTACATGCAGGAGATCATTCCTACCTTTCATGATGAAAATCATGAACGCAAATTGCCCTTCCTGGCCGGACTGGCGCTCAATGCGCTGTTTGAATCCATGTCCGGTGACCTGCTCACCCCGCGTACCCGCAATGCCAAGTTCGAATCAATTCGGCAAGTCTGCAAGCTCATTGATCGCGATGAAGCGCGCCATGTGCAGTTCGGCCGCATTTTGCTGCGTTACCACGCCAAGGATATTTCCACCGAAGACAAGGAAATCATTGGCCAAGTGTTCGTCAAGAAGCTGCGGGACGTGCTGCTGCGCGGTGTTTATTCGGTCATCAATCTGCCGCCGCAGGACCGGGCTCACGCCGGGCGCGTGCGCGAAATTGCCGCAGAATGGGGACTGGGGGCGAGCCGCCCGGAAGATGAGGTCGAGATTTTGCGCGGTTCCTTGAAACGGATTCGTGAATGGGTGGAACCTCATGGCTTCCACATTCCGCGAGTCCCGGAACTCGATCAAGAAACCGAAGCCGTCGCCGCCTGATTGGCCAATGACTGGAAACACGCTGTGGTACACCCGCTGCCCGGTGCCGTCGCCACTGGGGTTGGCGGTCCAGCTTGGCTGGCTGGACGACGCCTTCAAAACGGCCGGGGTTGTTGTGCAGTCCGTGCTCGACAGTCCGCAGCAGAGTGTGAGAGGCAGCCACTTTTCCCACCATCTACCGTGGTCTGTACGCCAGGGCGGGAATATTCCCGCCCTCTGGGCACGTGCCAATGGAGCGCCCACGCGGTTGCTGGGACTGAGCTGGACTGACGAATTTCAGGCCATCATCACTGTCGGGAACACACACCTTGGCCAGGCCAGGGACCTGCGTGGTCGTCGAATCGCTCTCCCCCGGCGGACCAGTGACCGGATTGACTTTCATGGTGCAACAGCGCTCAAAGGTATCTGGTCCGCATTGACCACGGCGGGACTGGACCTGAAAGACGTGGAACTGGTGGACTGCACCAATCACGAACCTGCATTGCTGGCCACCACGCAGTCCAATCTGTTCGGACTACGCCGACGCCAACCCTATTTTCAGGAACTGGCAGCGCTGGTCAAGGGTGAAGTGGATGCCATGTTTGTGAAAGGTGCTGAGGGCATCTTTATCGCCAACCTGATTGGTGCCCAACTGGTGGTACAAACCGGGCGTCACCCGGACCCGATCATCCGCGTCAACAATGGCTGCCCGCGCACCCTGACGGTAGACAACACGCTGGTACAGGAGCGCCCAGATATCGTCGCGCAATTGGTATCTCTGGTTGATCTGGCCGGCCAATGGGCAGACGCGCATCCTGCAGACACGCTGCGCTTTGTGGCACGCGAGATGGGGTGCTCGGAAGAAGCCGTACTGGCATCCAATGGCCCCAATTTACACACAACACTTGGCCTGGGTCTGATCCAGGAGCAGGTCGATGCCTTGGCGTTCTTTCAGCATTTCCTGTTTGAACATGGTTTCATTCCAAATGACCTTCCCGTCAACAACTGGGTTTACCTGACGTCGTAGCGATCTCAACCCGATGCAGATCTCCCTGCCCATATCGCCAGCGCACTGATCACGCCGCCAATCAGCAGAACAGATGACTGTTCAAGCTGGCAAGCGACAATGGGTCATGCTCCAGTTTTTCAAGACCTATCCGCTCAACCTGCAGCCACACCTGCTCAAACAGGCTGTCGTCCGGTTCGGCATGCCGGGTCATCCAGACCGCATCCGGAACGCCCGTCCCGCGTACCCGCTGTTCCAGACCACGGCCTGAAACGCATGTCATTCTGGAAAACCCACCACGGCGGCGGCACTTTGCTGATGGTTTCAGCCACCCTGTGTTTTGCCCTGCTGGACACGACCACCAAACATGCCACCCGACTCGCGCCGCTGCTGATGCTGCTGTGGTTTCGTTACGCCTTTCAGGCCGTGGTGACCTTTGCGCTGCGCTTTCCGGTGCAAAAGAAGGAGCTGCTGCGCACCCCCAACCCACGGTTCCAGACCCTGCGCGGGGTGCTGTTGCTGTGCACCAGCATGTGTTCGTTTTTTGCCTTGCAGTACCTGCCGGTGGGTGAATTCACCGCCATGGTCATGCTCTCACCGATGGTGGCCACCGCGCTGTCCGCGCTGGTCCTGAAGACCCACGTTACCCATTTGCGCTGGGTCGTGATGGCCGTCGGCCTGGGCGGTGTGTTGCTGGTGGTGCGCCCGGGGGGCCAGGTGTTTGGCTGGGCCCTGCTGTTTCCGCTGCTGCTGATCATCACCTACGCCTGGTTTCAGGTGCTCACCAGCCGCCTCAGTGCGGATGAAAGCCCCTATACCACCCACTTTTACACCGGTCTGGTCGGCGCCGTGGTCATGACGCCACTGGCCGTCTACAGCTGGAACACCACGGCCTTACTGACTTATTGGCACTGGTTTGTGCTGATCGGTTTTCTGGGGACCTTTGGCCACCTGATGCTGATTCGTGCCTTCAACCGCGCCAGCGCCGCGGTGCTGTCGCCCTATCTCTATACCCAGATCGCCTTTGCCACACTGGCCGGCTGGCTGGTGTTTCGGCATGTGCCCGATGCCTTCGCCTGGGCCGGCCTTGCCGTCATTGCTGCCAGCGGTGTGGGCAATGCCCTGCTGACGATTCGGGAAGCCTCGGGCAAGCGACAATAGGCCATGCCTCTGCTTTTTGAAATCCACCCAGACAACCCGCAGCCCCGCTTGCTCAAGCAGGCCACCGCCCTGCTTGACCAGGGTGAGGTGCTGGCGGTGCCCACCGATTCCAGCTATGCGCTGGTCTGCCATCTGGACGACAAGGCCGCGGCCGACAAGCTGCGCCGGATTCGGGGAGTGGACGACAAGCATCACCTGACGCTGCTGTGCCGCGACCTGTCCGAGCTGGCCAATTACGCCCAGGTCGACAACCAGCAATACCGCCGCCTCAAGGCCGCCACGCCCGGGGCCTACACCTTCATTTTGCAAGCCACCAAAGAGGTGCCGCGCCGGTTGAGCCACCCGTCACGCAAGACGATTGGCCTGCGTGTGCCCGATCACAAGGTGTTGCAGGAGCTGCTGGCCTTGCACAACACCCCGTTGCTGGCCACCACCCTGATCCCTCCCGGCGACACCGAGCCACTCAACGATGCCGACGAGATTCGCGAACGTTACAGCGGGCGCATCGCGGCGGTGATCGATGCCGGTGCCTGCCCGCGTGAACCCACCACGGTGGTGGACCTGACCGACAGCGAGCCCGTCATCATCCGCGAGGGCCGTGGTTCACTGGCATTGTTGGGCCTGTGAACCCGACGAGCGTTTTCATCACCCCTTGCCCTGAGACAATTGCGTCATGGACTTTGCCCACCTGATTCAAACCATCGCCCTGTACGCCATTCCGGTGCTGCTGTCGATCACCCTGCACGAAGCGGCGCACGGCTACGCCGCGCGGCATTTTGGTGACAACACCGCCTACATGCTCGGGCGCATCACACTCAACCCGCTCAAGCACATTGACCCGATCGGTACCATTCTGATGCCCCTGCTGCTGTATGTGGCCACTTCGGGGGCATTCCTGTTCGGTTATGCCAAGCCGGTGCCGGTGCGTTTTGGCAATCTGCGCCACCCCAAGCGGGACATGGTGTGGGTAGCGCTGGCCGGGCCGGCGGCCAATTTTGTCCAGGCTCTGCTTTGGGGCGTGTTCTATTACCTGCTGCAGGCCGGCGGCGTGAGCGAGCCGTTTTTCATTGAAATGGCGCAAGGCGGCATTCTGGTCAATGTGGTGATGTTTGTCTTCAACCTGTTTCCGCTGCCGCCGCTGGATGGCGGCCGCATTCTGGTGGGCCTGCTGCCCTATCGTCAGGCCATGCTGGTGTCACGGATTGAGCCATGGGGGTTTTTCATTGTGATGGCACTGGTGCTGGCCGGTGTGGTCAGCAATTTGTGGATGCGCCCCTTGATGAGCCTGAGCTACAAGCTGATCGATGTGCTGCTGACGCCGCTGGCCCTGCTGGCCGGCTGAAGTGGCCTGGCTTGTTCATGTTTTTTTGTGATTGACGATTTCCCCATGAGTATTGAGCGTTTTCTGACCGGTATCACCACCTCTGGCACCCCCCACCTGGGCAATTACGTGGGCTCCATCCGCCCGTCTGTGCGCCACAGCCAGCGCAGCCAAGTGCAGAGTTTTTATTTCCTGGCGGATTACCACGCCCTGATCAAGATCGACGAGCCGGTCCGCATCCAGCGCTCCACGCTCGAAATCGCCGCCAGCTGGCTGGCCTGTGGGCTCGACCCCGAGCGGGTGGTGTTTTACCGCCAGTCCGACATTCCCGAGATTCCTGAGCTGACCTGGTTTCTGACCTGCGTGCTGGGCAAGGGTGTGCTCAACCGTGCGCATGCCTACAAGGCCGCCGTGGACAAGAACACCGCCGCCGGCACCGATGCCGACGCCGACGTCAGCGCCGGTCTGTTCATGTACCCGGTGCTGATGGGCGCGGACATCCTGATGTTCAATGCCCACCAGGTGCCGGTGGGGCGTGACCAGGTGCAGCACATTGAGATGGCGCGCGACATGGCGCACAGCTTCAACCACCGGTATGGTGTGCACTTTGTGGCGCCGGAGGCCGCGATTGAAGACAATGTGGCCACCTTGCCCGGCCTGGATGGCCGCAAGATGAGCAAAAGCTACGACAACACCATCCCGCTGTTTGCGCCGCGTGAACAGCTGCAAAAGCTGATTGCCAGCATCGTCACCGATTCCAGGGCGCCGGGTGAGCCCAAGGACACCGAGGGCTCGGCCCTGTTCCAGATTTACCAGGCCTTTGCCAGCGCCGAAGAAACCGCAACGCTCAAACAGGCTTTTGCCGACGGCATCGCCTGGGGTGAGGCCAAACAGCTGGTGTTTGAGCGGATTGATCAGGAAATCGCACCGATGCGCACCGCCTATCTGGCCCTGATCAACGACCCGGGCAAGATTGAAGCCATCTTGCGAGCCGGCGCCGCCAAAGCGCGTGCCATCGCCACCCCGTTCATGGCCGAACTGCGCCACGCCGTGGGGTTGCGCGACCTGCGCTCCAAAGAAGCGGCAGGCAACAAGACCACCAAGGTGGCGCTGCCGGTGTTCAAACAATACCGCGAGGCCGATGGCCAGTTTTATTTCAAACTGCAGGACGGCGATGGCCGGCTGCTGCTGCAAAGCCGGGGTTTTGCCGCCCCCAAGGTCGCCGGACAAACCATTGCGACCCTGCAAACCCAGGGCGCCAGCGCCTTGGCCGGCATGACCGATCAGCTTGAACTGGCCACTGGCGTCTCGGCGAGTGATCTGGAAAATGCTTTACTCACCCTGCGTGAAGCAAAAGCCAAATAAGCCACTGTACAATCGCGGCTTCGAGTTGCGGAGAGGTGGCAGAGTGGTCGAATGTACCTGACTCGAAATCAGGCGTAGTAGCAATACTACCGAGGGTTCGAATCCCTCCCTCTCCGCCAAGGATGATGTTTTTAACGGACAACGAAGTCCAACAGAAATAAAAAAACCCCCGTAATTCAATGAGTTACGGGGGTTTTTTTGTCAATAACGGTCAAGGAAGGACATTGACAGCCAAAATTATTGGGGGTATTTTTGGGGGTATAAATCGGGCTTTTCCGATACCCCCAGAAAAAATACCCCCAAATGGCTCTCACAGACACCGAATGCAAGCAATCCAGCTGCCCACCTGATCGTGGATTTATTCGCCTGGCTGACAGCCAAGGCCTCTATTTGCAAGTGACCAAGACAGGCGGAAAGCTGTGGCGCTGGAAATATCGCGTTGGCGGCAAAGAAAAGGTGCTGGCCCTTGGTGCTTATGGCAAAACTCCCCCTGCCCTGACCCTGGCCCAAGCCCGCCAAGCCCGTGACAAGGCACGCGAAGCACTCGCCGGTGGCGATGACCCCGCCCAGATCAAGCGCGAAGCCAAGTTGACCAAGGCCATCAACGATGCACGCACCTTTGAAGCCGTGGCCCGGCAATGGTTTGACCACTGGAAAGGCACCAAAAGCGCCCGCCACACTGAGTACGTGATGCGCAGGCTTGAGGCCGATGTATTCCCGGCCTTGGGTGGCCGTGCGCTGACCAGCATCACCGCCCCCGCTCTGCTGGCCATGGCTAAGGGTATCGAGGCACGCGGGGCGATTGACATTGCCAAGCGAAGCCTGCAAACCTGTGGCCAGATCCTGCGCTATGCCGTGGCCCATGGCCTGATTGAGCGCAACCCAGCCGCAGACGTGAAGCCGTCAGACGCACTCAAGCCCCACAAAAAGGAAAACTATGCCCGGCTGGATGCCAAGGAAATGCCCGAGCTGCTGCGCAAAATTGAAGCCTACCAAGGCAGTCCATACACCCGCTTCGCCATGAAGCTGCTGGCGCTCACCTTTGTGCGCACAAGCGAACTAATCGCCGCCCACTGGGATGAATTCGACCTTGAAGCCGGGCAATGGCGTATACCCGCAGAACGCATGAAAATGCGCACCCCCCACATCGTGCCCCTTGCCCCGCAAGCTGTTGAGGTGCTGCAAATTCTGCAAACCACATCCAATGGCCGCGCCCTGCTGTTCCCCGGTGAGCGAGACCACCAAAAGCCCATGAGCAACAACACCATTCTGAAAGCCCTGGAGCGCATGGGCTACAAGGGCCGTATGACAGGGCACGGCTTCAGGGGCATGGCCTCGACCATGTTGCACGAACAAGGCCACGCCCACCATCTGATTGAATTGCAGCTTGCCCACCAGGAGCGCGACCAGGTGAGCGCCGCCTACAACCACGCCACCTACCTGGCAGATCGCACCGCCATGATGGTCACCTGGGCCAACACCCTGGACAAGCTGCGCAAAGGCGCTGACGTGATCCAGCTCCCCCAGCGTGCCGCCTGACACCAGCCGCCCCCCAACCAACCGCCCCGCAGCACTTGCCGGGCGGTTTTTTTGCGCCTTTTGCAATTTTTACCGGCTGCTACCGCCGGAAAAACTTGGGACACTGGGAACAAACCGAAGAAACCCAGCAACCATGCGGGTTAGCGCCGTTTTAGGACTGGGAACAAAGTGGGAACAGAGTGGGAACACTTTTATATGATGAAATTTATTCAATCATTTACCTATTTCCTGCTCCCATTTGCCCAGCCCATCCCCTACCTGCGGCCCAACCCGTTCACCTTTTGCCACCGCCGTACACCAATTCGTTCACTTTTCCAAAAAACCAGCCACTAGCGTGAGCGCGGGGGTCGAATTACCCGCATGCTGTTTTGCCCCAAGAGTACCTATAGGGGGGTGCTTGGCCTGCTGGCCTATATTGGATGGCATTGGAAACGAGCGCGATGGGTATCCCCCTGGAACCCGACCACCGGGCCGCGTGGTTTTGTGGTGGCCTGCTTGTCTGGTTAGTTGCCTTGCACACGCCTGCACAGTGATACGGCGCTGACCCACCACCACACATTACCGGGTAATGTTGGAGTTGATTGGATGGCCTATGTAACGCATAATGCACACTTCAATGATTAAAACCATCACCTACCAAGACGGTAACGGCAATAGGCCCTATGCCGATTGGCTGGAGGGCTTGAGCGACAAACAGGCCAAGGCCCGCATTCTGGTGCGAGTCAACCGCATGGCCGCTGGCAACTTTGGGGACTGCAAGCCGCTACGTGACGGGGTTCAGGAACTAAAAATTGACATTGGCCCGGGTTATCGCGTGTACATGAGCAGGCAGGGCCCGGTGTTGGTGCTACTGCTGTGCGGTGGCGATAAGTCCAACCAAAACCGTGACATTGAACGTGCCATTGCATATTTGAAAGACTGGAAACAAAGGGGTAAACCATGAATGCACCGCGAGACGTGAGCCATGATGAAACGGTGATTTCCATGCTCAAGGCAGACCCGGATTTTGCCAACGAATATCTTGCCGCAGCCCTGGAAGAAGCCGAACTACCGGGCGGGCAAGCTGCGTTACTGGCAGCACTGCGACACATTGCAGAGGCGCAAGGCATGACCGCAGTAGCCGCACGTGCTGGCATACCCCGTGAGAGCCTTTACCGCGCCTTGAGCCCAACGGGTAACCCGACCATCAAAACATTCCTTGCCGTGGTGCGTGGTGCAGGCCTTCACTTGGAAGTGTGCAGGGAACCCGTGGCTGCGTAATCGTCT
>NZ_JAQTWM010000146.1 GCF_028689305.1 Rhodoferax sp. | reverse complement strand
CAGCGCGGCTAATATCGCTGTTCCTTAACCTGCTCTTGCCATTTCCCAACCATGCCTGAAGTCATTGGTATCGACCATATCTACATCACCGTGTCTGATCTGCAACGCTCAGAAGCCTTTTACGACCGGGTTCTGTGCGAAACGCTTGGTTTTCGCAAGAACAGGTTTGCCCTGGGGGGCGATCCGCATGTTCAATACTTCAATCGCCACTTTGGTTATGTGCTTCGCCCGGCCCACAACGCTGGCGAGCACAATGCTTATGCGCCGGGGTTGCACCATTTCTGCCTGCGCGTGGCGTCGGCGGCCGATGTGGTGGCGGTCGCCAATGAACTGCGTGCGCTGGCGATCAATGCCTCTGAAGCCAGGTGCTGCCCCGAGTACGCGCCTGACTATTGGGCCACTTTCCTGACCGATCCCGACGGCTTACGCCTGGAGGTGACCAATTACCGCCAGGAGCGCCGTGACCGGCATGACCATTGGTGATGGGGTGCCGGGATCGTGAATCATGTCGTCCGCCTTGTTCGTTGGCTGCGTGCCGCTACGCTGCGGCGCTGGGGTTCCCTGTTGTTCATCAGCGTTGTCCTGGGATGGGGGTTGACCGCTTTGCATTTGCCGGCAGGCGTTTTGCTGGGGTGTATGTTGGCAGGCATCCTTCTGGCGTCGCATGAGATGCAAGTCAAGGTGCCTTCAACCCTGTTTGTGCTGGCCCAGGGGGTGTTGGGTTGCCTGATGGCCCGCAGTCTGCAGCCCGCCGTACTGGCCAAGGTGGCCGCCGACTGGCCGACCTTCCTGGGGGCCGCTGTGGCCTTGATGGCCGCCAGTGCCTGGTTGGGCTGGCTGCTGATGCGCCGGCAGATTCTGCCAGGCACCACGGCGGTGTGGGGTTTGGCGCCGGGCGCGGCTTCGGCGATGGTCCTGATGGCGCAAGGGTATGGTGCCGATGCGCGTCTGGTTGCTTTCATGCAATATCTGCGTGTGGCCATGGTGACTGCCCTGGCGACACTGGTGGCCTGGTGGTGGTCGCCACATACCGCGGGGGTGGGTGAGGGCGCTTCCTGGCTAGCGCCACCCGATTCGGTTGATCTGCTCTGGACACTGATGCTGGTGCTGCTGGGGAGCATGGCCGCGCACTGGCTGCTTATTCCGGCTGGTGCCCTGCTGATTCCGTTGGTCCTGGGCACGGCCCTGCAGGCGTTCAACCTGTTGACTTTTGCCTTGCCGCCGGTCTTGCTGGCCTTCGCGTATGCTGTGATTGGCTGGAGTATTGGACTGCGCTTCACGCGCCTGATTCTGGCTCACGCCTGGCGTGCTTTGCCGGCGGTGCTGGGGGCGATCCTGGCCCTGATTGTGCTGGGGGTGCTCATGGCCGTGGGTTTGAACCAATTCGCCGGCTTTGACCCATTGACGGCCTATCTCGCCACCAGTCCGGGTGGGGCTGACTCCGTCGCCATCATTGCAGCCAGCAGTGCTGTGGATGCAGGCTTTGTCATGGCCATGCAAATGGCGCGGTTTATGGTGGTGCTGGCCTTGGGCCCGGGTTTGTCGAAGTGGGTGGCCGGGCGCACCGGGGTGAGTTAAACCGCATTTTGGCCATTGGTCCACTCGGTCAACAGCCGGAACCCCACGGCCAGCAGCGCCGGCCCGAGGAAGGCGCCAATCACGCCAAAGGCCAGCACGCCCCCCAGCACACCGAGAAACACGATCGCAAAGGGCAATTGGGAACCCCGGCTGATGATGAAGGGTTTGATGATGTTGTCCACCATGCTGATGCCAAAAAAGCCCCAGGCCGCCATGAAGGCTGCCCACAGCGGTTGGTCATGAGCAAACAGCCAGATCGTCGCGCCGCCCCATACCAGCGGCGGGCCCACGGGCACCACCGACAGGAAAAAGGTGGCCACCCCCAGCAGCACCGGCCCTGGCACCCCGGCGATCGTCAGGCCGATGGCAGCCAGCACGGCCTGGGCCAGTGCTGTTCCCAGAATGCCGTACACCACACCGGTCACTGTCCCTCGTGTCAATTCCAGCAAATGGCTGGCGCGGGGGCCGCTGACACGTTGCAGCGCCACGATCAGACGTGTGGCCAGCGACTGGCCATGCAGGAACAGGAAAAACCCCAGGAACACCGACAGCGACATGTCCACCAGTCCCCTGGCCACGACCCGTCCACTGGCCAGGGCCAGGGTCTGCGCCGGGTGGGCCAGTTTGGACAGTTCCTCCACCAGCCGCTGGCCGTTGTGGGCAAATTGTTGCCAGTAGCTGTCCAGGACCGATCCAATCAGGGGCAGGCTCTTGATCCATTCGGGGGCTGCGGGCAACCCCTCACGCAGCAGCTCGGCCGCGCTTCTGCCCAGGGATGCCACGTCATCAGACAGGGCCAGCGTCACCGCGCTGACGGGAACCAGCAGCACCAGGGTCACCAGCAGCGTCATCAGGCTGGCCGCCAGTGTCCGTCGTTGCCCCAGCAGTTGTGCCAAGCGCACGTAAGCCCCCCAACTGCTTGAGACGAGAATGGCCGCCCATGCCAATGAACTCAGAAATGGCCACAACACCAGGGCACAACCGGCACCCAGCAGGACCAGCGACATCACACCCAGAAGTCGATCGGAATTGGCAGGATTCATGGCAGGAACGGGAGTGGCTACGGAGCCTCAAGCTTACTTGAGTCGTACAGGTTTCACAGCGCCGGTTCACGCGGTACAGTTCAGCCTTGTGAAAACACGCAATTTGTACCGGGAGGCGACTCTGTGACATCCAGGCTGACACACTCAGCACACCCTACCGCAGGCGGACAGGAGTGGTGCCGTGACATGCCCCATCAGGTGTGGGTGGCCATGTTGTGCATTGGGGGGCGTCATGCTTGAGTCCGGCAACCATCGGGCGTTTTTCAACGATATCCCAGTGGCCATTTCACTCAGCCGTGCCGATAACGGGGTGTATCTGGATGCCAATGCCGAGTGGTTGCGTCTGACCGGCTTGACCTTGGCTGACGTGGTTGGGCGCAGTTCGATTGAACTTGGGCTGTGGGACAGCGACCAGCAGCGCGCACAGGCCATGCAGTCTTTGGCCCAAACCGGGCAGTTACGTGACCTGGACATGACCTTCACCCGCCCTGACCAGCGCCGTGTGTTGCTGCGCGTCAACGTGAACCGCATTGTGGTCAATGGTGAGGCCTGTCTGCTGAGTTATCTCAAGGACGTGACGGATGAGCGCGCGGCCCAGTCGGCCTTGTTGGCCAGTGAGCAGTTGCTGACCGCCACCAACCAGCGGTTGAGCCAGCAGCTGCGCCTGTTTGAGGCCATGGAAAGCCTGGCCTCCGTGGGGTACTGGACGGCCAGCAGGACCAACCGCGATCTGATCTGGTCCAAGGGGCTTTACCAGCTGACCGGCTGGCCGTTGAGCCAGGATCCCTCTGCCACAGGAGGGCGCGACCGGATTCACCCTGATGACTTGGCGAAGTACACGAACGCCGTGACCACGTTGGATGGCGGGACCTTTGAGTACCGTTGGCAGCACCCGGATGGCCGGATGCGTTGGCACCGCTCGCGGGTGCAATCCCTGACCAGTGACGACGACGAGCCGCTGATTTTCGGGATGGTGCAAGACATTACTTCCGAGCGTGACACGGCCCAGGCGTTACAGGAAAAGCTGGGTTTCATCCAGAAAATCACCAGCCGCTTGCCAGGGGCGGTGTTCCAGCTTCGGCGCAATGCGGACGGGATTCATGAGTTCCTGTACATCAGTGAGCCGGCCTGTGAGATTTACCCCGGTTTTTCTGCACAGGGCATTCTGCAGGATGCCTATTGCACCTTGGCGATCCATCACCCCGACGATCTGGCCGGTTTCGAGGCTTCGGTGCGCACGGCCATGTTGACCATGACGCCGTGGCAGCACGAGTACCGGCTGTTGTTGCCGGACGGTGAGGTGCGCTGGTTGCTGGGGCAGGGCATGCCCGAATCCGACAGCCACGGCGCAGTGCTGCTCAGCGGTTTTGTCACGGACATCACCACCCGCAAACGCGCAGACGAGCGGCTGCGCCTGAGTGAAGCGCGGTTTCGCTCCCTGACCGAACTGTCGTCCGACTGGTATTGGGAACAGGATGCACAGTTCCGTTTTGTCCGGGTTGATGGCAATCTGCAAACCGCCAAGACCCTGCCGGAGGCACATTACCTGGGCAAGACCTTGTGGGAAGACGAGGGGGTGCAGGGAGTCAGCGCGGCCCAGTGGGCTCGGCACCGCGCCGCGCTGCAGGCGCACGAGGTTTTCCACGATTTTGAAATGCAGCGCCAGCGCGCCGATGGCAGCTGGATGTGGGTGTCCATCAGTGGCACACCGATTTTGGATGCCCAGGGCCAGTTCACCGGTTACCGCGGCATCGGGCGCGATATTTCGGAGCGCAAACGGACTGAAAAGGAAATTGAATACCTGGCGTTTTACGATGCCCTGACCGGTTTGCCCAATCGTCGTCTGTTGATTGAGCGGTTGCAACTGGCGCTGCTGGGAACGGCACGCCATGACCGTTACAGCGCGGTGTTGTTCATTGACCTGGACAATTTCAAGGACCTCAATGACTCCCTGGGTCACGACATGGGCGACATGTTGCTCAAACAGGTGGCACAGCGCCTGCAGGCCAGTGTGCGTGAGGTGGATACCGTGGCCCGCCTGGGCGGAGACGAATTTGTCGTGATGCTGGAGGAGCTTGGTTCCGACCCGGTGCAGGTGACGGCACTGGTGGAAAAAATCGGCCGCAAGGTGCTGGCCAGCCTGAACCAGGTGTACGAATTGGGTACCTTGGAGCACCACAGCACCCCCAGTATGGGCGTGGCCTTGCTGTCGCGGCAGGTGCGTTCGGTGGACGAGTTGCTCAAGCAGGCCGATCTGGCCATGTACGAGTCCAAAGCCGCCGGACGCAACACCATGCGCTTTTTTGATCCGGCGATGCAGGCCCTGGTGGCGCA
>NZ_JAQTWM010000145.1 GCF_028689305.1 Rhodoferax sp. | reverse complement strand
CGCTGGATGGAGGTCAAGCGCCGGACCAAGGAGGAACTGGAGCGAGCCGTTGAACACGTGTTCGAGCACTTTGGCAGTCAATTCAAAATGGAGTTCTGACTCGATTAACTTCTGCTGGCTAACTTAGTAAACCGCCGCATTGAAAACCACCTGACCATCCTGTCTGATCCTGAACTCCAGAACGCCAGGACTACCGTTGGCGTTATGACTCCATGGCTGCACCACCACGCCATCAAACCGCGAGTCAACACCGTACATGGAAAAATAACCCTTGGCGCAAATCAAACTGGGGTTATTGGACCAATCCACAGTCTTCCACTCAGAGTAAGTGACCGCGCCATTCTGACCACTCACAAACATAGGCAGCACATTCCAGGCGCCGCGATTTTCGCGCCAATCCACCACGACACCCGCCCCGGTCATCAACGCATTCAGCAAATCGGGCTTCTTGCTCTGGAAACCGTACTTGTAATAAAAGCCATCCAGATAAATGCATGCCCAGTTGCAGCCGCGCGGATGCTCGACAAACCCGACCACCTTGGGGCTGGCCCACGACTGCCCCGCGAACTGCACCACGCAGCGGTCGCCCACCTCAAACGCCGCAGCGTGACAAGTCATGTACTCGACAGGAACATCGTCCAGCGTATCCGCCTGGTTGACCGACAAATTCTGCGCCGATGAATGCGCCGCATCCAACGTCACCGTCGCCGTATGAGCGATTTTGTTCAGCGAGGCAATCCGCCCTTTGCGATAAGTCGGCTTGAACCTTTGCCACCCCGGCAGAATCGCGGCACTGAAGAATGCCTGCGCCGGCGTCATCAATTCCCTAGCCCTTAAAAAACCATCCTTCTTCAGATCAGGAAATCTTCCACCAGGCGCCACCAGAATTGACTCAGCCTCCCCAGGTATCTCCATGGTGGCCACCACACTGGAAGCATGCTCCGTCAAATCCACACACCAGGCCGAAATCTCGCGCTCCAACACCAGCGCCTGCAAATTGGACTTGATTTTCTTTTTTTCAGTGATGGCGGCTTGCAGCGTTTTCAAGTCATGCCTCCAGCTGGCTGCTGCTCCCTCTGCCTTCAACGCATTGGCCAAAGCCTTGGTCATGGCTGAAAACAAGGCTTGATGGGCATTGATATCAACAGCTCCCGCATTGGAAAACGCTTGGATGGCATTGTCTGCCGTGGCTTGCGCGATGTTTTTGACTTGCTCGGCGTCATCGAGCTTGAGCTGCACATCCTTGATCTGCTTGTCCAGCACCTCGATCAATTCAGAAAACCTATTGACCAGATACGTGCGCAACTCTGTGCCCAGGTCGATCTTGATCTGGTACAGCCCATCCTTGCCGCCGCTCACAATCGTGGCGTATCCCATCAGTTGCTGCCCCCCACATCCATGTAGGCATCGGCCCGCACCACGTAGTCGTTGATGTAATCCACGATGAAACTGGTGTCCCCCACCCAAGCCCGGTGCCCCGGCCGCAGCAGCCAATCCACGCTGCAGCGCACCCGCATCCCGCCCGACTGGCTGATGCTGCGCACCCCCGTCAGCGTGCGGTCCAGCGCCGCCGGTGGATGACCGTCACCGACCGCAAACCCCGTGCTGTAGCCGCTGATCGTGCCCGTGTAGTTGGTCGGACCCCGGTCAAACGCCATCTGCTCCAACGGCGACCGCGCCATCTCGTACTCGATCGCCTGCTCGCTCGGCAGCACCGCGCGCCGGTAAATCACAAACTCCGTCGCCGCATTGATCGTCGTCACCCAGTCCGTCACCGCCGGCACCACACATTGCACATAACTGCTGCCACCCGCGCGCAGCGTCGCCTGCCAGCTGCTGATCGGCACCCGCGCCACCCCGTTGGGCGTCACCAGATCCATCACATACCGCGAAACCGCCTCACCCAGAACGGTCGTGAAATCATGGAACGCCAGCACCCCACAAGCGCCCAGCATCGAAGGCGCTGAAGCCATCGCCAACACCGGCATCCGGGCCTGCACCACAGGCACCCCCAAAGGCGAACCAGCCGCAGCACGCCCAACCACCGGCACCACGCCCCGCGCATCAACAACGCCCAACGGCCCGGCCACAGCCACGCGGCCAGCCACCGGCACCACGCCCAGCACAGCCACGGCACCCAGCGGCGAAGCAGCAGCCACCCAAGCCGAAGTCAGATACCCAGCCGTGCCCAACACCGCAGGCGCACCCAGCGGTGAACCCACAGCCACCCGCCCCAGCACCACCGAAGGCGCAAACGACAAGTCAGCGGCATTGCCAGCCGGTGCCGTGAACGCCGCCTGCCCGGCCCAGGTAAAGTCCGCGGCGTTTCCCGCCGGTGGCGTGTAACTCATACCGGCGTCGTCCGCAGGATCAAGTCGTTGTACGCCGTGCCGGCGGTGTCATCAAGGCAAACGACGTTCACCTCGCCGGCGTGGGTCGTGGGGATGGAGTAACTGCCGACGGCTGTCGCCGAACCGACCGCAGAGTCCGGGAAGGGCAGTGCCGGCGGGGTGAAATTGGACGAATACCGGCCGACCCCCTTGGTCAGCCGTATCTCGTCGAGGTACCCATGAAGGTATTCGCCGCTGTTGTGCGCGCTCACACCGATGGTCAGCCCCCCGGCCGGTATCGAGCCGGAGTCGCTTGCCGTCCCCGCCAACACCCCATCCAGAAAGACACTGACCGTCGCGCCCGTCCTCGACCACGCGGCGTGATGCCAGGCACCTGACGAAACCGCCGTGACCGCGTTGTAGACGTTGCCGTTGATGTACAGCTCCAGCTTGTCGGGCTGAACACGGAACAGTGCCCCGCTGCTGAACTGGCCGATATTGAACAGGGACGCATAGACGGGGGAGAATGAGATCGCGTAGAACCAGCACTCCAGCGTGAAGTCACCTGGCAAAGCAAAGTCGCTGTGGCTGGGCACCGTGGCGCCCGCCGGCGAGGACTTCAGGCCCTGCGCCCCGAACCTCGCCCCCTCCGCGACCAGCTGCGTGCCGGACCCCAGCGTCATCGTCTTGGGTGTGCCACTGGAGTCGGTAGTAGGGTCGCCCTCCATGTGCAGCAACAGGGAGACGTTGGCGAAATCGCTGTCCCCCGGGGTCGGGGACCCGTCGCTACTGACGGTCCCACCCAGCAGCCCCCCTGTGTCCCTGCGGTACGCGCGCACCACCCGCCCAGCCACCGCCGTGCCCGTCTCGTCATAAACCGTCCCGCTGATCGTTGGCATCGCCTACCCCTTAACACCCATCACCCCACCGTCGCGCTAAACACCTCAACCGGCCCCCCAGCCACCACCGTCAACGTGTTCAACACCAACTTACCCGCCACAGTCGCCGTGCCCTGCTGCGCTGGCAGCGCCAGGTGCACCGCCCCGGTCGAATCACAAAACTCCCCATAAGCCGCCGTCCCATTCGCGGCCGCGCTCTCATCCCGCCCCGCGATCGAAAACGTCAACTGCCCCGTCGCTCCGTTGACCGAACCGCACGGGTCCGACAACGGAATTTGGGCCAGCAGCACGTCCGCACTGTCGCGGATCTTGATCGACCCGGCCGCCGTGCCGGCATCCACCAGGTCACGAAACGCCGTATGCGCCGCCACCAGCGCGGCAGCGGAATAGGTATGGACACTCGGAACAGCCATCGCTCAACTCCCATCAAACAGACAATTTCTCCACCACCAGCAGCGACAGCGACGATTCCGTCGCCCCGGGCGCATACGCCTCCGTCGCCGCCAGGAACACCCCGCGCCGCGTCGACACCTGCAGCCGCGCGTACCGCTCCACCAGCCGCGCCACGGCGGCCTCCTGCTCGGCGCTTTTCGGCACCCAGCGCAGCTGGATGGTGCGGTCCGCCTCGCTGTAGCCACCATCGTTGAACACCGCCCCGCCATCGAGCGTGGCCACCCGGCTCATGCGCCGGCGCGTCTCGCCCAGGGTCTGCTCGGGCACGCAATCCAGCGTCACCACCCCCAGCGGATCAAACGTCGTCGTCGTCAGCATCACCCGCATCTCATTTCCCCAGCAGCATTTCAAGGCCGTCCTTGTTCACCCGCACCTGGACCGCCTTCAGGATCTCCCACATGAACGCCTCCAGATGTGGCTGCAACCCGTCGCCCTGGATCTTGATCATCGCGTCGCCGTTGAGCATCGACTGCGTGCGCGCCTTGATCTCATCGATCGTGGCCCGCGTCAGCTCGTTCTGCAGCTTCAGCGCCTCGGCACGCGCCTCGCTTTCCGCCTCGATCTGGTCGCGGATCAGGTAATAGTCCGTGCCCGATAAATTCATGTTGCCCAGCTGTCCGTACAGCTTGCCCAACAGGTCGCCCGTCGACTGGATCGTGACGTTGATGCTCTCGTAAGCCGACTTCACCGTCTGCGCGTCCGCCTGGATCCGCGCCGTCGTGATCGTCGTCTGCTGCTCGATCAGCTTCAACTTCTCGGCGTGGTCCATCCGGGCCACTTCCTCGTTCCACTTCTTGCTGGCCTCGGCCGCCTTGTCCAATTCGGTCGCTGTCTTGCCGACCGCCGTCCCGGTCTTGCCCTGTTCATTGCCCAGCGTGATCGTGCCGTCAGCCGCCTTCACCAGCTTCTGCTCGTAGCCCGTGATCGCGCCAGTGGCCGCGTCGAACACCGGCACCGTTGCCAGCGTGTACTGGTTGGCCGCCTTTTGCGCATCAGCCAGCTTGCCAGTGCTGTCTGCGGCCTTCTTGCCAGCCGCGTAGTTGGCCAACAGCTTGTCGTTGGCTTCCTGGAAGGGATTGATGGTGTCCTCGGTAGCCTTGCCGACCTCGGAGATGGCGTCCCCAGCCTTGATGTATCCCTTCGTCGCCTGATCCCAAACCACAATGCCTTTGTCAACTAGCTTTTGAGCTTCATCAGGGCGATCGCGCTATGTTGAGTCTGGCGAGATTTGACCGAACAGGATCTGCTGGCGGTAGTCGAGGCTGGTGCCGGCGCGCATCTTGCGCCGGCGTATGCTCACGTTGCTGCTGTCGTTGTCGCG
>NZ_JAQTWM010000003.1 GCF_028689305.1 Rhodoferax sp. | reverse complement strand
CCAGCTTCTGGAAACTGTTGGCCACCTGTTGCTGCGACTGCAGTGTTTTGGGGCTGATCGGCCCGACGGGTGATGCTGGGCGGCGTTGCAAAAAAAGGCTGACCACCCCAGCGTCCAGCCCGCTGTAAGCCGAGATCAGCTTGATTGCCTCGGGGCGGTGTTGCTGCACAAATTGGTCGGCCCGGCTCAGCTCTTCAAACAGCACGGCCAACACGTCCGGGTAATCGGTAGCAAAGGCGCGTGAGGCCAGGTAGAACGAGTTGTTGTTGGACAGGCCGGTGCCGTTGGTCAGCACACGCGGGGCCAGGGCCAATTCGGTGGCGGCGTAAAACGGGTCCCAGATCGCCCAGGCATCGACACTCTGGCGCTCAAACGCAGCACGGGCATCGGCCGGGGCCAGGTAAATGGGCTGGATGTCGGTCCATGACAGCCCGGCTTTTTCCACCGCCTGCACCAGCAGATAGTGGGCGCTGGAGCCTTTTTGCAGGGCAATTCTTTGGCCTTTGAGGTCAGCCAGCTTGTGGATGGGTGAGTCTTTGGCCACCAGAATCGCCGAGCTCTCAGGCTTGGCCGGCTCGGCTCCCACGTACACCAGGTCTTTGCCAGCGGCTTGGGCAAACACCGGCGGTGAATCACCGGTCAGGCCAAACTCCAGCGAACCCACGGCCAGTGCTTCGAGCAGCTGCGGCCCGGCGGGGAAGTCAACCCACTTGACTTGCGCATGGGGAAAACGCTTTTCCAGCACGGCTTGCTGCTTGAGGATGACCAGGTTGACGGCAGATTTCTGGTAGCCAATGCGCAGTTGCTGCAATCGGCTCAGGGGCTTGTCCGCAGCCTGCGCCCAGGCGTTGGAGGTGATCGGCCCCGACAGGCCCCAGAAACCCGCGCTGATGGCCAGCACACGCAGCAGGCTGCGGCGCGACCCGGTGGTTGTGACTTGTTTCATGGTGTGGCTCCCTGGGGGTTGATCAGCTCAGGTCCACCGGCGCGGCGTGCAGCAGGTTGAGTTTTTTCGGGATCAGCTTGAGCTCGAAAAAGGTGTCGGCAATGGCTTGCTGCTCGGCCAGGATGGCGCTGTTCACCGGGGCGGTGCCGTAGTCGGCGCGGCTCAGGTACAGGTCGGTGATGCCCACGTCCAGCCCGAGCACTTGCGACAGTTCTTTGGAGGCGGCTGGTTTGTTCTTGGCGGCCCAGGTGTCGATGGCATTGATCTGGCGGATGGCGATCTTCAGCACGTCTGGGTTTTGGGTGGCGAAGTTGCGCGAGCTGAAGTAGTAGGCCCGGTTGTTCACCACCCCTTTGGCATCGGCGAGGATGTGTGCATCCAGCGTTTTTTGCGCGGCCGCCAAGAACGGGTCCCAGATGACCCAGGCATCCACCGCGCCCTTCTGGAAGGCAGCGCGGGCGTCGGGCGGGGGCAGGTGGGTGTGCTGCACATCGCTGTATTTCAGGCCGTTTTTGTCCAGCAGCTTGGCCAGAAAGTACTGCACGTTGGAGCCTTTGTTGTAGGCCACCTTCTTGCCTTTCAGATCCGCCACCGACTTGATCGGCGAGCCCTTGGGCACCAGGATGGCTTCGAGCTGCGGGCGCGGCACGGTGGCCCCGGCATAGACCAGCGGCGCCCCGGCGGCCTGGGCAAAGATGGGTGGGGCTTCGCCCACGTCACCAAAGTCAATCGCCCCCACGTTGAGCGCTTCAAGCTGCACCGGCCCGGCGTTGAACTCGGTCCAGGTCACGTTCACGCCCAGAGGGGCGAGCTCTTTCTCCAGCGTGCCGCGGCTTTTGAGGATGGACAGCCAGCCTTTTTGGTAACCAATGCGCAGGGTGCGCGGGGCTTTTTGCGCCAGGGCCAGTGAGCCAGCCGCCAGGGAGGCCGTGGCCAGCCCGGCTACCAGCACCTGGCGACGGGAAAAATGGATGAGGTTTGACATGGTGAATTCCTTTGAAAATTTGGGGCAAAAGCCGCCCCCGACCGCTTGCCAGCGGCCTGAAAAAAATTGGGTTGGGTGTCAGCCCAGGAAGGGCTGACCGGCAGGGCGTTTACACGCTACATCGCACCTGCGAGAACTGCACCGGGGCAAAGCGGCGGGTGTGGACCTCATGCGCAGGCAGCACCTCGCGCACCAGGGTGTTGACGGCGTCGTCCAGCCGTTGGCCAATCTCGGTGTTGACTTGATACGCCCCCGAGTCGTTCACCGCCACTTGCGAATCGGTGGCGTAGATGCCGGGCAGGATCTGTTTGGCGGCGAGTGACTGCAGCACCGGGCGCAACGCATAGTCCAGCGCCAGCATGTGGTGCGGGCTGCCGCCGGTGGCCAGGGGCAACACGGTTTTGCCTTGCAGCGCGGTTTGTGGCAGCAAGTCCAGAAACACCTTCAGCACGCCGCTGTAGGCGGCCTTGAAGACCGGGGTGGCGACCACCACCACATCGGCTTTGGCCACCTGCCCGACGGCGTGGCTGATGCTGGGGTGGCCAAAGTCGGCCAGGATCAGCGCTTGCGGTGACAGGTCGCGGATTTGCAGGCGCTCAACCAGTGCCCCGCGAAACACCAGGCGCTGGGCCACGGCGTCGAGCAAGGCGGCTGATCGGGAGCGCTCTGACGGGCTGCCTGCGATCAATAGAACACTCATTTTTTTATCCCTGTTGCCTTGGTGTGTGACAGCGAATAGGCAGTTGCGATGTGACTTATTTTTTGGTGTAGATCTGGTCAAAGTAAGCACCGTCGGCAAAGTGGTCCTTGGCGGCCTTGCTCCAGCCGCCAAAGGCTTCGTCGATGGTGAAGAGTTTGATCTTGGGCAGTTGCCGGACGTACTTGGCCTGGAACTTCTCGGAAATCGGGCGGTAGAAGTTCTTGCCGGCAATGTCCTGGCCCTCGTCGGTGTAGAGGTATTCCAGATAAGCGGTGGCCACCGCACGGGTGCCTTTCTTGTCCACGTTTTTATCGACCACAGTCACTGGCGGCTCGGCCAGGATGCTCAGTGACGGGTAAACGATGTCGACCTTGCCGCCAAATTCTTTTTCCAGTAGATGGGCTTCGTTTTCCCAGCTGATGAACACGTCGCCCTGGTTGCGCTGGGCGAAGGTGATGGACGAGCCGCGCGCCCCGCTGTCGAGCACCGGCACGTTTTTATAAAGCGCCTGCACAAAGTCCTTGGCCTTGGCCTCACTACCGAACTTGCGTTTGGCAAATTCCCAGGCGGCCAGGTAGTTCCAGCGGGCGCCACCCGAGGTTTTGGGGTTGGGCGTGATGACGCTGATGCCGGGCTTGATCAGGTCATCCCAATCCTTGATGCCCTTGGGGTTGCCCTGGCGCGTGACCAGCACAATGGTCGAGGTGTAGGGCGACGAGTTATGCGGCAGGCGCTTTTGCCAGTCGGCGGGAATCCAGCCGCCGTTTTTGTGGATGGCATCGGTGTCACCGGCGAGTGCCAGTGTCACCACATCGGCCTCCAGGCCATCAATGACGGCGCGGGCTTGTTTGCCGGAGCCGCCATGGCTTTGTTTGATGGTCACGTCCTGACCGGTCTTGGCTTTCCAGTATTTGACAAAGGACGCATTGAACTCGGCATAGAGTTCACGCGTCGGGTCGTAGGAGACGTTGAGCAGCGTGACCACTTGCTGGGCGCTGGCGGCCAAGGTGGCGCCGGCCAGCAGGGCGGCAGCGGCAAGGGTAAAAAGGCGGCGATGGGTTGTCATGGGATGTCCTCGGAATTCATTGCCAAAGTGCAATGGAATGAATTCTGGAGGTCATCCGTTAAAACTGGAACTACTGAGTTTTCATTTTCAAATAGCCAAATCATCTGAAAGCCACACCCCACCCGCTAACGGGTGCGGCTGTTCCGGGCGATCTTCAGGCCGCCACGGCGGCGGGCGCAGGCAGGCCCATGGCGTCCAGCGCGGTCGCCAGATGCGCCACACTGCGCGGCACGTTGTGCAGTTTTTCCAGGCCGAACAGGCCGACACGGAAGGTTTTGAAATCGGCGCCTTCGTCGCATTGCAGCGGCACACCGGCGGCGGTCTGCAGGCCCAGCGCCAGGAATTTCTTGCTGTTCTGGATGTCGGCATCGGTGGTGTAACTCACCACCACGCCGGGGGCCTTGAAGCCGTCTGCCGCCACACTCTGGATGCCACGACTCTCGAACAGCGAGCGCACCGCCGCCCCCAGCGCCACTTGCTCGGCCTTGACCTTCTCGAAGCCGTAGTCACGCGTTTCCTGCATGACTTCACGCAGGCGCATCAGCGCATCGGTGGGCATGGTGGCGTGGTAGGCGTGGCCGCCGCCCTCGTAGGCTTCCATGATCTGCAGCCATTTCTTGAGGTCACAGGCAAAGCTGGTGCTGCTGGTGCCGTCAATGGCGGCGCGAGCCCGGTCACTGAGCATGACCATGGCACAACATGGTGAGCCGCTCCAGCCCTTTTGCGGCGCACTCACCAGCACATCAACGCCGGTGGCCGCCATGTTGACCCACATGGCACCGGAGGCGATGCAGTCAAGCACCATCAGGCCACCGACCTCATGCACCGCATCAGCCACGGTTTTCAGGTAATCGTCGGGCAGGATCATGCCGGCGGCCGTTTCCACATGCGGGGCAAACACCACGTCGGGCCGCTGGCTACGGATGCTGGCCACCACCTCGTCCACCGGGCACGGGACCCATGGCGACTGGGCATCGGTGCCCGTGCGCCGCGCCTTGAGCACGGTGGACTGCGCCGGGATCTGGCCCATGTCAAAGATCTGCGTCCAGCGGTAGCTGAACCAGCCATTGCGGATGACCAGCGTCTTTTTGCCGGTGGCGAATTGGCGTGCCACCGCCTCCATGCCAAAAGTGCCGCTGCCGGGCACCAGCGCCACCGACTTGGCGTGGTACACCTCCTTGAGGATGCGCGAGATGTCGGTCATCACCCCCTGAAAGCGTTTGGACATGTGGTTGAGCGCCCGGTCGGTGTACACCACCGAAAACTCCAGCAGGCCATCCGGGTCAATGTTGGGAAGAAGTCCGGGCATGAAAACGCTCCTTGAAATGGGGAAAACAAAGGGGGCTGACGGCGGTCCAGCTTAGCACGCCGACTGGTCCACAGCAGCGCCGCCATCATCCACAGGCCACGGGCCGGCCACCGCCACGGCCTCGTCTTCACCCGGCCAGGGCGGCATGGTGATGGCCACCGCCGCCACCGCCACATCCGGCGCGGCGCGAAACTGGAAATGGGTGCCCAGCGGAATGGTGAGGCACAGGCCCGGCTCCAGGGTGATGACTTCTTCACGCGCGCCCTGCTTGCGCCACATCTGCCCGCGCCCGGCCACCACGTACCAGATTTCCTCCACCGTGCGGTGGGTCACCGCCTGCGAGGTCTGGCCGGCAGCCAGTTCAAAGTGCGCCATGCCCCCAGCGGGCAGGCCCAGCAACACCCGCACATCGGACCCATCGGGCGCCACCACCGTGGGCTCCAGCGGCAGGCGCAGGCTGGAAAACGCGCTCATTTCGCGCGCTCCAGCGCCACCCGCAGCCCCAGGCCCACCAGCGCCGCGCCGGCGGCCTGCTGGAAGCGGCCAAAGGCTTTTTGCCGCACCACAAAAAAGGCGCGGGCACGGGCGCCGAGCGTGGCCGTGACAAGGTTGACCGCGGTGCCCGACGCAATCGACACCAGGCCCAGAATCAGCGCCTGCACCCCCGGTTGCCCGTTTTCAGGGTGCACAAACTGGGGCAGGATGGCCAGGAAAAAAATGGCGATCTTCGGGTTGAACAGGTTGGACAACACCCCCTGGGTGAAGGGTGAGCGCCACCGGCTGGGCGCAGCTTCGGCATGCAGCAAGACCGGGTGGCGCATCATTTGCCAGCCCAGCCACACTAGGTAGATGGCGCCGGCGGCCTTGACGATCAGGAACGCCGTTGGCACGGCCAGCAGCAAGGCCGAGAGCCCGAGCGAGGCAGCGGCCACATGGACCAGGCAGGCGGTGGCAATGCCCAGGCACACCTTGACCCCGGCGCCGGCACCGCGGGTGATGGCGTTGCTCAGGATACAAAGCACATCCGGCCCGGGCACCAGCGCAAAACTCATGTTGAGCAAAGTAAAAGCCAGCAGTGTGGACCCGTCGATCATGTGAACCCCAATCCGTGTCATGCAGAAGCTTGGCATGGTAGCGGATACCACCCCTGAAGGCCAACCGCAAGGCGGCGCTCAGGCGGCCTGCACCGCCTGCAGCAGCCAGTCCAGAAACAGCTGGGTTGCCGGCGCGGGGTCGCCGCCCTCGGGGCGCACCAGGTAGTAGGCGCGCTCAGCGGGCAGGGTGGCGTCACTGGCCAGCACCAGCTGACCCGACGCCAGCTCCTGCGTCACCAGCAGACGCGGCACCAGCGCCAGCCCCAGGCCGCAGGCGGCAGCGGCGGCGGTCATGGAAAACAACTCAAAACGCGCGCCCGCCAGCGCCTGGTGGGAGGCCACACCGTGGGCCTCGAACCACTGGCGCCACGCCAGCGGGCGGGTGCTTTGCTGCAGCAGCGGCAGGCGGGCCAGAGCGTCGGGCGGCAGGCTGGGCTGGCCGCCCAGCCAGTCGGGGCTGCACACCGGCACCACGTCTTCGTCAAGCAGCTTGACCGCCTGGGTGCCGGCCCAGTTGCTGAGCTGCTCGGGCGTGCCGGCAAACAGCGCGGCATCAAATGGCGTGTCGGCAAACATGAACGGGCGGGTGCGCGTCTCCAGGTGCACGGTGATGTCGGGGTGCTGGCGCTTGAGGCTGGGCAGGCGCGGAATCAGCCAGCGGGTGGCAAAGGTCGGCACCGCGGCAATCTGCAACACGCTGCCACGGCCATGGGTGCTCATCACGTCCAGCGTGTCCTGCTCCAGCGCCTGCAGCCGGCTGGCCACCTGGGTGGCGTAATCACGCCCGCTGGCGGTCAGGGCGACCCCGTGGCGGGTGCGCCGAAACAGCGCCACCCCGACAAACGACTCCAGCGCGGTGATCTGGCGCGACACCGCGCCCTGGGTCAGCGCCAGCTCCTGGGCGGCGCGGGTGTAGCTCTCGTGCCGGGCGGCGGCGTCAAAACAGGCCAGGGCCTGCAGTGAAGGGATTTTTCTACGCATGATGTGCGAAATATACACATACTTTCAAAACAATGCCAGAAATCTACTATGTTTTGTATAGCTGTATAGGCAAATATCACGTGGGCTAACCTTTGTTTTACGCCTGATTTTGTGCAAGACTCACGTCGGGGCATCCACTTCATTCATGCTTCTTTCTCATATCTGAGTGACAACAAATCGTTTGTGCCCGCCACCACCGGCGCGCTACCATGTCGGCCAGTCCTTTCCCAACACCCACTTTGACCGGAGACCCCCCATGGCCCACGCCGCCTTCAACTGGCAAGACCCCTTTTTGCTGGAACAACAACTCACCGACGACGAGCGCGCCATCAAGGAAGCCGCCGCCGCCTATTGCCAGGACAAGCTGCAGCCGCGTGTGATCGAAGCCTTTCGCGCTGAAAGAACCGACCCCGCCATCTTCCGCGAGATGGGTGAACTGGGCCTGCTGGGGCCGACGATTCCCGAAGCCTATGGCGGCCCCGGCCTGAACTACGTCGCCTATGGCCTGATCGCCCGTGAAGTCGAGCGCGTTGACTCAGGTTACCGCTCGATGATGAGTGTGCAAAGCTCACTGGTGATGGTGCCGATTTTTGAGTTTGGCAACGAAGCGACCAAACAAAAATACCTGCCCAAACTGGCCACCGGCGAGTGGATTGGCTGCTTTGGCCTGACCGAACCCAACCACGGTTCCGACCCGGCCAGCATGCTCAGCCGCGCGGTGAAAGTGCCGGGCGGCTACAAGCTGACGGGTAACAAGATGTGGATTTCCAACAGCCCGATTGCCGACGTGTTTGTGGTCTGGGCCAAAGAGGTCACAGAGGACGGCACGGTCGGCCCGATCCGTGGTTTTGTGCTGGAAAAAGGCGCGCCCGGCCTGAGTGCTCCGGCGATCCACGGCAAAGTGGGCTTGCGTGCCAGCATCACCGGCGAGATTGTCATGGACGGCGTGTTTTGCCCCGAAGAAAACGCCTTCCCCGAAGTGCGTGGCCTCAAAGGCCCGTTCACCTGCCTCAACAGCGCCCGCTACGGCATCGCCTGGGGCGCGCTGGGCGCGGCCGAAGACTGCTGGCTGCGCGCCCGCCAGTACGTGCTGGACCGCCAGCAGTTTGGCCGCCCGCTGGCTGCCAACCAGTTGATTCAGAAGAAGCTGGCCGACATGCAGACCGAGATTGCACTCGGCCTGCAAGGCTGCCTGCGCCTGGGCCGCATGAAAGACGAGGGCACGGCGGCGGTCGAGATCACCTCGATTTTGAAGCGCAACTCCTGCGGCAAAGCGCTCGACGTGGCCCGTATGGCACGCGACATGATGGGCGGCAACGGCATCAGCGACGAGTTCGGTGTGGCGCGCCATCTGGTGAACCTGGAGGTGGTCAACACCTATGAAGGCACGCATGACATTCACGCGCTGATTCTGGGGCGCGCGCAGACCGGGATTCAGGCGTTTTGCTGATCGCCCATTGATGGGGGAAGATGCCAGTTTCATTGGTGGCAGCGGGAGGGGTATGGGGGCCGACTTCGCAAAGCGCAGCGCGTTGAGGCCCCCGGCCCAAGCCCGCATGGCCCACCCACAGCGCTGGCTCGTCCAGGAACCCCAACCAACTCAACCCCTGAATCCAACCAAGCCGCAACCATGACCACCCAACCCGCCGCCCTCTCCCACCTCAAAGTCCTGGACCTGTCCCGCGTGCTGGCCGGCCCCTGGTGTACCCAGATGCTGGCCGATTTGGGGGCTGACGTGATCAAGGTTGAGCGCCCCGGCGCCGGTGACGACACCCGCCACTGGGGCCCACCTTTCCTCAAAGACGCCGACGGTAACGACACCACAGAGGCGACCTACTTCACCGCCTGCAACCGCAACAAACGCGCCATCACGCTGGACATGGCCAAGCCAGAAGGCCAGGCGCTGATCCTGCAAATGGCGGCGCAAAGCGACGTGCTGGTGGAAAACTTCAAGGTCGGCGGTTTGAAGCAATACGGGTTGGACTACGAGAGCCTGAAAGCCGTCAACCCACGGCTGATCTACTGCTCGGTCACCGGCTTTGGCCAGACCGGCCCCTATGCCGAACGCGCCGGTTACGACCTGATGATCCAGGCCATGAGCGGGCTGATGAGCATCACCGGCCATGCCGATGGTGAACCCGGCGGCGGCCCGATGCGTATGGGCGTAGCGCTGATCGACGTGCTCACCGGCATCTACGCCTGCAGCGCCATCCTGGCCGCCGTCGAGGCGCGCCACCGCACCGGCCAAGGCCAGCACATCGACATGGCCTTGCTGGATGTCGGCATGGCCGTGCTGGCCAACCAGGCTGCAGGCTTCCTGAACACCGGCAAAGTGCCGCAGCGCCAGGGCAACACCCACCCCAGCCTGGCCCCGTACCAGACCTTTGAGACGCTGGACGGCCAAATGCTGCTGGCCGTGGGCAACGACGGCCAGTTCGCCCGCTTCTGCGAAGCCGCTGGAAAGCCTGAGTGGGCGCAGGACGGACGTTTTCGCACCAACACCCTGCGCGTGAAACACCGTGAGGCACTGATCCCACTGATGCAAACCGTTACCCGCACCCGCAGCACCGCCCAATGGATTACCCTGCTGGAAGACAAGGCCGTGCCTTGCGGCCCGATCAACGACCTGGCGCAGGCCTTTGGTGACGCGCAGGTGCAAGCCCGCAGTTTGGTGATAAAACAGCCTGTAGCCCAGGTGAAACCTGCCAATGAAGCTACAACTTCAATAGCAAATCAAACACTCATCCACACCGTGGCCAGCCCGCTGCGCCTGCAGTCCACGCCGCCGGTGTTGCGCCGCGCGCCGCCCGCTTTGGGCCAGCATACCGACGAGGTGCTGGCTGAGTTGGGGCTGGATGCGGCGCAGATTGCGCAACTCAGAAGCGCAGGGGTGGTGTAACGAGACTCTGGCCTTGTTTTTGGCTGTGGCTGTGGCTGGGATATGGCGGCGCACCCCGTGCCACACTTGAGCACATGCGGTTGAATTTCTTATCCGTCTTCCACGCGGAACCTTTTCTGCCGATTTTGTTACTTATCGGCACCGGAACACGTTACCTATCCAACCCATCTCATTCCAGGAGTACACCATGCCTGAATCCGACGCAGTATCCGAGCTGCAAAATCTGCTCACCCGTGACGACGCACTGAACGACAGCCAGTTGGATGGGGTTGCCGGCGGCGCGCAGCCCACCGCCGTCAATCAGCAAATCACCGATGCCGTCGCTCGAGCAAACGCCAAGAATCCGAACGCTCCACCCATCGCGGCACCCGATATGTTCAAGTTTTTCAATTCACACAGAAACCCCGGTTGAGCGTAGATGGGTGCGTCGAGCCCGCGACGCTCACCAGCTCACCTTGTGCCGCGTCATCCACTGGTTCCACCATTTCAGCACGGCGCCCTACGGCCCGGTCAACGACTTGGCGCAGGGGGGTGTAGGCAGCCGCATGGATGAACTCGGTTAGCATCAAAGCCCATGGTGCTGCGTGTTCTTCATATCGGTAAGTTCTTCCCTCCACATCGTGGCGGCATGGAGTCGTTTCTGTCTGATCTGGTTCAGACACAACGCACCCAAGGCATTGACAGCCATGCGCTGGTCCATGGCACCCCTCTGGGAGACGACCCACACTGGCTGCGGCGTGTACCGGTACAGCTTCAGCTTATCTATGCACCGATTGCATTGGGCTTTAGAGCGGCGCTGATACACGCCATTCACGACATCAGGCCGGATGTGTTGCACCTGCACATGCCCAACAATTCCGTTTTTTGGGCGCTGACCATTGCCGACGCGAAAAACATTCCATGGGTGGTGCACTGGCATTCGGACGTGGTGGTCTCCGATGAACGACTGCTCTTGCGTTGGGCCTACACCCTGTACCGCCCGTTTGAGCAAGCTGTGCTGGACCACGCCGAACGCATTTTGGTGACATCCCCCCCTTATCTCCAGGCTAGCGAACCATTGCGCAAATGGCGAAGCAAATGTGCGGTCGTGCCCTTGGGTATTGACCCTGCCTCGCCACACCAAACCAACCCACCGGCACCGTGGCAACCCGGGCGCCTGCGACTTTTGTCGATTGGCCGACTGGCACATTACAAGGGGTTTGAAACCCTGGTCCGCGCGGTCAATGGTTCAACACATTTGCAGCTCATCATTGCAGGCCAAGGCGAGAGCATGGCGCAGTTACAGGCCATGACCGCCGAGAGCACTCCCCATGGGTCCCCCGCCCAGGTACAACTACTCGGCGAGGTGAGCGAAAACGACAAACACGCGTTGCTCAACAGCTGCGACGCCTTTTGTCTGGCGTCGATTGAGCGCACCGAGGCTTTTGGTGTCGTCTTGCTTGAAGCCATGGCCCATGCCAGGCCTTGCATCGTCAGTGACTTGCCTGGCTCTGGCATGCCATGGGTGGTTTCAAGCAGTGGTGCTGGCTTGAGCCATCTGCCTCGAGGTGACGCTAACGCATGGCGTCAGATTTTGGAGTCATTGGTCAGCCAACCCCAGAAGCTGAAGCAGTGGGGCATCCAAGGCCAGCAAGCGCTATTGGCCCGGTTTTCCATCTCAGCTTGCGCGCGAACCATCGCGGCACAATACCGCATGTGTCAAATTGAACCGGCTGCGCCCGCCCTCACCCGCTCGACCGCTGCCAACCCATCCATCCTGATTGTGATTCCGGCGCGAGATGAGGCGGCCACCATTGGTCAAGTGGTGACCACCTTGGTCAAGGCTGGCTGGCGGCATGTGTTTGTGATTGATGACCACAGCACTGACGGCACCGGAGACATCGCACACCGCGCCGGGGCAACCGTGACACGGCCGGTGTTACCTTTGGGCGCCTGGGGTGGCATGCAGCTGGGTATCCGTTATGCGCGGGCTCACGGCTTTGAGTCTGTGATCACCATGGACGCTGATGGACAGCATGAGGTCGAGGAAATACCCCGCTTGCTCGCGGGCGCTGCCAGCGCCGATGTGGTCATCGGCGCCCACCCACAGCGCGCCAGCCGTTTGCGACAGATTGCCTGGCGATGGTTTCGCGTCATTGCCGGGTTTGAGCTGCGCGACCTGACCTCCGGCTTTCGGTGGTACAACCAATCTGCCATGGAAATCCTGGCCGCCAGCGAAGCTACCTTGCTGGACTACCAGGATGTCGGCGTTCTTTTGCTGCTACGCAAAGCTGGCCTGCGCATCATGGAAGTCCCTGTCAGCATGAATACCCGGCAAGTGGGCAAATCCCGCATCTTTTATTCATGGTTTAGCGTGCTACGCTATATGGTTGAGACATCGTTACTTTGTTTGGCGCGTTGGGAGGTTTCTGCCAGGGCAACGGTTAACAAATAGAGGCACTTGACAGTATGCGGAACTTGCCAGCCCCCCCGCTGCCGGAACTCATTTTGCAATTACCGGCAAGCCATCCTCTTGGCAACAGCCAAGATGTGGGATATACGGTTATCAACTACAACACCGCTGCCCAAACATTGCGCTGCGTTATGTCTTTGAGCCAATGTACGCTGCCACCAGCCTTTATATTGATTCTTGACAATGCGTCGGCAGAAGATGATTTTGGCGCATTGGCACGCGGTTTACAGAGCGCCGCTCACAGCCACATTTGCCTATTTCGCAGCAGCCTCAACCTCGGTTTTGCGGCTGGCAGTAATTTTTTGATTGATCAACTACTCGCTACCCCCAACTGTGATTTCATTGGGTTGCTGAACAACGATGCCGTAGCCAAACCAGAATTAATCCATCTACTGCGTGAGTCACTTAGCAGCGGCACGAACCCTATTGGCATGTCTGGCGGGCGCATGCACAAACTTCACGCCCCTCAGGAAGTTGATACTTTGGGTATCAGCTTGTATGCCAGCCTGATGCCTGCCGACCGCAAAGATATTACCGACCCCTATCTTGGCCCCACAGGTGGCTGTTGCCTGATGACTCGTGCGTTTGTAGAAGATGTCAAAGCGACCACTGGCTATTGTTTTGACGCGCGCTTTTTTTGCTACTGCGAAGACACCGATCTGGTGCTGCGGGCCAACCTGCTTGGTTACCGGCCTGCGTATGTTGACCGGTTGGTAGCGTTACATGAAGGGCAGGCCAGCAGTGGTTCCAAGAGCAACGACTTCATTGCGTATCATGGGTTGCGAAATCTGATCTGGATGCAATACAAGTTAATACCGACGTCGATGCTGATGCGGCATCTGCCCTGGTTGGTTTTGGCCAACTTATTAAACGTTATACGGCAAATCATGGCCGGCAGGGTCGACGTGCTTTTGGCTGTGTATAACGATGCACTAAAACAGTTACCTTCTCTTCGAAAAGAGCGGGCAAAGTTTCTGTCAAATACCCGATTGCATACAATGGCACTTGCCCAAAATACCAGCAGACAGTTTTACCGTACAGGCTATGCGAGGTTGGTCATTACCCAGTGGTACGCCAAATTTCAAAGAACTACTTCTCCCCGTCACCCGTAGAGTCAAACGGCTGATCCCCACTATTTACAAACTTTGTCTTGAGCGCACCCCACATCAATCCGCACGCCGCACCGCGAACATCGTTGCTGACACTGGCCAATAGTCTTTGGCACAATCGCCAGCTCATCGGCCAAATGACCCGGCGCGACGTGGTTGGTCGTTACAAAGGCTCGGCCATGGGTTTGGCCTGGTCGTTTTTCAACCCCGTGTTCATGCTGGTGATCTACACCTTTGTGTTTTCGGTCATCTTCAAATCACGCTGGGGTGGTCCAGGTATTGAAAACAGCAAAACCCACTTTGCCATGATGCTGTTTGTAGGCATGATCGTCATGAGCCTGTTCAGTGACGTGCTCAACCGCGCACCCAATCTGGTGCTGGGCAATGTCAACTATGTCAAAAAAGTGGTGTTTCCTCTTGAAATCCTGCCCATCATCGCGGTGAGCTCGTCGCTGTTCCATAGCGTGATCAGTCTGGCTGTGCTGTTGGTAGCGTTTGCCATTTTTAACGGCTTTTTGCACTGGACGCTGGTTTTTTTGCCTCTGGTGCTGCTGCCGCTAATCATTTTGGCGACCGGGCTGGCCTGGGTGCTAGCTTCGCTCGGGGTGTTTCTGCGCGATGTGGGGCAATTCATTGTAGTTATCACCACCGTGCTGATGTTTTTGTCGCCGGTGTTTTACCCCATTACCGCGGTGCCGGAGGATTTTCGCGCTTACCTCATGGCCAACCCGCTTACCTTCATCATTGAGCAAGCGCGTGCCGTGCTTATTCTGGGACAGTTGCCGAGCTGGCTAGGCCTGGCGGTATACACATTGGTGGCCACGCTGATCGCCTGGGGAGGTTTTTTCTGGTTCCAAAAAACACGCCGGGGTTTTGCCGATGTCCTCTGACGATACTGCCATCCGCATTCAGGGATTGAGCAAACGCTTTGAAATTTACCCGACCCCGCGTGACCGGCTCAAGCAGTTTGTGTTGCCCCCACTGCAAAAACTTGCCGGGCAGCCGCAACGCCGATACTTTCTTGACTTCTGGGCCCTCAAAGACGTGGCGTTTGATGTCAAGCGCGGTGAAACCGTTGGCATCATCGGGCGCAACGGCAGCGGCAAGTCAACCTTGTTGCAAATCATCTGCGGCACTCTCAGCCCCACCAGTGGCATGGTGCATACCCGTGGCCGGGTGGCCGCCTTGTTAGAACTGGGCTCGGGCTTCAACCCCGAATTTACCGGGCGTGAAAACGTTTACCTCAATGCCACCGTGCTGGGTCTGAGCCAAACCGAAATTGACGCTCGTTTTGACGCCATTGCCGCCTTTGCCGACATTGGCCAATTCATCGAGCAACCCGTTAAAACCTACTCCAGCGGCATGATGGTGCGCCTGGCCTTTGCCGTGGCCATCAATGTCGACCCCGAAATACTGATTGTGGACGAAGCCCTGTCGGTGGGCGACGAGCTGTTTCAGCGCAAATGCTTCTCGCGCATTGAGTCCATCCGCGCCAGCGGTGCCACCATTCTCTTCGTATCGCATTCCGGCGGCACTATCGTCGAGCTGTGCGATCGCGCCGTGCTGCTCGACGCTGGCGAACTGCTTTGCATGGGCGCGCCCAAGCAAATTGTGGGACGCTACCAAAAGCTGCTGTATGCGCCGCCAGAGCAGCGCGAAACCATCCGGCAAGTGGTGCGTCGGCTTGATGCCGCCGTGCCAGCAGTGGCGGTTGAATCGCCTGCTGTGCCCAAGTCTGAGCTTGCTCAACATGAAAGCTTTGACCCCAGTCTGATTCCCAGCAGTACCATCACTTATGAATCACGCGGCGCATTGATTCAGGATCCGGCCGTACTCACACTGGCAGGGGAACGAGTGAACAACTTGATTCGTGGCAAGACCTATCGCTACGTTTATCAAGTACAGTTTTCGCAAAGCGCCAGCAATGTGCGTTTTGGCATGATGATTAAAGCAACATCTGGATTGGAATTGGGCGGTGGTACCAGTGCAAATACTGTACGTACCAGCATAAATGCAATTACAGCAGGTACTAGTTATGCAGTCGAATTTCGGTTTGTCTGCGCTCTTAACCCCGGTACTTTCTTTTTAAATGCGGGTGTAGTAGGAGAGATCAATGGTGAAGAAACTTACTTACACCGAATTTTGGACGTTGCTTTATTTCGTGTTTTGCATGATTCAGAGATACTCGGAACAGGCATCGTTGATTTTTCTTGCTCACCTGAAGTTCAGTTGTTAAATGATGGTTTCAATAGTTATAAATGAACTCGAATTTCCGAAGAAATGAATAATAAAAGATTGATTGTGGTTTTGGGAATGCACCGCAGCGGCACCAGCGCCATCACGCGTGGATTGCAAGTGTTGGGCGTGGATTTGGGGCAGACCATGTATGGCCCTTTGGCTGGTGTCAATGAAAAGGGTTTTTGGGAAGATATTTATTTCAATGATTTGGATGTCGAAATACTAAATGATTTAGGTCTTGATTGGCATTCACTTGCAAATATTGATGAAAAAGATGTTGATGTATTGCGCAACAAAGGATTTTTCCTTCGTGCGGTTGAATTGCTTCGGCAAAAGGTTGATGACTCTCCCCTCTTTGGCTTCAAAGATCCGCGCGTAACCAAGCTCCTACCGTTTTGGCGCGCTGTGTTTAAGCACTGCGAGTTTGACGTTGGGTACGTTTTGGCATTGCGTCACCCGATCAGTGTAGTGAAGTCATTGAAAAAGCGCGACAATTTTGATGCAGAAAAAAGTTACCTGTTATGGTTGGGGCACGTCATCCGGATGATGTCAGATAGTGCTGACGGCAAACGTGTCTTGGTTGACTACGACTCATTAATGTTGTTGCCGGATCACCAATTGGGACGGATCGCAGAGCAACTTAATCTGATTATTGATCATGATGCTTTGCAAGTTTACAAGCAGGAATTTCTCGACCTCGGACTACGTCATACAGTATATGACTTGAATGACTTAGCACTAGACGATGCTTGTCCTGCACTTGTAAGGGAGGTTTACGCAGCGTTGGTGAAAGTAGCATCAGATAACGTGCCGATAAATTCCCCGGAGCTAAGGGATATGGTTGCGCGTTGGGCAGCCGAATTTGAACGCATGTCTTCTTTCTTGAATTTGGCTGATAGGCTTTACACACAAAAAGATGCTGCATTAAAAGCGATAGTGAAGTGTGACAGCCAGATTACCAGCATGGGTCAAACTCTTGCGGACAAAGAGGGTCAGATCGCCAGTCTGAACAAGGCCATTGGAGAAAGAGACAGCCAGATTACCAGCATGGGTCAAACTCTTGCGGACAAAGAGGGTCAGATCGCCAGTCTGAACAAGGCCATTGGAGAAAGAGACAGCCAGATTGTCAGCATGGGCCAAGGTCTTCCCAGCGAGCAGAGTCAGATTGCCGGTTTGAGTCAGGATCTTGCAGCGAAGGAAGTGCAAATTGCCAGCTTGAACCAGACTCTTGCAGAGCGAAGCGAGTGGCTGAATAGCCTTGAAATAACCGTTGACAATATTAAAAAAAGTAAAAGTTGGCGGATTACGCAGCCACTGCGTTCTTGCCTAGATTTTATTCATCAAGCAAAGAGATTATTGTCTCTATTTTTGCAAATTATTCGGGTAGGTGGCGGTTTTTTTTCAACAACACGAACAGTACTGAATGTAGTTTTGTCAGAAGGCATATCTGGAATTAGATGGCGCATTAATAATGTAAAGCAAATAAGTGAGACACAATCACAGCAAATAAATGAAGAATATAGGCAAATTGCTTTCAATAAGTCTCCTTTTTCTATAGTGCCTTATTACATTGATCCATTACTGGATATTAGACCACCGGAATCTTTAAATAAAACATCTGTTGCTCTGCATTTGCATCTTTTTTATACAGATATGCTTTTACAGATGGTTGACTATTTAAACAACCTTCCTATACAGTATGACCTATATGTTTCGGTACAAAAATCAACAATTATTAATAATATCGAGAATGAATTAAAAAAATTACTAAAAAACGCAAAATTAATTGTTGTTGAGCGAGTTGAAAATCGAGGTAGGAATATTGCACCATTAATTGCTCAATTTGGCGGAAGATTAGCTGAATATGAAATTATTTGCCATATCCATACAAAAAAGAGTCCCCACAATAGCAATTTGACAGGTTGGCACGAGGAAATTATGACTAATCTATTAGGAAAACCTAATAGTACCGGTGGTCACGTCACCCATATAATCAAGTTACTTCAATCAAATGCTAAGATCGTTTATTCCGCTGGGAAAAATAATTTTATAAAGGCACCTACCGGCTGGGATGATAACTATCAAATTGCGAAGAATATACTAATTACCCATACAAAAATCTCTATTCAAAATTTTTCAACGGTTGAGTTCCCAGAGGGCGCAATGTTTTGGGGGCGTGCGGATTGTTTGAAGGAGTTTCTTTCGCTGCCTCTGGGGTACGATGATTTTGAAAAAGAGCCAATTCCTGCGGATGGAACTTTGGCACATGCGCTTGAGAGATTAATACTCATATTTGCATCCCAGTATCCAGGCAATTGTATTCGAATTCATAATATGGATTCGATTGAGGATTATCAACAATATGAAATACAACATGATTATTCAGATAATATTATTCATTCAAATATAAAAGTATTGGCTTATTATTTACCCCAGTTTCATCCAATTCCTGAAAATGATCGATGGCATGGCGAGGGGTTTACCGAATGGACTAAAGTAAAAGCGGCCTATCCACTGTTTCAAGGCCACTACCAGCAGCATATACCTCATGCTGATCTAGGTTATTATCTGTTGAATTCAGCAGATGTATTGAAATCTCAAGCTGCGATGATGAAAAAATCCGGAGTTTACGGACAGATTTTTTATCATTATTGGTTTTCTGGAAAATTGATTCTTGAGAAACCTGCTCAACTCCTTCTGGACAATAAAGATATTTGCATTCCATTCTGTTTTTGTTGGGCAAATGAGAATTGGACTCGGCGTTGGGATGGCAATGAATCTGATATTTTGCTTGGACAGAATTATTCAGCTCAAGATGCTAGAGAATTTATTAATTATCTGATTCCATTTTTCAGAGATTCGCGATATATAAGAGTTGAGGATCGACCCGTTCTATTTATCTATCGACCATCATCAATACCTAATTGTAAAGAGTACCTTGATATTTGGCGGGAAGAGTGTTTTAACGCCGGGATAAAGCAGCCGTATGTGGTTGCAGTTTTAACCCGCGGTGCCAGCGATCCAAGAAATTTTGGAATGGATGCGGGGACTGAACGAAATCTACATGATTGGACTGGCGGCGCAGTACCTGACATTAAATCTTCGCTTAATCAGTATTGGCCTGTGAATGGGAGTGTGTTGGCATACGATGCAGTCGCAAATTTTTATGCTGGCCAGACTGATACCAAAGATTTTTGCTATTTCCGAGCAACTGTTCCAAATTGGGATAATACCGCTCGCTATGGCTCTGAAGCGTTTTTGCTTCACGGGAGCACGCCCCAGCGCTTCCAAGAGTGGATGGAAAATTCAATTGCCTATACCCAGGCTAACCTACCAGTTGATCGGCAGTTTCTTATTGTCAATGCGTGGAATGAATGGGCGGAAGGTGCACATTTAGAGCCAGACTCCCGGTATGGGTATGCCTACTTAAATTCTGTTGGACGTGCTTTATCTGGCAAGGCTTATTCGGCCACCGAGTATGGCGGACAGAATTACCCAACGGGGATAAAGTTACACATATCTATTCCAGAATTTGTTATTCGTCAGCTTGATCTGGATGAATTATTAAGAAAACGATTTTTTCGCTGTATATTAAATTCAACAATTTTTGAAAGCTGTTCAGTCAGCGTTAAATCAGCAGATTTAGGTAAATATATTTCTATGGCTGTGATACAAGAGCCGGACGAATCTGACTTTATTTTGGAATTTCGTAGAGTAGCCTTTTTCAATTCTGATGCAATAGAACAAATGCTAGCACTCGCATTTGTGTCTGGTTCTACAGTCATATCTAATTGCTATAACATCAATAGTTCACCATTTATGGTCACTGAAAATGGGTCAGTGGCGAGTTCAAATGGATACGATGCTCCAATGTTGATTTTTCCTGCAAGGGTCGAAAAATCTGGGCATAAGAATTTTAAGATCAGCACTAATGCACGTAGTTTTTTAGCACTTCCATCGAATAAAAATAATGTTACTCAAAATCGAGTAACAACCATTATTCGCTTTCATAAGTCAGCTGATCTTGATGAGTTGGAAAATGCATTGTTTACTTTGTATGCGATGAGAGATTGTATTGTGACACCTCTTATTGCAGCTCAAGATCTTGAAGAACAGCAAGTTTTAGCGTTAGAGAATTTAATTGCCAATTTTGATTGGCCAAATGATTGTAAGGCACAGGTGTTTTCGTATTATTCAGAAAATGGAAAGAGTGATTTAAGATCTACGATGTTAAACGAATCTTTACTACGAGTGAAAACACGTTATGCTGCGTTTCTTGATTTTGATGATCTGTTATCACCGGATGCATACATCTGGTTGATTGATCGATTAAAAGTGACCGGGAAATCAGTTAGTTTTGGTCGCGTTTATTCAACTATATATAATTCAGAAAGCCAATTAATTATTAATCGCAAACGTAACTATGAATACGGCTATTCTTATGATGAATTCCTCACACACAATCATGCTCCGCTGCATAGTTTTATGCTGGACTTAGATAATTTAAATTTAACTCACATTTTATATTTGCCTGGGCAGCGATTTATGGAAGATTATCTTTTAACTTTGCAATTATTTTCAAAAAATAACTGCGATTGGGATAGTCTGAAAGAAAATAAATATATTGGAGATTATATTCACAGCATGAATCGTGATCATACGTTAGCATTTGAAGACGAAAAAGATCGTCAAAAAATTCTTTCAAGTCCAGAATATATGAAATGCGAGAAATTAATTTGTGATATGCGAAATGCAATTAGCTCAAGTCAATTTTCTCAAAACAGTTCTGCTTTTGTAAAAAGTTTTAAAATAATGTGGCCTGAAATTTGTGATTTGAGTTTGGTCAAAAAAAATATTAATCACATTAAATTGTGAGTTCTACCTCCAGCAGGTTGCTATACCATTCTCCGGAATCCCCCGTATTCCACCGATGGAAGAAGTAGAATGGTTATGCGACCATGATCAATCACTGCTTTGGGGTAATGCCGCCCAAGGCTATGTGCGGACCCGATCGTGATTGTATTTCCACATCCACTGGGTAGCGTATGTCGCAAGGGCTTTACTATTCTGCTATAGAATGCCAATAGGCCGCAATGTGGCTGTTACATTCACATTAAAAGCTTACGGTAAAAATTGTGCATTCATTTGTGTTAGGGTTTCTATCATACACGATACGTGTTACTGGCATATTTTGTGAGTATGCTGATAAAACCATAGAGTACAAATATTTTGTCTCAGGTAAAGTGTATGAGGGAAAATACAAAACATTATAAACACACTTAGTATCGACAAGTGGCAATGCCGTTTTTAGATACGATGATCCGGCAGACGATGCAACCAAAGTAATATTATTTGATCGAGTTTCATCTGTTGCAACTGCATGCGATGCAAGGCAAGTTGTCATCATTAAAGTGGATATAAGAATTTTTTTCATAATAATACCTTTCATGTTGATTTCAGAAATATAGTTTCAGTTCATTTGTTTCTTAGTTGTTACCATAGATTCCCCCAATCTTGCCTAATATTTAATCACCTAATAAAAGCATCAATATAGGTGTTATATCTGTCGTAATTTTTCTAAACGATGCCGTAACAGACTGCGAAGAATTCATAGAAAAACTGCATAAACCCTGACCAGAACACAAGCCAGACCATCCAGAAAAAGCTGAACCAGCAGCAGGTTCAGCGGTCAGTGTTACCAGACTGCCTGCTGCAAACGTGGCAGAACATGTGCTGCCGCAAGAGATACCCGCTGGTGAGCTTGTGACCGTTCCGCCCCCTGCACCCGTCTTGCTCACCGTAAGTGTGTAGCCCGTCGGGGGGATGGTGTAACTTGCGTTTAGGGTCACGCCGCTATACGCAGCGTAGGCATGTAGCATGATTTGATAAGTTGTTGCCGCTCCCGGCATTGGAAAACTACAACTCTCGTTGTTACCCGGCAAATAGGGGCGACAATCAAACATCTGTAGCGTTGGGGTTTGATTCGCTTTGACGTAAAGATCAACATCACCCGTACCCCCGCTGATTTGTATTAGCAGATTGCGAGCGCCAGCCGGTACATTAAAGGAATAGTAACTGCTACTACCAGCGGCACCGGAAAGATTAGTTTGATTCAGAGGAGAAATCACCGTGCCGACAGTAAAGTTAGCAACAACATTTTTGGCACTATCCATAGTCACACTGCATGAACCCGTACCTGTGCAGGCGCCACTCCAGCCCATAAATATATTGGACCCAGTACTCGTGGCGATCAGATTAACTACCGAACCTGCTCCAAATGATGCGCTACATGTAGCTCCACAGGATATTCCGCTTGGACTACTTGTAACAGTACCAACTCCTTCACCTGTTTTAGCTACAGTCAAGACGTAATTGACAGGTGGCGTATTAGAAATCTCCACAACAGCCGTCATGACACCACTTGGCGCTGAAACGCCTGAAATTCCCAAATTACTCCCACCTAATGAATAATAGTCTGAACTTGGATTAGATGTATTATTGAAAGTAGTGCTATTTCCCGAATAATAGAGAATGGAAGCGCAGCCAAGCGTACTCCCTGATATGGCTGCAAGACTGCAGACTGCTGTGGAAGGCTCCTCAGCCATATTTCCTTGATGTGATCCATCGATATATTTGTTAAAACTATTTGCTGATTTAGATCCAATATTTAGATCAATATGCTGAATCAGTAAACCACCTGTCCAACTCCCCACAAAACGATACATTCCTGCATCCCAACTGGTTGGTGGGCGATTTTCGATCAGCCAATATTCACTGCTGCTGATTGATTCGTTAATCAACATCAATGCCGAACTCGAACTGCTGAGTCCACTAACAAATTGAAATGTTGTTCCAGTAGTTGCTTGTTGAGGTGTAGACCATCCGAGATATTGACGACTCCAAGCATCCATGCCGACTGGAGTAGCTCCCCCAGTTTCACCACTCTTGCTACCCCATGAACCACTGGCCATGAGACTAAAAGCACCTAGCCCTTTATTTATTCCTGCAATGTCATATAAATCCGGAAGTCCACCCATGGCGTGACCCATTTCATGAGCAATAACACCCATCGTCATTAAAGTTGATGCGTTGTATCGCTCACCATTCAAAGCCCAGTGATTGACATTTTTTCCTTCGACACTGACTCCTGATCCACCCCAAGCATGTGCCCATATTGAAGGCGATGAGCCAGAGCTAGCAGATGTTTCATACCCAGCCAAAATAAAATAGATTAATGTTTCATCAACTGATATGGTTCCATCACCATTTGTATCCAGTGCAGGGAAGTCAACATAGGGTGCTGCCGCTGCTAATGCACTGTTAATCCAAGTGGATTCCGTAGAGTAGCTACAAGAACCAGCGCAACCAGGATGCGCTTGGCCAAGATTGACGGAAACAATACCAGCAGGATTGCCTGGTTGGGTATGTGCCACCGGAGTAATTGATATATTATTGAATGAATTATCCTTATAGTACTGAGCAACAGAAGCACCGGTACCATGAATGGCATTGTACCAATAGGTAGAGGCGTTAGAACTCAAACCAATATTCGAAAAATTTACCAATATGGTGAGAATTTTTTTCGACCCTGTAACAGGTGTTGGCGCCCAAATACCTGTGACTTTTTCCAAGCTGGATGTTGACTCACCTAACACAGCGGTCTTATTGAAAATTCTTACATTATTAAGAAAACCATTTGAATATTGTTCCAATTCTACATTTCTAATTGGGCGAATACTTTTCTTTCCATTCAGCTGCTGAATTGCAATTTTTCCATTCGGTGATACTGCAATGCCAGAAGGTGTACCGTTTCCCTGCGGATCTTCAGTCAAATATTCAAAAAATCCAGTCCGATGATTTTTTGTAATTGAGAACCCATCTTCAGTTTCTGTCCAGCCTTGAAATTCATCACCGCGTTGCACAGCGGTGAATGATGTCCCATCCGGTTGTTTAATCAGGTATGGAAAAGGATTGGCAGGCCCTGCTTGTGAAGCAATGTGATTTAGGAGGCCTAACGTTAGCGCGACACAAAATCTAAGCATCCGACTTGCATGGTAGCTATTCATAACGTGTTCTTTCAGTATGGGGGGTATCCTAATGTAAAAAGTGTATTTTTGGAACTCATGTTGAGTGTAGGTCACCAAATTCTTGCAGCAATTTGGCTGAGTAAATGAGAGACACTTTCTTTAATGGGCACATCGCTGCCGTTCAGTTCGACCTGTGGTGCCAATGGCGGCTCATAAGGGCTGCTGATTCCTGACATGTTGGGAAGCTGGCCACTGCGGGCCTTTTTATACAGACCCTTGACGTCCCGCTGTTCACAGACATTCAGCGGCGTGCTCACATACACCTCGACAAAATTTTCTGACCCAATCAGTTCCCGAGCCATCTCTCGCTCTTGCCGGAAAGGGGATATGAAGGCTGTCAACACAATCAGGCCGGCGTCCAACATGAGTTTGGCCACTTCGGCAATGCGACGAATATTCTCTACCCGGTCCGCATCAGTAAAGCCAAGGTCTTTGTTCAAACCTTGACGCACGTTGTCACCATCCAGCAGATAGGTCCGTTTGCCTTGGTGATTAAGCGCTGCCTCTAACGCGTTTGCCAGGGTTGACTTCCCTGAGCCCGAGAGACCCGTGAACCAGATGACTTTGCCTTTGTGCCCGTTGAGTTTTTCTCGATCTTGCCGGGTAATAGACAACGCCTGTTTATGCACATTTTGTGCACGTCTCAAGCTATGGCGAATCATGCCCACAGCTACCGTGGCATGGCTGAAGCGGTCTATCAATATAAAGCCTCCCAAAGGTTTTGATTGCGTGTATCTATCAAAAACCAAAGGTTTTGAAGTAGCCAGGTTACAAATACCTATGTCATTCAAGGCGAGTTGTGTGGCAGCCTGATGTGCCAAGGTGTTGACGTCTACTCGATATTTAAGGGTCGTGATGGTGGCCGAAGCCCATTGATTTGCAAGCTTGATGTCATAACTACGGCCGGTGAGTCCGGCTTCCTCGTTCATCCAGACCAAAACGGCTTCAAACTGATCAGTGGTTTCAAGTGGATGCTGGCTCAAGGAAAGTATGTCGCCACGGGAAATGTCAATTTCTTTGCTCAATCGCAAGGTCACTGCATGACCCTTGGCTGCTTGCGTCAATGATCCAGCCATCGTGACAATTTCGGCAATCGCGGCTGTTTGGCCTGAGCTCGTGACACGAATTTCGTCACCAACCCTGATACTGCCTTCAGCCACACTCCCGCTGAAGCCGCGGAATGATGCGTTTGGTCGGCTAACCCACTGCACCGGAAATACCAGTCTGTCGGAGCTATGTGCATGGACTTCAATGGTTTCCAAATAGCCCATCAGGGTAGGGCCAACATACCAAACTGTATTGGCTGATCTTTGGGTAATGTTGTCACCCTTGAGGGCCGATAGTGGAATGGAGGTAATACTCTCAAAACCAAGTGGTTGAGCAAACAATGCAAATGCCTCGCTGACTTGGCTAAATGTTTTTACGTCAAAACCTACCAAATCCATTTTGTTGATGGCCAGTACCACGTGTCGAATACCCACGAGCGACACCAGATAGGCGTGGCGAAGCGTCTGCGTCAGCAAACCTTGGCTCGCATCTACAAGAAGTACTGCCACGTCTGCGGTAGATGCACCTGTGACCATGTTGCGCGTGTACTGCTCGTGACCTGGCGTATCTGCCACGATGAACTTTCGTCGCGCGCTGGCGAAGAAGCGATACGCCACATCGATGGTGATGCCCTGTTCCCGCTCAGCCGCCAGACCATCTACCAGCAACGCAAAATCAATATCACCATTTTGAGTCCCATATTTTTTCGAGTCTGCTGCCAACGTGGCAAGTTGATCGTCAAAGAGTTGATGGGCCTCCCAAAGTAATCGCCCTATCAAGGTGCTTTTTCCATCATCCACACTACCGCAGGTGATGAAGCGCAGCATATCTTGTGTTTGCTGCTGCACCAAGAACGCTTCCACGGTATTTGGTGGAACTGGCGGATGTGCATAGCTTGATGATGCTTGGGCGTGGCGTCTGGTCTGCGAACGTGTCATCAGAAATACCCTTCTTTCTTTTTCTTTTCCATGCTGGCAGCAACGTCGGAATCAATTTTCCTACCTTGCCGCTCGGAACTGTGACTACCGGCCAATTCCAGAATAATGTCTTCTAATGTTTCCGCACGTGACTCCACCGCGCTGGTGAGTGGATAACAACCCAGGGTCCGAAAACGCACCTTACGAGTCTGGATTTCTTCACCCGGCAACAATTGAAAGCGATCATCATCAATCATCAGGAACATACCGTCGCGTAAAACGACTGGACGTTCTTTTGCAAAATACAGCGGGACCACCGAAATGCTTTCTTGCCAGATATATTCCCAAATATCGAGCTCTGTCCAATTTGAGAGTGGAAAGACCCGGATGCTTTCACCCTGATTTTTGCGTGTGTTGTAGAGATTCCAGAGCTCGGGACGTTGGTTTTTCGGATCCCATTGATGAGAGCTGGTTCGAAACGAGAAGATACGCTCCTTAGCACGTGATTTTTCTTCGTCTCGCCGGGCACCGCCGAATACCACATCAAACTTGTACTTGTCCAAAGCTTGTTTCAAACCCTCGGTTTTGGTGATATCGGTATGCAAGGCCGAACCGTGATCAAAAGGGTTGATGTTCTTTTGTATGGCTTCGGGATTGATGTGTATAAGCAAGTCCATGCCACTTTCGCGAGCCATATAGTCACGGAAGCTGTACATCTCTTGAAATTTCCAACGCGTGTCCACATGAAGCAGCGGGAATGGTGGTAACGATGGATAAAACGCTTTGCGAGCCAAGTGCAACAGGACAGCACTGTCTTTACCCGCTGAAAAAAGCAGGACCGGATTGTCAGCTTCTGCAACCGCTTCACGAATGATATGGATACTTTCGTTCTCTAATTGCTGCAAGTATGGGATGCAAATCTTTTCCTGCGACTCCATTCGCCGAACACCAAGAATCTGGCGATTTAAGTTCAAAGTCGGCTGATTGGCTAGCAAATTGACAAATGGCATGTCTGGCATCTGGCGGCAAAGCTCCACCAATCGCCCGTGGGGGAACACCACCACCTCTTTGCTCACAAATGCTTGCAGTTGCTCAATCGCAGTTGTCATTTGCTCTGGTACGGAAGAAACCTTGGCCATCGGCACCCAATAACGTGCACCTCGCGCATCGTTGGCATGCAAACACTCCTGTCCAGTCGCCAAGGCATGAAGTTGAGCAAATAGCACCAGTTTGCGTTTACTGCGCGCTTTTTCCAGTTCCTGCCCGAGTACTAACATAATGGGCGGGCGATCAAACTCATCCTTCAGTTGCTCGGGTTTCAGCTCAGGAGGCAATATCGCCAGTTCATGCAATCGCCGCTCAGTGGTTCGTTTGGTATCCGCATAGCCCATGGCCCGAAGATGCTGAAAAGCACGTTCGGTGTCCCATACCTGATGAGCGTCTAGCCCAAGAAGATCCACAGTTTCCATAAGTCCCGTTATGTCGTAATTTGCAACAAAAATTTTACAGATGACATTTTATTCTTTCGAATTTACAATTACATGAATTTTCTTAAATATATCCATAATGCGACAAAATCCACAGAAATTTGCTCATGGCTGTCATAAGCGGCCATCTATTCATGCGCCAAAGCTTTTGCGGTTGCGATGATCGACCATGCATATGCCACAGCAGGTGCGATCACTGGTTTGATCGTCGGCTTAACAGGCGTCGGGGGTGGCGCATTGATGACGCCGATACTTCTCTTGTTCTTTGGGGTTCCGCCGACCACCGCTGTCGCCACAGACCTATGGTTTGCCGCCCTGACCAAAACGGTTGCTGCCCGTATTCACAATAATATGGGACAGGTAGACTGGCAGATAGTGAAACGTCTTTGGCTTGGCAGTTTGCCGGTCGCCCTATTGGTCGTTGTGGTGATCAGCCTCGGTACGACAGTATCAAAAGTGGAATGGCTGACGCATGCCATTGGCTTGATCGTGATGATGACCGCGTGTGGTTTGCTTTTTGCGCCATGCCTGTTAGCAAAATCACACAAGCGCCGGTTGATCAAACCGGAAATTTTGGCGCGCCTGCAACCGGGGTTGACGGTAGGCGCAGGAGTCACGCTCGGGATTGTCGTGGCGTTGACTTCAGTGGGGGCTGGTGCGCTGGGCAGCGTCATGCTGCTTTATCTTTACCCGCTCCGAATGAGTCCCCATCGCTTGATTGCCACCGACATCGTGCATGCAATACCCCTAGCGATGGTCGCGGGTATTGGCTATTTGATTGCCGGCATGGTGGACGGGACAATGCTGATCAGCCTGCTGGCTGGCTCTGTCCCCACTGCCGCCATCGGGAGCCTGCTGAGTCGGAAGATCTCTGGGCGATGGATGCAAATTTTGCTGGCGATAGTGTTACTGGGGGCTGGGGGCAAGATTTTTGCCTGAAATACCAAATTCAAATTGGCTTTGATACTCGCTACGCCTCGTCCGATTTGTGATCAGCCGACACCCCTCGCACCTCCATCAATGCCATCCGCTGATTCAGCCGACGCAACTGCCGCTCAAGTTGGGTGTGCGTGATGTCCGAGTAGAGAGATTTGACCAACAACACCACGACGGCACCCAACAAAAGTGCTGCCGGTGAATAGCTGATGCCCACCCAGGAAGCGATCCGGTCGATCAGACCTGGCCACAGACCCAGCAGGGCGGCCAGGCCGGCAATACCAATCCAGAATAGGGCATGTGAAATGTAGATATGGTCACGGCGCACCAGAAACAGGATGAAAAAAGCCAGACCAAGGCCAAGCAAGCTGGTGGTGATTTGCAGGTTGGCCATCATGGTTTTGCCGTTGACTTTGTCACCGCTTGAGGTGTGGCCTTAGCCGGGGACTCATTCAACTGCTGTTGCAGCTTGCGATAAATGGGGTTGGCGGGTTCAGCGCGCATGGCCAGTTCCAGATCTTGGGCACTGGCTACGCGGTTACCAAGGTAAAAGTGGGTCAGGGCGCGGGCGTAATAAGCTGGGCCAGTGGGGTGCTGCGCAATGGCCGGCGTCAGAATGGCCAAGGAAGCCGCGTAGTCTTTCTTGCCGACAAAGGCCATGCTCAAGCCGATTTTGTAGCGTTGTTTGTCAGGGGCTTGTTGGATCAGCGTTTGATAAGCCGTGATCGCAGCATCGAAATTTTGACTGCCTACGGCCGCTTCGGCTTGGCGCATGCGGGTAAATTGCGCTGCCTCTGGTCCCTGTCGGTGTTGCAGTGCTTTGGTGAAACTCTCAAAAGCCTCGGCAAATCGCCGCAGGGCATATTGCGATTCACCACGGTGGTAATACAGCGCCGCTTCGGTGAAACCTTTGCCCTCGGCCTGAACAAAGTTCTCCAAGGCTTGCGGGTGCTGTTGGAGTTGTTGCAGACTGACACCCATATTGAACCGAGCCGAACCCAAAGGCTCACCCAAAGCTTCCGCCTGACTGAAAAGGCGCAAGGCTTCCTGATAATCGCCCCGGTCCTGGTATTCGGCCGCCAGATTAAGCACCGAGCGCCAGCGACCTACCGCGTTGGCCGGGCCTTGCTTGTCAATTTTGGCGCTGGCATCGGCCCAGGTGGTGGTGGGCGTTTGCAGGCTGTTGATGCGCTCAAAACTAAGGGCTGCAAACAGCCCGGCCACGATCAGCCCGACAGCGTAAAAGGTGCGACGCGAGGTGCCGACCAGGGGCAATGCAAAGAAGATCGGAATCGGGACGGCCCAAAGGTAACTGCGGTACAAAACAAAGGGGTCTTGCAACCAGACCGTCGCAAATTCGGTCAAGAAAAGCAGGCACGGTATCAACAAGCACAAGCCAATCAAGCCCCAGACATCGCTGCGGCGGATGACCAACCAGACGCCAAGGATCAATGTGCTGACCCAAGCCAGGGCACCAGCCATATGCCAACTCCATAGCGTCAAAGGGAAACTGGGCCGGATGTCAACGGACATCCAGTTGACATTTGGCAAAAACCACATCAACCCATACTGAAAGAACAAGCTGGCTTGGTTGATGATGCTCAATGGATAGATTTGCTGATCAATCCCAGGACGCAATAGCGCCAACTGGGCAGCAAAAGCCCGGGATGTTTCGTCAAAGACCGTGCCAACAATAGACCCGTAGAGCTGAAACAGCACGGTGCCTGTAGCCACCAGCACCAGGCCGGCTACCGCCATCACCCCAATCACCCGCTGCAAGCTGGGTCGCCTGACAAAGACAAACAGCGGCACGGTCAGCAGAATCGCGGTCACAGCGTGTTCTTTGGAAGCCACTGCCAGCACGTAGCAGACGGCGGCCAATACCCGCCAGCGCAATTGACCAGTCACCAAGCCGCGCACGTAGCTCCAGCAGGCCATGGCGACAAACAGCGTGGCCATGAGTATGGAGCGCTGAATGAGGTAAGCCACCGCATAAACAGCCACGGGATTGAAGGCCCACAAGACGACGCCCATGCGGGCAGCCCCTGCCAGCGAACTGGAGAATTGCGGCAGACTACGGGTGTTCTCTTCCCACTCAGTGCGATGAAGCAGCTCAAGGGCCAACATATAAAGCACGAACGCTGTGGCAATGTGCAGCCCAATATTAAAAATGCGCTGCTTCCACCAGCCCTCGCCAAAGATGTCTTGAATCCAGACAAAACTGCCATAGGACAGCAGGCGCGGTTTAACCTGCATCAGGCTGCCATACTGACCAAAGACGGTGCCATCTGTAAGGCGCCCATCGTCAAACACCAGCTGGTTATTGATTCCGAACGCATACAAAATGGCAATGCCAGCAGCAAACGCAATGAGGAATATCAGAGATATTTGTCTTGTTGTCATTCCCCGGAACCCGTTTTCTCGTTAAATGTGCAAAAGATTCTAATCTGGTGATGTACGTACAGGCTATTGCACTTAAGTGTTTTCTAAAACAGGTATTTTTAAACTGAAATTTTCAAGCCGAGTCGTTTCCTGAATGCCAGGATGTTGTCTGACAGCCAGGCGGTGCTGGCACGCGGTCTGGCCTATGGTGAAAGCTGCAATGTCTGCTTTGTGCATTGGCACCGTGAACGGTGGGCGCCCAGGCCCACGCCAGGACCTGGGTTGGTGTTGTAATTATTCAAATTAATTGAATATTGCCAACAATTCCATTGAATCCATTTGCAATGACTGCTCCCTAAACTTGCGGTTTCGTATCAGGGTTATCCCTGATCAACCTCAACTGGAGCACTGTTTTGACCTCATCCCTGCCCGACCCGACCACGGACCAGCCGCGCTACACCGCCGTGGCCATGGCCCTGCACTGGCTGCTGGCGCTGCTGATCCTGGCCCTGTTTGTGCTGGGGGTGTACATGACGGACCTGCCGTTTTCACCCACCCGCCTGAAGCTGTACAACTGGCACAAATGGGCCGGTGTCAGCCTGTTGCTGCTCACCATCCTGCGCCTGGGCTGGCGCCTGACCCACCGGCCGCCAACGCTGCCGGCAGCCATCCGCCAGGCCATGCCGGCCTGGCAGACCCGTGCCTACCACGCCACCCATCACCTGATGTACCTGCTGTTTTTTGCCGTGCCGCTGCTGGGCTGGGCCTACAGCTCGGCAGCCGGCTTTCCAATCGTCTGGTTTGGCCAGATCAGCCTGCCGGACCTGTTGCCCGCCGACAAGGCGCTGGCCGAATCGATCAAACCGCTGCACAAGCTGGCAGCGCTGGCCCTGATCGCGCTGGCCGGTCTGCACATCGCCGCCGCCCTCAAACACCATTGGCTGGACCGTGATGGCCTGCTGCAGCGCATGCTGCCGGGCCGAGGCTGAAGCCCTGCCTCTCTGTCAACACTTTTCCACAGGAACCCGCACCATGAACACCAAGGTTTTGATCAGCGCCCTGAGCGCCAGTCTGCTGGCCGCGCCCGCCTTTGCCCAGCAAAAACTGCTGCCCGCCCAAAGTGAACTGGGCTTTGTTGCCAAACAGATGGGGGTGCCGATCAGCGGTCACTTCAGAAAGTTTGACGCCCAACTCAGCTTTGACGCCAGCAAGCTGGCCAGCAGCAAAGTGGCATTCACCGTCGACATGGGCAGCGCCACACTGGGTGCGCCCGAGATGGACAGCGAGTTGCCCAAGGCACCCTGGTTCAATGTGCCGAAGTTTCCCCAGGCCACCTTCACCTCCACCAGCTTCAAGGCGCTGGGCGCGGGCAAATACGAGGTGGCCGGCCAACTCGCCATCAAGGGCCAGGTGCAGAACGTTCAGGTGCCGCTGACCATGAGCCAGGCCGCCGGCGTCACCGTGGCCAGCGGCGTGCTGCCGCTCAAACGCCTGGCGTTCAAGATCGGCGACGGCGAATGGGCCGACACCTCGATGGTGGCCGACGACGTGCAGGTCAAGTTCAAGCTGTCACTCACCGGCGTCGGCAAGCTCTGAGTCATTTTTCAATTTCTGCCCCTCTTTTTTCAACGGTTTTCTTTCACCCTTTCAGGAGTATTTATGCGTTCCATCTTGTTGCCTCTCGCCGCTGCCACCGCCTTGCTGGCCAGCACTCTCCCGGCCCAGGCCGCCAGCTACGCCATCGATCCGGCGCACACCTATGTGACGTTTGAGATCGGCCACTTTGGCACCAGCACCAACCGCGGCCGTTTTGACAAGAAAGAGGGCAGCGTGGAGCTGGACCGCGCCGCCAAAACGGGCAAGGTCGAGATCGTGGTGGACACCAATTCCATCAACACCGGCTTTCCAGCGTTTACCAAACATCTGCAAACTGCGGAATTGTTTGACACGGAAAAGTTTCCGACCATGAAATTTGTCGCCGACAAGTTCAGCTTCAACGGCGACAAGGTCAGTGAAGTCTCCGGCGCGCTGACGCTGCTGGGCAAGACCCAGCCGCTGACGCTCAAGGCCACCAATTTCAACTGCTACAACAGCCCGATGCTCAAGCGCGAAGTCTGCGGCGGTGACTTTGAAGGCACGCTGGACCGCACCCAGTTCGGCATGAATTACGGCATTGACTGGGGTTTCCCGAAAAACGTGCGCCTGGTGGTGCAGGTCGAAGCGGTCAAGCAGTGATCCCCTCGGGTTACAAGCAAAATCGGCCTGTAGCCCAGATCAAATAAACCTGGATAGCTATTAAATCAATAGCTATCCAGTTACACAGGCGCTCCGGGGCCGGCTCGTGTATCCCAGCCATCCCTCAAATCAGAGGGACTCTGCAAACGTCTTGAGTTGCCCCAGGGCGACTTCCCATTCTTTGCCGATGATCTCCAGGGTCCGCTTCGCTTCATCGATCTGCCCTGGCTCCAGCTGCCAGAGGCGTTCGCGGCCCCGCTTCACGTCGCGCACCACACCCGCCTGCGCCAGCACCTGAAGGTGTTTGGTCACACCTTGCCGGCTGATTTCGGCGTTTGCCGTCAGCTGCGCAATTGAGAAGGCACCGCCCGCGCAAAGTACCGCCACCAGTTTCAAGCGCGTCGGGTCGCCCAATGCCGCAAAGACGCTGGCCAGCGTTTCGCTTGACCGGACGATGGCTGACAAGCCCGTGTCGCGCTGGTCCGTGCCCTGCGCCGTGCTGCTACGCGCTGGCATGTCGCGCGATGTTGTTCAATTGCGCCTCCCAGCCACGGCTGTTCATGCGAAACGCTTCCAGGCGACGGTGCGGTGGCACCTTGTCGAACCCCGACTCCACCACCGTCAGCAGCGTGCCGTTACTGGGCGCATCCTTCAATGTGAAGGTCACCAGCGTCGGCTCCTCCTCGTCATAGTCCACAGACGGCTCGACGGCATAGGGGTGCCAGCGATACGAGAGCAGGTTCTGTGGTTCGATGCGCTCGATGACCACGTCAAACCACGCGTCCTCGTGACCGCAGACGGTGATCTGGCCGCGCACACGCTGTCCGGGCGCAAAGCTCTGGCCCTCCAGCTTGGCGCCGAACCAGGTGCCGAACGCTTCGGCATTCGAGAGCGCGTGCCAGACGCGATCACGCGAGGCGTTGATGACGATGCTGCGTTCAATACGGTCATTGTCTGATCTGGTATTCATGGTCTGTTCACTCCTTGTTTCCAATTTCATGGCGCAGTGACCACTGCGCTATCCAGCACGTAGGGTGTGCCCTGGCCGGTCTTGACGAATTGTTGCAAACTGGCCAGAAAGTACCGCCAGCCATCGCAGCACAGGGTGTAACACTCGAAGTTGGGCACGAGGCCAATGTGCTCGAAGTCCAGACGGGTCCAGCCGTTGCCTTGCGGCGTCAGACGGAACACAGGCTGTGTGCCCACCCATTCGTCCCTGCGCGTGAGCTGGTCGACAGCAATATGGGCACCCGTACACAGCCAACGCACTTCGTGGCCCGGTTCGAGCCGTTCAATGCGCATGTCCTTGTGGTTGGGTCCGAAGCGAAAGTGGTTCGTGTCACCCGTCTTGGCCTGGACGTCGCAATCCTGCGTCCACCAGCCTCGCAGCCCTTCGGGAGTGGTGAGTGCGGCGTACACCGCAGCGGGGTTTGCCTCTAGGATGAGGCTCTGTTGGTAATGGCTCATGACATGACTCCTTAAAACGCAACTGATCGGTTGCATTTTTGGATTATGGGGTCATCTACTGAAAAATGCAACCAATCAGTTGCCTAATACTTTTGCGCAAGCCGTGCACCGGTGCTGGCTTGGACGCCTCGTCCGCATCCACCTGTCAGCTGGCGCACCATTCACGGGGAATGGCGTTGAGTCGAAGTCCCAGATCTGGCTGCGCAGCCAGATCTACGCACAACGCCTCGACCACAACACGCACCCGTTGGCTCAGGAACTGGCGGTCGGGATAACACAGGAATATTTGCCGCCCTTCATGTTCATACTGGTCATGGAGAACCAGTTTCAGGCGGCCGCTCCGAAGCAGCGGGGCAGCATGCTGAAGCGCAGCCTGGCTGATCCCCTCACCTGAAGCCGCAAGCTCCATGAACAGGTCCGGGTCCGAGGTCCACACCTGCGCATGTGGAACCCACTTGATGGTTCCCCGACCTGAAACGTTTTTGAACCGCCACTTGGCCATTTCTCCCGAAGCAAACTGTAGCCCCAGAACGCGATGATCCTTGAGGTCTTCAGGCGTGGCCGGTGTTCCGTGCTGGCGCAGGTAAGCTGGCGAAGCAACGAGCACGCTGATCAATGGACAGATCGGCCGAGCGATCAAACTGGAGTCATGAAGTTCTCCGACGCGCACGCCAATGTCATCACCACTGCCAACCAGGTCCACGGTGCGGTTGTCCAGATTCAGCTCCATCTCCAACTTGGGGAAGCGGCGCGCGATTTTCGCAAGAGCGGGCAATATGAACTGACGCCCAAACGAGATCCCCGAGGTGATCCGGACCCTGCCTTGCGGCTCCGCATTGGTGCGGGTCAGCTGGTCCGCTGCCTCGTTCAGCGATCTCAGGGCGCTTCCGACCTGAGCCAAAAAAGTCTGCCCCTCGGTTGTCAGCGCCAGGCGCCGTGTCGATCGATGAAACAGGCGGACTTGCAGCTCCTTCTCAAGTCGAACCACGTTTTTACTGACGGCAGCAGGCGTGACGCCCAGCTTCACGGCCGCGCCAGTGAAACTCCCGCTTTCAGCGCTCTCAACAAATGCGTTCAAACCTTGCAAGTTTCGCATCGCCACTTTCAACCCAAGCTATCAAATCAATTTCCATTATGGCTATTTCAACAAGGCCTTGAGATGTTTAGCATCCGTCACTTCCTTTTGACGAGGTCCATCATGATTGCGCCTGATCACACCATTGACGCCAGACAAGCCGTGGCAGCAGACAGAACGGCGGTGCGGGTCGCCCTGTGGCGAGCCATGCACGTCCAGGTCGACCCACCACCGCATGTGTTCGCCGACGAGATCGGCCTGCAACTGGCCGCCCCGGATGACGGTTGGCAGCGCCGCCCGGACATGGCCGTGAAGGCCACGCGCCGCGCCCGTGCGTCCATCGTGGCCCGTGCGCGTTTCATCGAGGATCTGGTGGCGGCGCAGGCTGACCAAGGCGTCAGCCAGTACCTCATTCTTGGCGCCGGCCTGGACACCTTTGCCCAGCGCAGGCCGGAGCTGGCCAGCGGGCTGCGGGTGTTCGAGGTCGATCAGCCGGGTCCTCAGGCCTGGAAACGGCAGCGCCTGATCGAACTTGGCTTCGGTATCCCGCCGTGGCTGCGGCTGGTGCCAGTCGATTTCGAGGCGGGACAATTCTGGTGGAAGCAGTTGGATGATGCCGGCTTCGAAGCCGGACAGCCTGCCACCGTGGCCGCCACCGGCCTCTCCATGTACCTCACCCGGGAGGCGATCATGGCCACACTGCGCCATGTCGCGGCGCTCGCACCGGGTTCCACACTGGCCATGACGTTCATGCTGCCACTGGAGCTTGTCGAGCCCGAGGAGCGTCCCGGACGACAGATGACGGAGAAATTTGCGCGAGCAGCGGGAACACCCTTTCTCAGCCTATTGACCCCGTCAGAGATGCTGGCACTGGCCCGTGAAGCTGGTTTGCGGGAACCCCGGCATGTGTCGGCAGCCAGTCTGACCGAGCGCTACTTCGCCGACAGGACAGATGGCCTGCGTCCGTCAAGCTCAGAGGAACTGCTGGTCGCGACGGTCTGATTGGACCTCACGGCGCCAGCAGCTGCTGCTGGCCCATCTGGTTGCGCAGGTGAAACTGGTCGCGGTCAATGTCCTGCAACTGGCGGCGGATCTGGCGCTTTTCCTCGTCCGTGGTGGCGCTTTCCAATTTCTTCTGCAGCCGGTTGCTTTCCTGCGTGTTTCGTTGGATGCGTTCCTGCGTGCGATAGACCTGCAAACCTGCATCCAGGTAGCGGGCAAAACTGGCATAGCCGGCCTGGCCGACACACACCTCGGCCTTGCCGCTGTGGCCCGCCACGCCTTCGCGCCAGCCATTGGCCGCGGTGCAAAACCGCTGGATGCCGTTGTCCCAGCCCTGACGGTAGGCGCGGGCGTTGGGCACCACGCCGATCTTGCCGCAGTCTTCGGTGTAGTCGGCCAGCCGCCGCTCGGTCTCCCCACGGCTGCCATCGGCCAGCCCGACCCGGCCCCAGTCGGCCGTGCGGCATTCGGATTCGGACATGGATTCACACCCCGCCAGGGTCAAGGTCAACAGCAGCAAGGTCAGGGCTTGGGGTTTGAACATGGTTGGTGTCCAGCAGAAATGTCAGGGTGAAATGGCGGCGCCCGCCGGGTCGGGCAAGGCGCACACCGCATGGGCGAAAGCTTCCACCTGGGCCCAGTCCGTGAACTCGACCACCGTTCTGGGGTCGGTCGGGCCGTGGGTGAGCAGCATGATGAAGCGGATGATCTGTCGGTCAAAAAAACCATAGACCGGGTAATTGAGCTTGCCGGCAAACACGGCGGTCAGCTGCGGGCGCCAGTCGATCTGGCGCAGGAATTTTTTCAGGTACGGGTTGGTGTCGGGCTGGTTCTTGTTGGGCTTGCGCGCCACCACGTTGACGCTGAAAAACGCGCTGGGCCGACGCTCCAGCAAGGCCTGGTGCTGGCTGATGAACTGCGCCACCTGCGGCTGGTGGTGGCCATAACGGATGCTGGCGCCGATGACGATGCGCTCGAACTGCGCCAGATCCAGCGCACCCGCCTGCGCCAGCGGCAGCAGCGTGACGCGCTGGCCCAGTGCAGTCATGACAAACTTCAGCCGCTCACAGATGTGCAGCGTATGCCCGTCGGTGGTGGAGTAGGCCAGCAGGGTGTGATGCGCCACGGTGTGTTCACCAGCCAAAAGAAGCTCAGGGGCGTCAGTCCTCAGCCAGGTTGTCGGGCTTGAACGATGCTGCCAACTTGGCCTGGGTGTCGGCACCGACCTGGGCATAGTGTGAAAACGCCAGGCTGTAGGAACCCTGACCCGAGGTCAGCGACTTCAGCCGGCTTTGGTAGTCACCCAGCTCGGCCAGCGGCATCTGGCCGGAAATCGCCACCGTGCCTGCCGGACGCGGCTGGGTGCCGGTGATGTGGCCGCGTTTGCTGGCCAGATCCCCGGTGAGGTCACCAATGGTGGCCTCGGGGGCCTGCACCTCAATGTTGACCAGCGGCTCCAGCACCACCGGCCTGGCCGCGCGCACGGCCTCCAGTGTGGCCTTGCGGGCGGCGGCGACAAACGCCACCTCCTTGCCGTCCACCGCGTGGGTCTTGCCGTCAAACACCGTCACCCGCAGATCGTGCAGCGGGAACCCGGCCACGGCGCCTTCGGCCAGCGCCTGGCGCACACCTTTTTCCACCGCAGCCATGAACACGCCGGGAATGGCGCCGCCCTTGACGACATCGACAAACTCAAAACCAGCGCCGCGTTCGAGCGGCTCCACGCGCAGCATGACCTCGCCAAACTGGCCGGCACCACCGCTTTGTTTCTTGTGCCGGCAGTGGCCCTCGGCCTGGCCCAGGATGGTTTCGCGGTAGGCGATCTGGGGCGCACTGGTGTCCAGCTCCAGCTTGAACTGCTGCTGCATGCGCAGCATCTTGGCGCGCAGGTGCATGTCGCCCAGGCCGCGGATCACCGTCTCGTTGGTGCCGGGGTGGCGTTCCACGGTAAAGCAGGGGTCTTCCTGCTCCAGCTTGTGCAGGATGTCAAACAGCCGCTGCTCATCCCCCTTGCGCCGGGTCTGCACCGCCAGCCCCTGCATGGGCAAAGGGAAGACCAGCGGCTTGAGATGGATGTGGTCTTCGTCGTGCGAGTCATGCAGCACGCAGTCAAAGTCGATCTCGTCGACCTTGGCCACGGCACCCAGCTCGCCAGGCGCCAGCGCCTCCACCTCGACATAGTCCTTGCCCTGCAAGCGGTACAGGTGGTTGACCTTGAAGGCGCGTTTGGCTGAGCCGGCATAAAGCTGCATGTCCCGGCGCACCGTGCCCTGGTGCACCCGGAACACCGCCACCTTGCCAATGAAGGGGTCTATCACCACCTTGAACACATGGGCCAGCACATGCAGCGCGTCGTCGGGCTGGGCAGCAAAGGCTTGCGGGTCTTGCCCCGGCTCACCCTTGTAGAACAGCGGCGGGTTGCCTTCGCTCGGGTTGGGTGCCAGTTTGACCAGCGCATCCAGCAATTGCGGCACCCCGGCACCGGTCTTGGCCGACACAAACAGGATCGGAATCAGGTGACCGGCGCGCAGCGCTGCTTCAAACGGCGCATGCAGTTCCTGCGGGCTGGGGTCCAGACCGTCCTCCAGATAACGCGCCATCAGCGCATCGTCCTCTTCAACCAGCTGGTCAATCAGCGCCCGGTGGGCTGCGGCCACCGAGGCAAAGTCGCTGTCGCCGTCATCGTGGCCGAGCAGCTCCACCACCTCCTGCGCCTGGTGGCTGGGCAGATCCAGCAGCAGGCATTGTTTGCCAAACCGTTCACGGATGCTGTCCACCAGCGCCGCCAGGTCCAGGTTGTCGGTGTCGATCTTGTTCACAACCAGCATGCGGCACAAGCCACGCTCGCCGGCCAAATCGAACATGCGCTCGGTCATCAGCTCAATGCCGGTCTGGGCGCTGATGACGATCAAGGCGGTATCCACCCCCGCCAGCGCCGCCATGGCCTGCCCGGCAAAGTCCGGGTAGCCGGGGGTGTCGATCAGGTGGATGCGCGTGTCGGCGCTGGTCAGGCTCACCAGGGCCGACTGCAGCGAGTGGCCCAGCTGCTTTTCAATCGGGTCAAAGTCACAAACCGTGTTGCCCTTTTCCACCACACCACGGCTGGTGATGGCCCCGGTGGCCGCCAGCAGGCTTTCGGCCAGCGTGGTTTTACCAACGGCACCATGCCCGACCAGGGCCACGGTGCGGATTTTTTCAGCCGGATTCAGACTCACGAGCGTCTCCTGCAGAGGTGGTGATGAGCTGGAGTTTACGCCTGCCTCCGGGGTGGCAGGACAGGTGATCTCAAAGCGGATGCTCGGTATAAAACTGGCCGCCGTGGTAGAGCAGGGGCGAGGCGCCGGTGCGGTGGCTGCAGTACTCCACCTCGCCGACAAAAATCACGTGGTCACCCTCGGCATACCGGCTCCGGTTGAAACATTCAAACGTTGCCACGCAGCCGCTGATCAGCGGCGCCCCGCTGGCGCCTTCGGTCACTGCCAGGTCGACGAAACGGTCGATCCCGGGGGTGGCAAAACGCTGCGCCAGCGCCTGCTGGTCGGCCGCCAGGATATGGATGGCGTAATGGGAGCCCTGGTGAAACGCGTCGTACGACCTGGCCGCCCGCGCCAGGCTCCAGAGCACCAGCGGCGGTGACAGCGACACCGAGTTGAATGAATTGGCCGTCAGCCCCACCAGCTTGCCGTCGGGCGCCCGTGCCGTGACGATGGTGACACCGGTGGCAAACATGCCCAAAGCGGTGCGGAATTCGGTCTTGGAAAAATGGGGGAGCCGGGCTGGGGCGGCGGATTGGTGCAACGACATCCGGCCCAATTTACCCGATATTGCCGTGCCACGCCTGCCGTAGGTGCAATGGGATGGCTGGCGAGCGGCTTTTAAAATCTGCCGATGCACCCCAGGTTTCCACAGTTATTCATCTTTGCTATTGTATGTATAGCACTTACTCCAGTTTCGACGTGGGCCTGTGCCGATTTTTATCAAAAACTTCCGAATGTTTCCAAAACCCTGTGCCAGGACGCCGAGCTCAAGCCCAGCGGCGCCCGCAGTGTGCAGGGGCGCGCCATTCTGGTGCGTGACGTGGTGCCGCCGCAGGCCCGTCGGCGGGTGCTGGTGGTGGCGGCCATGCACGGCGACGAGTTGTCGTCCGCCGCGGTGGCGCTGCACTGGCTGAAAATGGCGCAGGCCTCGCCCGAACAGATCCACTGGCGGTTTGTGCCGGTGCTCAACCCCGATGGCCTGCTGCGCAAGCCGGCCTGGCGCATGAACGCCAACGGGGTGGACCTGAACCGCAACTTCCCCACCCCCAACTGGCAGCGTGAAACCAGGGTGTACTGGGAACAGCGCACCCGTAAGGACCCGCGCCGCTGGCCTGGGCGCACCCCCTTGAGTGAACCCGAGGCCAAGTACCTTTATGACGAGATGGTCGCGTTCAAGCCGCAGGTGATCGTCAGCATCCACGCGCCCTATGGCGTGCTGGACTTTGACGGCCCGGTGATGCCGCCCACCCGGCTGGGACGGCTGTACCTGGACCAGGTGGGCGTGTTCCCCGGCTCGCTGGGCAACTACAGCGGGGTGCAGCGCGGCCTGCCGGTGGTCACGGTTGAACTGCCCAGCGCGCTGCGCACCCCCACTGACGCCGACATGCGCAAGATGTGGGGCGACCTGCACGCCTGGATGGAGCGCACGCTGAAATCCGGCGACAACACGCCGGACCAGCCACCGGCGCCTGGCACGGCCCGGGCGCAAGTCGCGCTGCAGCCGCGCGATCAGGTCCCGATGGCGCGCACGGGTAATCCCTGAGTGATATTTTCATTTGCCCAAATATAATTGCCCCGCTGTTCTTTTTTAGCGATCAGAACTGCTAGCGAGAGTTCGGAGCCCTGCGGGGCTCCTTTTTTTTGGGGGGCTTGCACTATGATGGTGCCAATTCCTGATTTGCGCTTGCCTATGCTTCTCAATGACTCTGCCAGCAGCACCGCCTCGGCCCAATCCGCACAGGTGCTGCGCCGCTTTCGCGTGGTGTTCAACGCGGTGCGCGGCCACTTCAAACAGGTCGAAAAGCAGGTGGGTCTGGGCGGCGCCCAGGTCTGGGCTCTGAGCCTGATCCGGGATGAGCCCGGCATTGGCCTGGGGGAGCTGGCCCGGCGCATGGACGTGCACCAGTCCACCGCCAGCAACCTGATCAAGGTGCTGCTGCAAAAAAACCTGGTGCGGCTGGACAAGTCACCCACCGATAAACGGCACGTCCAGCTTGATGTCCTGCCCGAGGCGCTGGCCCTGCTGGCCAGGGTGCCCGGGCCTTTTGAAGGGGTGCTGCCAGTGGCGCTGGACCGCTTGCCCGCAGCCACGCTGCAACAGCTTGACCAGAACCTGGCCGAACTCATCACCCTGCTGCAGGCCGACGAGTCGGCAGAAAGCATTCCCCTGTCCACCTTGTGAGCCTGGCCCGGCACCACGGCGGGCGGCGGCGCCCGTATTAACCGCCCAACAACTCCCAGCGCTCCAGCGCCAGCAGCAGTTCGTCTTCAATCTCGGCGCTACGCGCCGCCAGCTTCAGGGCGCGGGCGTTGTCGATGGCGTACAGGCTGCCGTCGGCCAGCTGGGCGTTGGCATCGGCCTGTTCGGCTTCGAGCCGGGCAATCAGATCGGGCAGACTGTCGAGTTCACGCTGCTCCTTGAAACTGAGCTTGCGCACCCTGGCCGGCGTGGCGGCGGCGCTGGCCGCAGCAGGCGCGGCTTCAGGCGCCACGTCTTGCTCTGTTTTTGAGAGCTGTTCACGTCCATTCTTTGCGGGCTTAGGCCCATTTTGGTCTTTGTTTTTGGCCAGTTCACCGGCGCGCCGGCTCTGCGTCAGCCAGTCGGTCACCCCACCCTCGTACTCGCGCCAGCACGCATCCCCCTCATAAGCAATGGTGCTGGTGACCACGTTGTCCAGGAAGGTGCGGTCGTGGCTGACCAGGAACACCGTGCCGTCGTAGTTTTGCAGCAGGTCTTCCAGCAGCTCCAGCGTGTCGATGTCCAGATCGTTGGTCGGCTCGTCGAGCACCAGCACATTGGCGGGCCGGGCAAACAGGCGCGCCAGCAGCAGGCGGTTGCGCTCGCCGCCGCTCAAGGAGCGCACCGGCGAATTGGCGCGCGCCGGTGAGAACAGGAAGTCGCCCAGGTAACTCTTGACGTGTTTGCGTTGGTTGCCGATCTCGATCCACTCGGAGCCGGGGCTGATGAAGTCTTCCAGCGTGGCGTCCAGGTCCAGCGCGTTGCGCATCTGGTCGAAATAGGCCACCGTCACGTTGGCGCCCAGGCGCACCGTGCCCCAGGGGCTGTGGCCCGGCTCGGGCGCCGGGGCATTGGCCGGGGCCGGGTCGGGCTGCAGCTCACCCAGGATGAGCTTGAGCAGCGTGGTCTTGCCCGCGCCATTGGGGCCGAGCAGGCCGATCTTGTCGCCGCGCAGCACGGTGGTGGAAAAGTCGCGAACAATCACTTTGTCACCAAAAGACTTGCTGACGTGCACCATCTCCGAGACCAGCTTGCCGCTGGCGGCGCCGGTGGCAATGTCCATGTTGACGCTGCCCACGGTGTCGCGCCGGGCCTGGCGCCGGGCGCGCAGCTCCTGCAGGCGCACGATGCGGGCGGTGGCGCGGGTGCGCCGGGCTTCCACGCCCTTGCGGATCCAGACCTCTTCCTGGGCCAGCAGCTTGTCGGCCTTGGCGTTGATCACGGCCTCTTGCGCCAGCTGTTCTTCCTTTTGCACCAGGTAGGCGGCAAAGTTGCCGGGGTAACTGCTGAGTTTGCCGCGATCGAGCTCAACGATGCGGGTGGCCACGTTGTCCAGGAACGAGCGGTCATGGGTGATGGTGATGATGGCGCCCTTAAACGCCACCAGCAGGCCTTCGAGCCACTCGATGCTGTCCAGGTCCAGGTGGTTGGTGGGTTCGTCCAGCAGCAACACGTCGGGCGCGGCCACCAGGGCCTGCGCCAGCGCCACCCGCTTTTTGTTGCCGCCCGAGAGCGTGCTGACAATGGCGTCCGGCGCCAGATGCAGGCGCTGCAGGGTCTCGGCCACCCGCTGCTCCCAGTTCCAGCCGTCCAGCGCCTCGATCTCGCTTTGCATCGCATCGAGGTCGCCATGGCCCTGCGAATAGTCGTCGATCAGCGCGCGCACCCGCGCCAGCCCGTCGCTGACGGCGTCGAAGATGGTGGCATCCGCGTCGAGTTGCGGCTCTTGTGCCACATAAGCGATGCGGGTGTTGCTCTGCACCTGCAATGTGCCGTCGTCAGGTTTTTCCAGACCACCAAGGATTTTGAGCAGGCTGGACTTGCCCGCGCCGTTGCGGCCGATCAGGCCCACGCGCTCGGCGGTTTCGAGTGAAAAATCAGCGTGGTCGAGCAGGGGAACATGCCCAAATGCCAGCTGGGCGTCAAGAAGTGTGATGATTGCCATGTTGGGGCGGGATTATCCGGGAAGCCGGGCCAGGCCCGGCGGCGGGGTCGCTGGCCCTGGCCGGAACTGCTAAGCTTTCTGCCCATGAGCGCCCCCCATCTGCCCCAAATCCGCCGGTACCAGGACTGGCTGCGCGACCAGCGCCAGCGCCACTTTGAGAATTACGACGCGCTGTGGCGCTGGTCGGTCACCGAGCTGGACGCGTTCTGGCAAAGCATTTGGGACTATTTCGAGTTGCAGTCACCCACGGCGCACAGCGCCGTGCTGGCCGACCGCCACATGCCCGGCGCCCGCTGGTTTCCCGGCGCGCAGTTCAACTATGCGCACCAGGTGTTGCGGCATGTGGAAGCTGCTCATGCCGCCGGCCAGCCGGCGCTGCTCAGCCACAACGAAAAAAGCCTGGACCAAGGCCCGGCGCGCGAGTTGAGCTGGCCCGAGCTGCGCCGCCAGGTGGCGTCGCTGGCGCTGCACCTGCAGGCCCAGGGTGTGCAGCCGGGCGACCGGGTGGCGGCCTACCTGCCCAACGTGCCCGAAACCGTCGTGGCTTTTCTGGCGGTGGTGAGCATCGGCGGCGTCTGGAGCCTGTGCGCCCCCGACATGGGCAGCCACGCGGTGCTGGACCGCTTTCGCCAGATTGAGCCCAAGGTGCTGATCGCCTGTGATGGCGTCAGCTACGGCGGGCGCGACATCGACCGCAGCGCGGTGGTGGCGGAGATCCGCGCGGCCCTGCCCTCGGTGCGCCACGTGGTGGTTCATGCCTGCCTAGGAACTTCAGATTTGATAGCGCATGATGCTTTGTTGACGTGGGCTACCAGCCGAAATGATGCCCAAACCGCAGCATTTGAACCGCTCTGGCTGCCGTTTGATCATCCGCTGTGGATCGTCTACTCCAGCGGCACCACCGGCCTGCCCAAGCCGATCGTGCACGGCCATGGCGGCACGGTGCTGGTGGCGCTGGCGCTCAAGACCCTGCACAACGACATTGGCTGCAGTTACGAGGCCAACAGCCTGGGTGAACGCTTTCACTGGTACAGCTCCACCGGCTGGGTGATGTGGAACGTGCAGGTCAGCGGCCTGCTGGGCGGCACCACCTGCTGCCTGTTTGACGGCAGCCCCGGCGGCGGCCAGGCGCAGCCGGACTGGCGCACGCTGTGGCGTTTTGGCGCCAGCACCGGCGTGAGTTTCTTTGGCGCCGGTGCGGCGTTTTATGCCAACTGCCTCAAGGCCGGGTTGGACCTGTCAAGCTGCGGTGACCTCTCCCGCGTGCGGGCGCTGGGCAGCACCGGCTCGCCGCTGGCCCCCGAGGTGCAGGCCTGGGGCACGGCACAGTTTCAGCGCCTGTTTGGGCGGGACATCTGGTGGTGCAACATCTCGGGCGGCACCGATTTCGCCGGCGCCTTCATCGGCGGCCACCGCGAGCTGGCGCAGGTGCCCGGTGAGATGCAGTGCCGCCTGCTGGGTTGTGCCGTGCAAGCCTGGAACGAGCAGGGCCAGCCGGTGATCGACGAGGTTGGTGAGCTGGTGTGCACCCAGCCGATTCCCTCAATGCCGCTGTACTTCTGGGGCGACCGCGGCAACAGCCGTTACCTGTCGAGCTACTTTGACATGTACCCAGGCGTGTGGCGCCACGGCGACTGGCTGAAGATCACCGCCACGGGCGGCTGCATCATCTACGGCCGCTCGGACGCCACCATCAACCGGCACGGCCTGCGCATGGGCACCAGCGAACTCTACAGCGCCGTGGAGGCGCTGCCCGAGGTGCTGGACACCCTGGTGGTGGACCTGGAGTACCTGGGCCGCGAAAGTTACATGCCGCTGTTTGTGGTGTTGCGCCCCGGCCTGGCGCTGGACGAGGCGCTCAAGGCCCGGATCAACCAGGCCATCCGCACCGCGCTGTCGCCGCGTTTTGTCCCCAATGACATCTTCCAGGTGGCCGAGGTGCCGCGCACCCTGTCAGGCAAAAAGCAGGAGCTGCCGATCAAGAAGCTGTTGTTGGGCCAGCCGATCGACAAGGTGGTCAACCGCGACGCCATGGCCAACCCCGGCTGCCTGGACTGGTATCTGGATTTTGCCCGAAAATGCTACAAATAAGATAGCTACATAGGCAATCAATACGCGGGCTAGAGACTGATTTTTGTTCAACCAGGCTCATTTCTGCCGGGCGCACATTTCCTTGGCCTGGTTCATGTAATAAGCGCCCTGGAACGAGCCGCAAGTTCGGGTGGAGGATTGTTTTGTCTCGGGATCAAAACTGTGCTCGCGGCACTCCTCGTAACCCCAGCAGTAGTCACCCCCCGGAACATATTTGAAGGGTTCGACCAGGTAGATTTCGGTCCCCTTGCAGCGTTCCTTGTTGGTGCACCATTTGTCATAACTGCGCCGCTGCTCTTGCGTGCGTTCACCCGTCAGGTAGCGGTTGAGACACTCGCACAGCGCCTGTTTTTCAGCGATATTGGCTTGGGGTGCGGCCGGCTTCGGATCAGGTTTTTTCCCGGGTGTGGACGGCTGAGGTGTTGGCGCCGGAGTTGACGGTTTGGCCGGGATCTGCTTTTTCAGGTCATCGGACATCGTCTGCAGCGCAGACAGAAAGTCGGCGACGTCGGGCTTCTTCTCCTCGGCAACAACCTCGACCACGGTGCGCGCCTCTGCCAGCTTGACCAAGCGGCCCTGCTCCACCATGAAAGCCTCAGCAAGATACTGGTAGCTTCCGGGTGTGCGCTCAGCCCGGTTCACGGCTGGCGCGTAGCCGTTGAGCAGGCGCTGCCCGTTGCCGATGTTGCCCCAGGCGATCTGCACCGGCAAGCGCTCCACCTGGCTTTGCTCGATCACACCAATGAGCTGGAATGACTGCCCGACCTTGACCGTGCGGGGTGCGTCGATCCGCAGGGCGACCCGTGCGGTATCGTCGACCACACTGAAGGGCAGGGTCGCGGTGGATGGGTATTTCTTCCTGTAGCCCTGCAGGATCGCATGCTGTGTGATGTCGTCGCTCAGCAGCGTCGCCACCACACTCGTCTCGACGGCCAGGCGGGCAAGGTGTTCCCCCGCTGTCCGGAAGATGGCTGTGTGATGCACGGGTGCATATTGCCTGGGCTGCGGCCTCCCGTCCACCGAGAACTCATACACCGCCGAAGCGAAGATCACGTCCCCCTTTTTGCCACCTTCCAGCGCGGCCAGAATGGTGTTCATCTTTTTCAGCAGGTCCTGCATCTTCCCCGGGTCCTGGGTCGTGACAGCATTGATCGTGACCGTCGCGACCTTTCCCTGCTGGGTTGGCTCCCTCAACGGGACGGGATCACCGTAGGGCTGGATCGTGATGACGGCTTTGTCTCGCGCCGCCAATTTGTCGAATTCGAGGAACAACTGGTTGAAAGCACTGATCTGCGCCAGCCGCTTTTCTTGCCACATCGTCACCAGCGTAGCGTGACACTTTTGATAGAGCGAATTCCTGATAGTGGCGTCTTCAACCCAGACATTGTTTTCAAACCTCAAAGAGGCCTGGTGGGCCTGGCTCCAGACAAAGTTGTTCAGCCTTGACCGGCCGTCGGCGGTGTCAGGAAAGAGCGACGCCATCTGGTCGATGCTCATGCCCTTGTTCAGCGCCTCCCGGCCCTTGACGGAGTGGATGCCCGTGGCCAGATTTTCACAGTCCTGAAAGGCGGTGACGACGCCGTAGGCGCCCTGGCGCGCGGCCTGCAGCGTGGCATCGGCCAGCTCCATGCCAAGACCTGCCAACGGCCCGGCCAGCCAACCCAGCTCTTTGGCATAGGCATTGAGCACCGCCGCATTGAAGTCGGGCCCGGTCATGGCCGAAATGTCCTTCGCGCTGGCGTAGTAGCCATAGAGCTGCCAGGCCCGAAACAGCTGCCCCACCGGCACCTTGTCGGCGTACTTCCAGAACAGCTTGCCCGATCTGGACAACGTCCCGCCCTCGCTCGCCAGCACACTGCGCATGACATGGCGTGTCCTGACGTTGGACTCATTCGCCAGCGACAGCAACAGACCCGCCTCTTGCCTGGCCCGGGCCACGGCGGCACGAATCGCCTGCGGGTCGGTGACTTTGCCACTCACGATGTCGTCCAGGTAATCGACTCTGCCGCCCAGCCGCTCCAGACTTCTGGCCTTGTTGATCGAGGTCCGCAAACGCTCGGCTTGCTTGGCCGCCTTGTCGACGTTGCCCTCCCCGAGTTGTTCGAGCACCTTCTCGGCCCATTGCCCGGCCTTGTTCACCTCGCCAGCAGTGGTATAGGCCTCCACGCCTTCGACCAGATGGGTGAGGTCGGTCCCGCCGGTCATCACGCGGTCCGGATATTTCGGGTCCATAAAAAAGAGCTTGCCGGACTTTTCCTCGTAGTAGTGGGTGTAGGTTTTGCTGCCCTTGCCCCAGAGTCCTTCCACCGGCTCACCGCCGAGATTGGGTTGGGTGCCGATCCGGTCGAACAGTTTCCTGGCGTCCTGCGCACTTTCAACCGTCTCCATGACCTGGCTGGGCGGGTACACGTTGGTGCTTTTGAGCAGTTTCCCGATGTCTGCTTCACTGAGGCGTTTGGCCTGCCCGCTGGCGACGATGTTCTCCTTGAGCTTTTCCTGGAAGTCCTTCCACTTCCTGGCCTGGGCCGCCTGGCTGGTCTCCCCTGTCAGAACCACCCTCATGTCGTGGTCAGAGGTTCTGCCGGTCAGTGGTCCCTTGTAATTCTTCCCGGAGGTCCAGGAGCCGACACCGATGACCTCAACACCGGTTTCTTTCACGGTCTGCTTGACGGCAAAATTCATCAGATCCAGCGCCTGTTGATCACGGGGTTCGAGGCCGAACGCTGGCTGGCCCAGTAGAAGAGCCAGCAAGGGCAGCCGCGTCAAGGCATGCAAAAACCGCGTTCTCATGCGCACGTTCTTTCTTTCAGAAAGCAAGGTAGCAAGCCTCTTTGTATGCCACGTGGACGCGACTGACTGCGTTGGGCATCCACCCCACATGGGGCAGGCATGCCTGCACAATCCATTTCAAAGAGAACCTGCTACGCCTTCATTACGCGCCAGTTGCCCACCCTGGTCAAGGCCTATTCAACAGAGTCTTGATCTTCGACAAGTGCCCTAGAGGCTGGTGAAAAACCCGATCCCGACCAGTGTCAGCAAGATCAGACCGGCCACAATCAGGACGAAACCAAGCACCGTTGCAGCCTGGACCATGGCGGGTGATGGGGCGTCCACCAGATGTTGTTCCAGCTCTCCTGAGTCCAACAAACGCTGATATTGCAGTGGGTGTTCATGCCGCAGTTCTTCCAGCGTCACTGTGCCCGTGAACATCACCCGATCCAGCGGAAACTTGTCGGGGCGGAAGTGGTTGTTGAAGAAATGCACGGTGAACAGAAATACCACGGCCAGGAACGCTTCTTCGCTATGGAAGATCGCCGCGACATTAAAAACCCAGCCAGGTAAATATTGCGCCGCAATGTGTGGGAACCACATCATGATGCCACTGACACCGATGATGGTGACACCCCAGAACGGTGCCCAGTAGTCAAACTTTTCCCAGTAGGTCCAGCGGTCAAACACTGGCCGTGGCCCCTTGCCAAAGAACCACTTGAACATCGCCAGGATATCCTTGAGGTCCTGCAAACCAGGCACCATGGAGTTCGGGCCGAAAATCTTGAAGTTTCTCCAGTCACGTCCGATTCTGACCAGCATATAAACGAGGTGCCAGAAAAACACCCCCGCAAAAATGGTCGCCGCCACGCGGTGGATCAACCCGGCCGTGGATGGTCCGTTGAGCAGACTCATCAAGGGCTGGGCCCATGGTGACTGCGGGTAGAACAGTGGAATACCGGTCAGCGTGAGTGTCATCAGGCTCAGTGCAAACAGCAGGTGAGCAATGCGCCAGGTGCGACTGAAACGCCGGAAATGCTTGCCCTGGTGGGGGACGGGAGCGTCGGCCAGGCCTTCCAAGTTCACATGGCGCTGCGATTGGCGCCGCTGACGCTCCTTGTATTCACGATAGAACCACAACAGCGTATGTAGCCAGAAGAACCCGAAGGTGCCCACCAACAGACTGATCATCACCTTGCTGGCCATCCAGATTTCTGGGTCGGTTGCAAAGTTGTTGCTGGTGCCGTGCGGGCTGAAGCTGACAAAGCCGGCGGTTGCCAAAGGGACTTTCTTCTTGCCGCTGTGACACTCCTGGCACGACTCCAGACGGTTATTGAGGTGCATCTTCGACGCGGAATTCGAAGACGGCTCAATGTCGTGACTGCTATGGCAGTCAAAACATTTGGCGGTGTGGGCGTAGCCCAGAGTGGTGATCTTTCCGTGGTAAGTGGCCCTGTAGGACACATAGGCCTCGTCATGGCAGCTCCCGCAATTCGCCGTAATGGCCAGCTTGACCTTATCTGATGCCGTTTTCCTGACGTTGTGCGACGTGTGGCAATCAGCACAATCAGCGGCTTTCGGGTTGTGTTTCTGCTTGATTTCCCGGCCATGAACCGACTTGGACCAGTCGTCCAGCTGGTTTTCATGGCATTTGCCACACAGGTCCGAGATTCCCAGGTGCCAGTCGGTGCGCTCGGCCGTGCCGGGCGGTGGCACATTGAAGCTGTGAACGTTGTGGCAGTCGTTGCAGGATGCGTTTTGTTTGGTGGGGTCATCGGCATTCGGCCGGGCGTGGTAGGACGTCTGGTAGGTTTCGATGCTTTTGCCCACGGCCTGCATCCAGCGGCGTTCACCAGCCACCTTTTCCTTGACCGAGGCATCATTGAGCTTCAGGTGGCACTGCACACAGTCAGGCCGCTTTTCTCCAAGGGTCTTCTTGTGCTTGGCGGTGCTGTCATTGATCTCCAGATGGCAGGTGACACACTCCATGTCGGCATGCACACTCTTGGCAAACCCGGCTGGCTCGACTGCCAGCAATGCACGTTTTTCGCCGTCCGGGCCCGCCACTTCCAGTTGGCCTTTCTGTCCATCGTGACAGGACAGGCAGCTGGCATTGCCCAGCCCGGTGGGGGATGGCGCGTCAGCGGCAGCAGCGCCACCCGGCAGGCTGGTCCAAAAGAAAAACGCCGCAGCCATGAACCATACTTTCAGCCTGCTGCTACTCATGTTTTTTCACTCCAGCCCCGTCAGGTTTTTCGGCTCGGACAACGGGGTGTTGACCTGTTTCTGGGGGGCGACTACCGTGACGATCTGCCGCTGACCGTCACCATCGCACCGATCAAATCGGCATCCGGATCACTGCGACAGGATCCACTGCGCCAGATTTTTCAGCTTGGCCGGGTCCTTGGTCTTGATGATGTAGTGCTCTTCTTCGTTGCCGTCCGCGTCCTTGACGGTTGGCCCCGTGGTGATGTTCTTGATGATCTTCTCTTCGCCGTCGGTCTTGCCTTTGTATTTGGCCGCGATCTTCTTCAGGGATGGTGCCGTCTTGGTTTTGGCGATTTCATGGCATTTGCCGCACTTGTTGGTCTTCATCAGCTCCTGGGCCTGTACGGCATCCACAGCCGCATGGGCAAAGCCTGACCCCGCCATGGCGAGAAACAGGGAACTGGTGAGTAATAGGGAGATTCTCTTGTTCATGAACGACTCCTTGATGAATACCAGCACCATGTCTGCTGGCAGGACAAACGGATAGAAGTTAAGGACGCTCCTTCAAGGTCTGGATATGCGCCAGGATGTCGTTGATCACCTTGGGGTCCAGCTCCCTCAAGGCCGGCATGGTGTCGTCGGGATGGCCATTGAGCATGTTGTGCAGGCTGTGCCAGGGGTCGGTCCGCGACACCCGGCCAGTGTGGCGTTTGGCCACGAAGTGGCCTTCCAGCCCGTGGCAGCCCGCGCACATGCTGCGATAGTGCGCTGCACCCTGGCTGGCATCACCACGCGCCAGGCCGGTGCGGGGGTCGATCACCGTGTCCATGTCGATCTGGCCTTGGCTGACAAAGTTCGCCAGGTCCTGCAGGTCCCGGTATTTCAGGACCGCGCCATAGAGGTGGCTGCGGCTGCGCAAGACCGCCATGATGCGTTCCGGGTCAGCGCCCGCCATGGCGCGAAGGCCCTTGATGCCGGTGGCATGCTCACCCTTGGCGTACTGACCCTGGTTGCCTTTGTAGTCCCAGCCATGGCACTCCTTGCAACGCCAGGTTTCGCTGGCAGTGTTGGCGTAATAGGCCTTGGGTGGATAGGCTGGATGCGGCAAGGCCTGACGCTGGCCAGCGATGTGGGTCTGCCAGTCGTCATACAGCCGGCCGCCATTGGCAATCGAGGCTGCCAGATTGAAGCTGGGCAAGGTCTGCAAATAGGCCAGCATCCTGACAACGGTATCCTCCCCCAGCGTCCTGAGGGCCGGCATGTTGCCGCCCGGGTGTCCATTGAGCGCCACGTGCAGGACCTCGAACGGGCGTTGCCGGGCCGAATCACCCAGCGGGGCAATCTGGCGCAGGCGGTCGCCATCCAGGCCATGGCAGACCGAACAGACGGTGGCAAAAACCTTGTTCGCTGATGCCTGGGCGGGTTTCACGCGCCGGGCCGCTTCGACCAGCCGCTGCATGTCGGTCTGGCCACTGGCAATGAAGTTGGCCAGATCAAGACGGTCGCCGTCATCGAGCAATTCTTCATACCCGTGGTTGGCGTCCTTCAGCACCGCCACCAGGGCCGCAGGGTCCGCCTTTTGCCGGCCACGGACACCGCTGACGCCGTTGTTGCCCTGGTAATCCCAGCCATGGCAGGCCACACAGCGCCAAGTGTCGGGGGCATCGACGCGGACCTGTTGGGTCTTGAAGACCGGATTCGGATGGTTCGGCGGGCGGGCCTTGAGTTCGACACTCCAGTTGTCATAAAGACGGCCGCCACGCACCACCGACGCCGGATCCACGGCGTTGGCCGACGTGCCAATGAGACTGACCAGCCCCAACACCCAAGTGGCCAATGTTGTCCGTTTCATGTCCTCTCCTTCTGGAATAAGCCATCCACTGCGGCTCATTCTAGGAGGGTGCTTCTTGTTTGCCAGAAAAAATTAAGCTTTTTAACCTTTTGATCTGGCCATTTGTTGCGCCATATCAAACTTTATGACGCCATCGGGTCAGCCGCCTTGGCGAGCACTGGCGGTAAACGGTGCCTGATACAGCCACAGCGGCCGGCCATCCGGGCAGAACAGTTGCGCCTGGGGCTGCAGCGCGGTGGCGGCAAATTCCAGGCTCACCAGCCAGGCGCCGGCTTTGAGTTCGGCGCCGGCCTTGGCGGCGGCGCGGGCCATGCTCTCGGGACGCTGGAACAGGTAGACCATGTCATAGCTGGACCAGTCGGCACGCCAGATGTCGCCCTGGCGCACCCGCGCCCAGGGGCAGCGCAACGCGCACAGGCCGCGCAGCGGCCAGCTCCACTCCAGCCCGTCGAGTTGCGCAGCCGGGTAGGCGCGGCGCAGCGCCTGGAGGCCATGCCCCAGGCCACAACCGGCGTCCAGAATGTGCGCCCCGGCCGGCAGCGGCGCCTGTGTCGCCAGCGCCTGCAAGGCGCCCGGCGGCGTCGGGAACAAGGGTGCGTCGCGCCAGGCGTTGAGCGGGTAGACCAGCAACAGCAGCAACAAGGGCAGCAACCAGGCCCAGGCCGGCACGGCGGCGGCGCCGGACAAGGCCAGTGACAGCGGAAAACCCAGCGCAATCAGGCCCCGGCGCCACCAGCTGCTGCCCAGCACGCTGGCCAGCGCCCCCAGCACACACGCCAGTGCCAGCGCCCACAGCCCACCCGTGCCGACACGCAGCAAGGCCGCATAAGCCAGCCAGGAACCGGCCCAGGCCAGCACGGCGGGCAGGGGCCAGCGCAGGCGAGCCGCCATTGGCATCAGGGTCAGCGGCTGGCCGCGCGCTGAAGTTTCTCGATCAGGCCGTTGAGCTCGTCGAGCGAGCCAAACTGGATGCTGATCTCGCCCATTTCTTCCATCCGCCCGGCGCGTTTGACTCGTTTTTTGACACGCACCTCCACCTGGGCCATCAGCAGGTCCGACAGCTCTTCTTCCACCCGCTTGAGGTCGCGCGACTTCTCTTTCTTGGGTTTGGTCGCCACCAGCGAGAACTCGGCGCCGAGTTTCTTCACCAGGCTTTCCGCCTCACGCACCGACAGTTTCCTGGCGGCGATCTGGTTGGCAGCGGTGATCTGCGTGGCCCGGTCCAGGCTGAGCAAGGCACGAGCGTGGCCCATGTCCACATCACCGGCCATCAGCATGGTTTGCACCGGCTCGGCCAGATTCAAGAGGCGCAGCAGGTTGCTGGCGGCACTGCGCGAGCGCCCGACGGCCTGGGCGGCGGTTTCGTGCGTCAGGCCAAATTCCTTGATCAGGCGTTGCAAGCCTTGGGCTTCTTCGAGCGGGTTGAGGTCTTCGCGCTGGATGTTCTCGATCAGCGCCATGGCAGCGGCGGCCTCGTTGGGCACGTCACGCACCAGCACGGGCACGCTGTCCAGGCCAGCCAGCTTGGCGGCGCGGAAACGCCGCTCACCGGCAATGATTTCGTACAGCGGGCGCACCGCGCCACCGCCACCGCCCTCGGGCGACTGCTGGCGGCGCTTGAGTTCGGCATCGGCATCACTCAGGCGGCGTACCAGGATCGGCTGCATGATGCCCTGCACCTTGATGGATTCGGCCAGCTCATAAAGCGCACCTTCGTCCATGCGGGTGCGCGGCTGGTAAACGCCGGCCACCATGTCACTGAGCAGCAGCGTGGAGGGCTGGCCGCTGTTGGCGCCGCCGTCAGGGCCGCCGTCGGGCGATGTGGTTTCATCCACGGTCGGGCCCAGCAGGGCTTCCAGGCCGCGACCCAGGCCTTTGAGTTTTTTGGTCACCATGTTTGTCTTTCGTTAGATCGAAGTCAGGGCTTGCAACAGGGTCTGCCCCTGCGGCCAGTCGCCCAGGCCGGAATCAGCATTGATGTGGCCCATCGCCCCCAGGGTCACCAAGCCGGCCCCCCAGGCGCTGGCAAAACCGCAGGCGCGCTCAAAGCTGCAATACGGGTCGTTGGTGCTGGCCACCAGGGTGCTGGGAAACGGCAGCGCCTGCATCACGGCTGGCGCCCAGCTCGTCAGCACCGGGCGCAATTCGTCGCGCTCGGGGTCACCGGGCGCCACCAGCAGCGCCGCCTTGACCCGCCGGGTGTTGCTGGAGTGTGCCGCCCACGCCGCCACCAGCTGGCAGCCCAGGCTGTGGGCCACCAGCACCACCGGCTGGTCGGCCGACAGCACCACGTCTTCCAGACGGGCAATCCAGTCGCCACGCAGGGGCCGCATCCAGTCGTGCTGCTCGACCCGCTGGTAGCCAAACCGGGTCTGCCACAGGCTTTGCCAGTGTTGTGGACCGGAGTTTTGCCAGCCCGGCAGGATGAGAATGTGATCAGGATTCATTACTATGATTTTTGTAGCAAAAACTGCTTGTTTTATCCGGGCTAGAGGCCAATTTGACTACATGGTCTGGCTACGTTCCACCATCTCTTTGGCAAACGTCACAAACGCCTGGGCGCCCTTGCTGGCCGGGTCAAACACCACCCCCGGCACCCCATAACTGGGGGCTTCGGCCAGTCGCACATTGCGCGGAATCACGGTTTCAAAGACCTTGTCACCAAAACGGGCCTTGAGTTGTTCACTCACCTGCTGCTGCAGAGTGATGCGCGGGTCATACATGACACGCAGCAGCCCGATGATGGCCAGGTCCTTGTTCAGGTTGGCGTGCACCTGCTTGATGGTGTTGACCAGATCGGCCAGGCCTTCGAGCGCGAAGTATTCACACTGCATCGGCACAATCACGCCATGGGCGCAGCACAGACCGTTGAGCGTCAGCATCGACAGACTGGGCGGACAGTCGATCAGGATGAAGTCGTAGTCGGCATCCACGTCGGCCAGCGCGGTTTTCAGGCGTTTTTCACGCCGCTCCAGGCTGACCATTTCGACCTCGGCGCCGGCCAGTTCGCGGTTGGCACCCAGGATGTCGTAACCACAGCCTGCCTCGACCAAGCGGCTGCTCTGGGCGCGGGCCTCACGCACCGAGGCGGATTCCAGCAACACGTCATAAACGCTGAGTTCCAGCTTGCGTTTGTCCACGCCCGAACCCATGGTGGCATTGCCCTGCGGGTCCAGGTCCACCATCAGCACACGCTGCCCGACCTTGGCTAGGCCAGCGGCCAGATTGACCGTGGAGGTGGTTTTGCCAACCCCTCCCTTTTGATTCGCAATGCAGAAAATCTTGGCCATGGGAACCTAACTCAAAATGGAGAAACCAGACACCACCCAACGTTTCACGTGAAACACCAGCACCCCGCGCCTAGCGCGACAACGCCAGCTTGAAACCGAAGCCGATCAGGAACAAACCCGCGACCTTTTCCAGCACCCGGGCAATGGCCGGGTTGGCCCGCACCCGCGCCGCCAGAAAATGCGTCAGCAGCACCGCCGTCAAGCCGTACAGAAAAGTCAGCACAGCAATGGTGACCGCCATGAAGGCATAAGTCGTCAAGCCCTGCTGGCGCACCGGGTCCACAAACAGCGGGAAAAACGCCATGTAAAACAGGATGGCCTTCGGGTTCAGCAAGGTGATCATCAGCGCCTGCTTCAGGTAATGATGGGGATGGATCTGCAGCACCGGCTTGGCGCCAGGTTTGGCCAGCAGCATCTGTCCACCCAGCCAGGCCAGGTAGCCGGCACCCAGCCATTGCACCGCGTTGAAGACATTTGGGTAAGCACTCAGCAAGGCGGCCACACCGGCAATGGCCGACCACATCAGCACCTGGTCACCGACAATCACGCCGAAGGTGGCGGCCAGTCCGCCCCGGATGCCCCCCTTGCTGGTGGAGGTGATCAGGGCCAGATTGCCTGGGCCCGGGATGAGCAGGAACACGATGATGGTGACAACAAAAGTACCGTAGTCGGTGACGCCAAGCATGGGAAAGAGTCCTGGAAATTGGCCCGAGAGGTCGCCGGGCGCAGGGGTGGAGTTTACGTTACTGCGGGTGGGGGCAACGGCGTTGGCAGGGATGGAGGCCGGGGCGGAAAGGGCCAGGGGGAAGATAAAGCCGGCTGGACAATCAGAAAATTCAACCTGAGCTGCGCATCCACACAATGCAGCGCTCTGCCTCCAGGCCAGGAACATCCAGTTGTTCCACGTGAAACACCTCGACACTGGATGGCAATGCGGTGATTTCGTCGGCGGGGTGTTTGCCCTTCATCGCCATCCAGATGCCCTGCTCTGCCAGCGCCGCCGCCGACCAACTGGTGAAGTCCGCCAGAGAGGCGAATGCCCGGCTGCTGATCACCTGGTACTTGTCCGTCAGGCTTTCCACCCGGGCATGCAGGCCACGCAGATTGGGCAACTTCAGTGTCACCGCCACCTGCTGGATGAACGCGGCTTTCTTGGCCACGGTGTCCACGCAGTGCACCGTGATCTGCGGGCAGCAGATGGCCATCACCACGCCGGGCAGTCCGGCGCCGGAGCCAACGTCGAGCAAACGCAGCGACCCAGCGGCGGGCAGCTGCGCCAACTGCCGCTGCAGTGGCAGGATCACCGCCAGGCTGTCGAGCAGATGGTGGGTCAACATCTCAGCCGGGTCGCGCACCGCCGTCAGGTTGTAGACCTTGGTCCATTTCTGGATCAGCGCCAGATATGCCAGCAGCTGGGCGACCTGGGCGTCCGACAGCGCCAGGTCCAGTTCAGCAAGCCCCTGGCGCAGCATGGGTTCCAGGTTTGACATCAGGCCTCCGTGTCCAGCTGAGCTGGGTTGGCCGCGCGGTGGACATCACGCTCCTCGCCGGAGGTCACAAAACCCCGGAACTTGGATTTTTTCAAGTGGATGGTCAGCAAGGAAATCGTCGCCGGTGTGATGCCGGAAATACGCGAAGCCTGCCCCAGGGTTTCCGGCTTGTGGCGGTTGAGCTTTTGTCGTGCCTCCATACTCAGGGCCGACACCTGCATGTAATCCAGGTCCTGCGGCAACTTGAGGTTTTCATAATGGGCGGCGCGCAGCACATCGTCCTTCTGCCGGTCAATGTAGCCCGAGTATTTGGCGGCAATCTCCACCTGCTCAATCACCGTGGCGGCCTGGACAGCGGTGTCTGCTGTTTCACGTGAAACAGTCACTGGCAAATCAGGGGCAGCGTACTTGCCACCGTCCAGTGACATCAGTGCGGCATAACTCACACCGGGGCGGCGCAACAAATCGGCCAGGTTGTATTCATGCTCCAGCGCCTTGCCCAGCACCCGTTGCGCCTCGGCGGCTTCCAGGTTTTTCGGGCTGACCCAGATTGAGCGCAGGCGTTCTGTTTCACGTGAAACAGCATCACGCTTGCGGCAAAAGGCATCCCAGCGGGCATCGTCCACCAAACCGAGTTTGCGGCCGGTTTCGGTCAAGCGGGCGTCGGCATTGTCTTCACGCAACTGCAGGCGGAACTCGGCCCGGCTGGTGAACATGCGGTAGGGTTCGGTCACGCCTTTGGTGATCAGGTCGTCCACCAACACCCCCAGGTAGGCTTCATCCCGCGCCGGCACCCAGGTGTCCTGGCTCCAGCTGTGGCGGGCACCGGCCTGCAGGGCGGCGTTGATGCCGGCAAACAGGCCTTGTGCCGCCGCCTCTTCATAACCCGTGGTGCCGTTGATCTGGCCAGCGAAGAACAACCCGGAGATCACCCGGGTTTCAAAGCTGCTCTTGAGTTGTTGCGGGTCGAAATAGTCGTATTCGATGGCGTAGCCGGGGCGCAGGATGTGGGCGTTTTCCAGCCCCTTCATGGAGCGCACCAAGGCGTACTGGATGTCAAACGGCAGGCTGGTGCTGATGCCGTTGGGGTAGTACTCGTGGGTGGTCAGGCCTTCGGGTTCGAGAAAAATCTGGTGGCTTTCCTTGTCGGCAAAGCGGTTGATCTTGTCTTCCACACTCGGGCAATAACGCGGTCCCACGCCTTCGATCTTGCCGGTGAACATCGGGCTGCGGTCAAAGCCGCTGCGGATGATGTCATGGGTGCGTTCGTTGGTATGGGTTACCCAGCACGGCATTTGCTGCGGGTGCATGTCGGGCCGCCCCATGAAGCTGAACACCGGCATGCTCGGGCTCATGCCGCCGGGCATGCCATCCCCGGGCTGTTCGGTGCATTGGCTGAAGTCGATCGAGCGGCCGTCCAGCCGCGGTGGTGTGCCGGTCTTCAGGCGGCCCTGCGGCAGTTTGAGTTCCTTGAGTCGGGCCGACAAACTGACGGCCGGCGGATCGCCCGCCCGGCCACCGGCATAGTTGTTCAGGCCAACATGGATCTTGCCGTCCAGAAAGGTCCCGGCGGTGAGCACCACGGTGCTGGCGCGGAACTGGATACCGACCTGGGTCACGGCCCCCACCACCCGGTCACCCTCCACCATCAGGTCATCGACCGCCTGCTGGAACAGCCACAAGTTGGGCTGGTTTTCCAGCCGATGGCGAATGGCGGCCTTGTACAGAATGCGGTCGGCTTGGGCCCGGGTGGCGCGCACCGCCGGGCCCTTGCTGGAGTTGAGAATGCGAAACTGGATGCCCGCTTCGTCAGTCGCCAGCCCCATGGCGCCGCCCAGCGCGTCCACCTCCTTGACCAAGTGGCCCTTGCCGATGCCGCCGATCGAGGGGTTGCAGCTCATCTGACCGAGCGTCTCGATGTTGTGCGACAGCAGCAGCGTCTTGCAGCCCATGCGGGCAGCGGCCAGCGCCGCCTCGGTACCGGCATGACCGCCGCCGACGACGATCACGTCAAAATGTTGGGGATAAAGCATGGTGGTCCATCAAAGTGAGCGAATCAGGGGGGAAAGCGCTCGCCCGGCGCCGGTGACTCAAGGGGTGCGATTTTACCGAAAGGCCCCCAAACCCTGGCGGCGCCAGCCCAAGACCGGGGTTTGTGCCAGCGCCCAAACCGGTGCATCCCGGGCACAATGGATGCTGTTTGTTTCTGCTCCATTCACCTTGTAACAGGACACCTTTATGGCTTCCGGAAAAATCCTTGTCGCCCAGGGCGGCGGCCCCACTGCCGTGATCAACCAGTCGCTCGTCGGCGTGGCGCTTGAGGCGCGGCGTTTCAGCCAGATCGGCCACATCTACGGCGCCCATCACGGCGTGCGCGGCATCGTCGACGAAGACTTTGTCGATCTGACGCAGGAAACCAGCCACAACCTGGAACAGGTTGCCAACACCCCCTCGTCGGCCCTGGGCTCCACCCGCGACAAACCCGATGCCGCTTACTGCCATGAGATTTTCAAGGTGTTGCAGGCGCACCAGATCGGGCATTTTTTCTACATCGGCGGCAACGATTCGAGCGACACCGTGCGCATCGTCAGCCAGGAAGCCCGTGCGGCCAACTATGACCTGCGCTGCATTCACATCCCGAAGACCATCGACAACGATCTGGTCGGCAACGACCACACGCCCGGTTTTCCGTCGGCCGCCCGGTTCGTGGCGCAAGCCTTTGCCGGGGCCAACCTGGACAACGCCGCCCTGCCCGGCGTCTACGTCGGGGTGGTGATGGGGCGCCATGCCGGTTTTCTGACGGCGGCCTCGGCGCTGGGCAAGAAGTTCCCCGACGATGGTCCGCACCTGATTTACCTGCCGGAACGCACCTTTGTGCTGGAGCAGTTTCTGGCCGACGTCAAGGCCACCTACGCGCGGTATGGCCGCTGCGTGATTGCCGTGTCCGAAGGCATCCACGATGCCTCCGGCACGCCGATTGCCGCGCTGCTGGCCAAGGAGCTGGAGCACGATGCCCATGGCAATGTGCAGCTCTCGGGCAATGGTGCGCTGGCGGACCTGCTGTGTGAAGAGATCAAGGCCAAGCTCAAGATCAAGCGGGTGCGTGGTGACACCTTTGGTTACCTGCAGCGCTCATTCATCGGCTGCGTCTCGGACGTGGACCAGCGCGAAGCCCGCGAGGTCGGCGAAAAAGCCGTGCAATTTGCCATGTGGGGCCAGCACAATGGCTCGGTGGCCATCAAGCGCACCGGTTTTTATTCGGTGGACTACGAACTGCTGCCCCTGGAAGCGGTGGCCGGCAAGACCCGGGTCATGGAAGATGAGTTCATCAGCGCCAGCGGCACCGACGTCACCGATGCCTTTCGCCTGTACCTGCGCCCGCTGCTGGGTTCGGGCATGCCGGATGCCTTCCGCCTGCGGCACAACCCCGTAGCCAAGGTTTTAAATCGTTAAATAGAGGTCTAGCCCGCACAGAATATACTCTACTAGCTATATATTTAATAGCAAATTTGGCCATTGCAAATCCCGTGAAGCTGACCAGCTGTCGCGACCATCAGGTTATCGCCTGGTCCGCCAGCAACATGCCGGGAAGCACGGTAGCATTCGGCCTTTTTGCGGCCCACACCGGTCAAACAACCTGTCTCACCTGGAGAATTCATGAAACTGTTTTACTCACCCGGCGCCTGTTCCCTGTCCCCCCACATTGCCCTGCATGAGGCGGGACTGACGTTCGAAGCCGTTGCCGCCCCCACCAAGACCCACAAGCTGGCCGACGGAACGGACTACTACACCATCAACCCGCTGGGTTATGTGCCGCTGCTGGTGCTCGACGATGGCCGGCAACTGCGCGAGGGCCCGGCCATCGTGCAATACATTGCGGACCAGGCGCCGGCCAAACAGCTCGCCCCTGCCAACGGCAGCTATGAACGTTACAAGCTGCAGGAGTGGCTCAACTTCATCGGCACCGAACTGCACAAGGGGTTTTCACCGCTGTTCACCCCTGGCATGCCCGAAGAAGCCAAAAACCTGGCCAAAACACGCCTGGAAGGCCGCTTGAAATGGGTCGATGGCGAACTGGCCGGCAAAACCTACCTGATGGGCGACACCTTCACCGTGGCCGACATTTACCTGTTTGTCGTCTCGAACTGGAGCAAACATGTGGGCGTGGACATCAGCGGCCTGAGCCATCTGGGCGCGTTTATCACGCGGGTCAGTGCACGTCCGGCAGTGCAAGCGGCCTTGCGCGCAGAAGGCTTACTAAAATAACTGGCGCTTGATGAGTGGCTGTTGTGTCTGATCTGATGCCATCGGGTCAAGCCGACGCCACTTTGCTACGCTTCTGTTGTCCACCTTTCGCCAGCACAACGGGTTTTCCCGGTTGATGCAGGTCCGCATCAAGGCTTGTTCATGACTTTTGAGAAATCCGGTGTTATCCAGCGAGAGAACTCCCTGGCGGCCGTCGCGCCACTCAACAGAGCGCCGGTCATCGTTCCGGATTACCTGGAAAAGACGTACTGGTGGGCCTACACCCACCCCAATGCCGTGCGCGTGTTTGAGCGGCAATGGCTGGTGAACCTGATCCTGTGGGGCAATTTCTCGCGCCTGCGCGACCTGGCGCTGGACGAACTGGGTGACGCCGTCAACGGCCAACTGCTGCAGGTGGCCTGCGTGTACGGCAACTTCACCGAATACCTGTTGCGCCGCCTGGGGCCGCAAGGCCACCTGAATGTGATTGATGTAGCGCCGGTGCAGATCAGCAACCTGCATGACAAGCTCGGTGACAAGCGCCAGGTCAGCATCACCCAGCAGGATGCCACACACCTGCAGTTTGACGACGCCAGCCACGACGCGGTGATGGTGTTCTTCCTGCTGCACGAGATGCCCGCTGATGTGCGGCGCAAGACCATTGCCGAGGCCTTGCGGGTCACCAAACCCGGCGGCAAGGTGGTGTTTGTCGACTACCACCGTCCGGTGGCCAGCAGCCCGTTTCGTTACATCATGGTGCCGATCCTCACCACGCTGGAGCCCTTTGCCATGGACTTGTGGAACGGCAACATCGCCGACTGGCTGCCCGAAGGCTGCAGTTATACCGATATCAGCAAACAGACCTATTTTGGCGGCCTGTACCAAAAGGTTGTGATCACCTGTTAAGACCGTCTTAAGACGGGCACACCGGGCACGCCATAAGATAATCGGCTTTCCGACAACGCCACGCCCGCCCCCTTTTGAACACCACCACCACACTGACTTTTTCCAAGCTGGGCTGCACCCGGGGTGGACGGCAGCTTTTCAAAAATGTCGATTGCACCCTGACCGCAGGCCACTGGCTGTATGTCGCCGGGGCCAATGGTGTCGGCAAGACCAGCCTGCTGCGCATGGTGTGTGGCCTGGCCTCCATCGAATCCGGCGACATCCTCTGGAACGGCATCCCCATTCACAAACAGCCTGACAGTTACCGCCGGGACTTGTGTTACCTCGGGCACCTGAATGCACTGCAAGAATCCATGACGGTCCAGGAAAACCTGAGTTTCACCACGGCGCTGTCGGGTCAGGCCATCGACACCGCCCAGCTGCAGGACATCCTGGCCCGCTTTGGGCTGCGTGGCCGCGGCGGCCAGCTGGTGCGGCATTTGTCACAGGGCCAGAAACGGCGTGTGGCCTTGTCGCGATTGGCCCTCAGCCCGGCACGCCTGTGGGTGCTGGACGAACCTTACGTGGCCATGGACGAGGCGGGTGTGCAGATGTTGGCTGAGCTGATTGCCAGCCATCTGCAAAACAATGGCCTGGCCGTGGTCACCAGCCACCAGCGTGTGCCAATTGGTGACTTTGCGGCCCAGCTGCTGGAGTTGCAAGCCTCATGAACCACGTCCTGAAAACCATCGGCCTGGGCCAGGTCATGCTGGCCGTGATGAAGCGGGAAATTGCCCTGGGCCTGCGGCAAAAAGGCGAAGTGTTGACGCCCCTGGTTTTTTTCATGGTGATCGCCAGCCTGTTCCCGCTCGGTGTGGGCGCCGAGCCCAGGCTGCTGCTGCGCATGGCCCCGGGGGTGTTGTGGGTCAGCGCCCTGCTGGCGGCCATGTTGTCGCTGCAACGCATGTTTGCCACCGACCACGCGGATGGTTCCCTGGAACAAATGGCGCTGTCTCCGACACCACTGGGCCTGCTGGTGCTGGCCAAGGCCCTGGCGCACTTTCTGCTGTCGGGACTGCCGCTGGTGTTGATGGCCCCGGTACTGGGATTGCAATTCGGACTGGACAGCCGTGCCCTGGGCATCCTGATGCTGTCACTGTTGCTGGGCACACCGACACTGAGCCTGATCGGCAGCATCGGCGCGGCCCTGACCTTGGGCGTACGCGGTGCAGGGGTTTTGCTGTCGCTTTTGATCCTGCCGCTTTATATTCCGGTGCTGATCTTTGGCGCCGGTGCCGTTGAAGCCGATGCCGCCGGGTTGGGCATTGGCGGACACCTGTCATTGTTATCAGCCTTGCTGGTACTCTCCTTGTTCTTTTCGCCTATGGCCACCGCCGCTGCCCTGAGGATTTCCCTGGAATGAAAACACGTGTGATTCACTGGTTCAAGTTTGCCTCGCCACAGAACTTTTATGGTCTGGCGGGCCGGATGTGGCCATGGTTTGCCGCGCTGGCCACCGTGCTGACCCTGGTCGGACTGTGGATATCCTTCTTTGTTGCTCCGGTGGATGCCCAGCAGGGCCAGGGTTATCGCATCATTTTTGTCCATGTCCCGGCCTCGCAGATGTCGATGTTCATCTACCTGGTGATGGCGGCCTGGGCGGGTATCGGGCTGGCTTTCAACACCCGCCTGTCGGGCATGATGGCCTCGGCACTGGCACCGACCGGTGCGCTGTTTGCCTTTTTGTCACTGGTCACCGGCGCCCTGTGGGGCAAACCCATGTGGGGCGCCTGGTGGGTCTGGGATGCACGCCTGACCTCGGAGCTGATCCTGCTGTTTCTATACCTGGGTTTCCTGGCCCTGCAGTCCAGCATAGACGATCCGCGCCGTGCCGACAAAGCCTGTGCCGTGCTGGCGCTGGTTGGGGCGGTGAATGTGCCCATCATTTATTTCTCGGTCAAATGGTGGAACACCCTGCACCAGGGTGCCTCGGTGTCCATGAAAGGGGCCTCCATGGCCACCCCCATGCTGATGGGCATGTTGATCATGGTGCTGGCTTTCTGGATGTATGCCATCGCCATCGCACTACTGCGGGTGCGCAACATCATTCTTGATCGTGAACGTCATACCGAATGGGTGAAACATGCAGTGGCATAGCGTCGCAGAGTTTTTGGACATGGGCGGTTACGCCTTTTACGTCTGGGGAAGTTTTGGCATCACTGCGCTGGTGATGATCATCGAGGTGTGGCAGCTGCGCGCCCAACATCGCGCCATTTTGCGAAACCTTTCCAACGAAACCGGGTCAGACAGCGACCCTAACCATTCCTGACCATGAAACCACGTCATAAACGCGCCGCCCTCATTGCTGGCGGCCTGGCAGCCATTGCGCTGGCCGCCTATTTTGTCCTCAATGCGTTCCAGAGCAGTCTGGTGTTTTTCTTCACCCCGAGTCAGGTGGCCTCTGGCGAGGCGCCCAGAAACCGGCCATTTCGTATCGGTGGCATGGTGAAAACCGGCTCGGTCCAGCGTGACAACCTGACCGTGTCCTTTGTGGTGACCGACACTGTCAAGGAAGTGCCGGTCACCTACACCGGCATCCTGCCGGATCTGTTCCGCGAAGGCAAAGGGGTCGTGGCTCAGGGCCAACTCAATGAGGGCGGGAAATTCACCGCCTCGGAAGTATTGGCCAAACATGATGAAAACTACATGCCACCTGAGGCACAACACGCGATGGACCGGGCTCAGATCGAAAAATCAGCCAAAACCCTCAAGTAGCTTGTTCACGCCCTGAAACTTACCCAGTGACACACCATGATTCCTGAAATCGGCCATTTTTCCTTGATTCTTGCCCTGCTGGTGGCCTTGCCGCTGGGTATCCTGAGCATTGCGGGAGGGCAACGTGGCCGCGCAGACTGGATGGCGCTGGCCCGCCCGGGCGCCCAGGCCCTGTGGCTGCTGACCGGTTTGTCGTTTTTATGCCTGACCTATGCGTTCTATACCAACGACTTTTCGGTGTTGTATGTGGCCCAGCATTCCAACACCAAACTGCCTGACATCTACCGCCTTGCCGCAGTGTGGGGCGGCCATGAGGGTTCGCTGCTGTTGTGGCTGCTCATGTTGTGTACCTGGATGATGGGTATTTCATTGTTTTCACGCCAGCTGCCCGACGTGATGGTGTCGCGGGTGCTGGGTGTGCTGGGTCTGGTGGCCGTCGGTTTTCTGCTGTTCATGCTGGTCACCTCCAATCCGTTTGTGCGTTTGAGTGACATACCGGCCGACGGACGCGACCTGAACCCGCTGCTGCAGGACCCTGGACTGGTGTTTCACCCGCCCATGCTGTACATGGGTTATGTGGGCATGTCGGTGCCGTTCGCCTTTTCCATCGCGGCGCTGCTCAATGGCCGGCTGGATGCGGCCTGGGCACGCTGGACCCGTCCCTGGGCCACCGCTGCCTGGATCTGCCTGACGATCGGCATTGCCATGGGTTCCTGGTGGGCCTATTACGAACTGGGCTGGGGCGGATGGTGGTTTTGGGATCCGGTGGAAAACGCTTCGTTTTTGCCCTGGCTGGTTGGCACGGCGCTGATCCATTCGCTGGCGGTGACTGAAAAACGTGGCCTGTTCAGAAGCTGGACCATCATGCTGTCGCTGATCGCTTTTTCGCTGAGCCTGTTGGGTACTTTCCTGGTGCGCTCGGGCGTGCTGACCTCGGTGCATGCGTTTGCCTCTGATCCCAAACGCGGGGTGTTCATTCTGATGTTTTTGGCGGTGGTGGTGGGCAGTTCGTTGATCCTGTTTGCCGCGCGTGCCGGCAAAGTCCGCTCCGGGGGTGCTTTCGCCATGATGTCGCGCGAGACCTTTCTGCTGCTGAACAATGTCTTGCTGACCACGGCGGCAGCGGCCGTGCTGCTGGGGACCCTGTATCCGCTGATCATTGATGCCCTGAACCTGGGCAAGCTGTCAGTTGGCCCGCCCTACTTCAACAGTGTTTTTGCCCCCATCATGTTGCCGGTGCTGTTCTTGATGGTGGTCGGCTCGTTTGCCCGCTGGAAGAGTGACAGTCTGGCAGAACTCAGCCAGAAGCTGCGGCCCATTGCCATTGTTTCGGTTTTGCTGGGTTGCTCGGCCCCGTTCCTGGCTGGCCATTGGTCTGCCCTGGTGGCGCTGGGCCTGACGCTGGCCATCTGGATTGTGCTGGCATCCATCGTGCAGATGGCTCGTCAGATCAGGGACACGGTCAACTGGAAGTCCACGCCGATCTCGTTCTGGGGCATGCATGTGGCGCACATTGGCATTGCCGTGTGTGTGGTGGGTATCACCATGGTCAAAGGGTATGAAACCGAAAAGGATGTCCGCATGACCATTGGCGACACGGTTGAAGTGGGTGGCTACACCTTCCGGCTGACTGGCATCAATGAAAAGGCCGGACCCAATTACAACGCGGACGTCGGCACGGTGGAACTCATTCAAGGCGGCCAGGTGCTGAAAACCTTGTACCCGGAAAAACGGACCTATTTTTCATCCACCATGCCCATGACCGAAGCCGCCATTGACAGCGGGTTCATCCGTGACGTCTATGTGTCACTGGGTGAAAAACTGGAGAGTACCGACAAGCCGGCCTGGGCCATGCGTGTTTATCACAAACCTTTTGTACCGTGGATCTGGGTCGGTTGCCTGTTCATGGCCGTCGGTGGCGCCATGGCGGCACTGGACAAACGTTATCGCCGCAAAATGGCCACCAAGCTGAACCAGGCTGACATCAAGGGCATGGCTGTATGAAAAAAGCCTATATTCCCCTGGGCATCTTTGTCGTCCTGCTGATTTTTCTGGCCATTGGCCTGACCCGAGATCCGCACGAAATCCCATCCCCCCTGATCGGCAAGCCGGCGCCTGATTTTTCAGCACCCGTGCTCGACACCCCGGCGCTACAGCTCACCAAACAGGACATGCTGGGCAAGGTCTGGTTGCTCAACACCTGGGCTTCCTGGTGTGTGGCCTGCCGCGAGGAACATCCCATCCTGGTTGAGTTTGCCAAAACCAGAACCTTGCCGATTGTGGGGCTCGATTACAAGGACAAGGATGCCGATGGCCAGAAGTGGCTGGCCCGTTATGGCAACCCTTACGACGTTGCCATCGCTGACCGGGACGGGCGAATCGGCATCGATTTTGGCGTTTATGGTGTGCCTGAAAGCTTTCTGATCGACAAGGCTGGCGTCATTCGCTACAAACAGATTGGTCCCTTTACTTCAGCCGTCATCCAGGACAAGCTGCTGCCCTTGATACGGGAGCTCCAAAAATGAAATTCTGGCTCTGTCTTTTTCTGTTATGGCAAGGTGTTGTGGCGTCCCATGCCAATGAAGCGCTGGCGCTGGCGGATGACCCGGTGGTTGAACAACGCTTGATTGCCATTGCCGAAGATCTGCGTTGCCTGGTGTGCCAGAACGAATCGCTGGCCGGTTCACGCGCTGACCTGGCCAACGATTTGCGCCGTGAAGTTCGCACCCTGATCAAATCAGGCAAGACGGATGCTGAAATCAAGGACTTCCTGGTCAGCCGTTACGGTGACTTTGTGCTCTACCAGCCGCCTGTCAAACCAACCACCTGGCTGCTGTGGTTTGGTCCGCTGCTGTTGCTGCTCGGTGCCATCTGGATTCTGATCCGCACCATCCGCCAAACCCAAAACAACGCCAACCCAACCGTGCTTGACGATACGCAACGCGCCAAGGCCCAAGCCCTCCTTCAAGAGACTGATTCTTCAAAATGAATGTTTTTATTGGCATTGCAGCGCTCATGACGTTGCTGGTGGTGGCTTGGCTGGTTTATCCCCTGCTGCGTTCCAGACCGGCTGCAGGTATCTCCAGCGTGCGACTGAACACCGAGATCCACCGCGACCAGCTCAAGGCGCTTGAGAATGACCTGGCCCGTGGCGTCATCAGTCAACAGGATTTCGAAACCTCACGTGATGAGCTGCAATTGCGCCTGCTCGACGATACCGGGAATGACGAACCGCCACCCGACACTGGCCACACCAGTTTCTGGAACGCTCGCCGCACGGCACTGGCCATCGGCTTGAGTACCCCGGTTCTGGCCCTGGGCATCTACCTGCAATTGGGCACCCCTGCAGCCATCAACCCGGTCGTCGCAGCCAAGGTGGATGATCAGCAAATCATCAAAATGATCGACACGCTGGCGGCCAAACTCAAGGCCAACCCGGACAATCCCAAGGGTTGGGCGATGCTGGCCCGGTCCTACAAAGTCATGGGCCGGCTGGATGAAGCAGAACAAGCGTTTTTGAAAGCCGGCGACCTGGTCCAGCAAGAGCCAGACCTGCTGGTGGACTATGCTGATCTGCTGGCCGTTCGCGCCGACAGCAACATCGAAGGCAAACCACTCGAATTGGTCAATAAGGCGCTCGGCATCAACCCGACGCACCCGATGGGATTGATGATGTCAGGAGTGGCTGCCTACCGGCGTTCCGACTTCAAATTTGCCATCACCCAATGGGAGAAATTGCTCTCGGTGCTCGAACCCGGTTCCTCCGACGCCCAGCAGATCCAGGCCAACATCGACGATGCCCGTGCCAAGGCTGGCCTGCCAGTGGCCAGTGCACCATCCGAGACTGGCAAGCTGCCTCCCGTCCCCACAGGTGCAGCTGCTGGCATGACTCCCGAGATGATCAACCAGATGGTTGAGCGCCTGGCTGCACGCTTGAAAGACAACCCGGATGACGTGGCCGGCTGGGCCCGATTGGCACGCGCCTACAAGGTTCAGGGCCGCACGGCTGAAGCAGAACAGGCTTTTGCCAAAACTGGCCGCCTGCTCGACACCGACCCCGACGTGATCACCCAGTATGCAGACTTGCTGGCCAGCAGGGCCAAGGGGGACTTCACTGGCCAACCGCAAACCCTCATTAACAAGGCACTGTCGATCCAACCCAAACACCCGGTTGCGCTGATGATGGCCGGTCAGGCGGCTTATCGGGCTGCCGACTATGCCAAAGCCATCAGGCACTGGGAAACGGTCCTGACTGTCTTGCCAGGTGGCTCCAAGGACAGTGAACAGGTCAAGGCCGAAATTGCCGATGCCAAAGCCAGGATGGCTGGAAAAGCCAAACCCTGAACAACATTCCAAAAAGCAGTACAACCGCAACAGCCGGACCATGGGTTTGACCCTGGTCCGGCTTTTTTTTTGATCACATGCCATCTGGATAAAGCTGTGAGTAATTTGTCTGGAAACAGCAAGTTATCCACAAATCTGGCGACATTTGAAACTTATCCAGATTTCGGTGACTGCAAAAAAGCGCTCCCATACACAGCCGTCAACATTCCAGAAGCTGTTGATTCAAAAAGAAAAAAATGACTTATCAACGTTTTTTGTGAGGCTCTATCTACTACGACTACTTTATAAATTAAGAATTTAAACGTCATAGTAGAACAACTTTCAACCATTGAAGTGGCCAGGAGAACAGCCGGAAACCGGCTTGTGCATAAGACGAATAAACTCGTGACCACAGTTTTTTTTCTGGTGTGATCAAGTAAGATTTGGAACTCTTTCCGAACCACTTGTGTGTTGTCGGCCATGGGACCTGTTCCTGGCCATTTTTCTTCGACTGTTTGACTTTGCAGCAATCCAGTGACCGATTCATTTGAAATCAAAAGTGCCCAGTTGCCACTGATGTCACTTTTGGCCAAAACAACTGATTTGAAGCAGCTTGCCTCTGATTTGCTTCAGCGTTATGGACCCGACAGTGACAACGCCGATTTTTTCGAAAACGATGGTGTCATCATCGATTGCTCCAAAACCAAAGGTCAGGTCTCGGCTGAGGACTTGAATACCTTGATGAAAGCCTTGCTGAATTGCCGGTTGAAGCCTGTGGCTTTTCGCAGTACTGACCCGGCCCATCAGGCGTTAGCCATGGCCCAGGACCTGATGCTGGCGCCAGCAGAACTCACCCGTGGAAAAACTGCAGGCGAATCCAGAAAAACCGGTTCAGCGTCGGTTGAAGTCATCAAGGAAGTGGTGCGTGAGGTGCCTGGACCGGCTACTTTGGTGATCGACAAGCCCGTGCGTTCTGGCCAGAAAATTTACGCCCGTGGGGCCGATCTGGTATTGCTGGCGATGGTGAATCAGGGCGGAGAAGTGGTTGCCGATGGCAATATCCACGTTTATGCGCCCTTGCGAGGCAAGGCCATGGCGGGGGCCAGCGGCAACGCCCAGGCGCGCATTTTTTCCACCTGCCTTGAACCTGAACTGATTTCCATCGCCGGGGTGTATCGCACCAGCGAGAACCCGTTGGCACCGGATGTGCAGGGCAAGCCTGCCCAGGTGCGCCTGAGTGACGACGGGCAGGAGAAGCTGCTGTTTGAAGCGCTGAATGGTTGATTCCTTTTTTGAAAGACTCTGTTGACATGACAAAAATCATTGTGGTGACCTCCGGCAAGGGTGGTGTTGGCAAAACCACCACCAGCGCCAGTTTTGCCGCCGGTCTGGCCTTGCGTGGCCACAAGACGGCTGTGATCGACTTTGATGTCGGATTGCGCAACCTGGACCTCATCATGGGCTGTGAGCGCCGTGTGGTGTATGACCTGATCAACGTGATTCATGGCGAGGCCAATCTGAACCAGGCATTGATCAAGGACAAACAGTGTGACAACCTGTATGTGCTGGCTGCTTCGCAGACCCGTGACAAGGACGCGTTGAGCCTGGAGGGGGTGGAAAAAATCATTGCCGAACTGACGGCCATGGACTTTGCGTACATCGTGTGTGATTCCCCGGCCGGTATCGAATCCGGCGCCCTGATGGCCATGCACTTTGCTGATGAAGCGCTGGTGGTGACCAATCCGGAAGTGTCATCGGTGCGCGACTCTGATCGTATTCTGGGCATGCTTTCGAGTAAGACCAAACGCGCCATGGAAGGGCAATCGCCGATCAAAGAACATCTGCTGATCACCCGCTACAACCCGGCTCGTGTGAACCAGGGCCAAATGTTGTCGCTGCAGGACATCCAGGACATTTTGCGTATCAAGCTGATTGGCATCATTCCTGAGAGCGAGATGGTGCTGCAGGCCTCCAACCAGGGGGTTCCTGCGGTTCACCTTGAAGGCAGTGATGTTTCGGAAGCCTACAAGGATGTGATTGACCGTTTCCTGGGTGAAGATAAACCCATGCGTTTTACCGAGGCTCCCAAACAAGGCCTGCTCAAACGTCTGTTTGGGGGGAAGTGAAGCCATGTCTTTTTTCTCGTTTTTCCTCGGTGAAAAAAAGAAGACCGCCAGCCTGGCCAAGGAGCGGCTACAAATCATCCTGGCGCATGAACGTAGCGGCCGTAACCCGGCTGAACCGGACTACCTGCCAGATCTGCAGCGGGAGTTGATTGCCGTGATCAGCAAGTACGTCAAGATCAATCAGGAAGACATCAAGGTCAACCTGGAACGGCAGGACAATCTGGAAGTGCTGGAAGTCAAGATTGAGCTTCCTGAGACACGTTGACCGACACTTGTCGGCAAGGAGGATGTCCTAGAATCATCCGGGTCAAAGCGCTGGATCAGTCTGGTGATGGTCACTTTAGGAGATGTTATGCGGGTTCATGGTCGTTGGATGGTTGTTAGCACGGTAGCGGCTTTGTCCCTGGCTGTCAGCAGCGCCTGGGCGGCAGAAAAGACTGGGCGTGAAGTGGTTGAACAGACCTGTGTTGCCTGTCATGCCAGTGGCAAGGATGGCGCGCCAAAAATTGGTGATGTGCCCGCCTGGACACAGCGTTCCAAACTTGGATTGGCCAAACTCACCGAAAGTGCCATCGCTGGTATCGGCAAAATGCCGGCGCATGGGGGTCAACCCAATCTGAGCGACCTGGAAATGAGCCGGGCGATTGCTTTCATGGTGAGTTTTGGCAAGGCTGTTGATCCGAGCAAGCCTTACGCCACACCCACCAGTTCCACTGGTGAGCAGCTGGTACAAGGTCATTGTGTGGCCTGCCATGGTGATGGCAAGGACGGGGCTCCCCGTCTGAATGATTTCTCTGCCTGGAAACCGCGTCTGCAAAAAGGGATGGATGGTTTGCTGCGCTCGGCCATCACGGGCCACAAGGCCATGCCGGCCCGTTCAGGCATGGCCAATCTCAGTGATACCGATCTGAAAAATGCCGTCACCTATATGGTGGTGCAAAGCGCAACCTACAAAGCCAAATAAACACTAATAGCTATAAATTTTATAGCTATTAAGGCAGTTTTCATCCGGGCTAGAGCCTGTTTTTTTGCTTATATTTTGGGTTTCCAGCGTCTCAGCAGCAAGGCGTTGCTCATGACGCTGACTGAACTCAGGGCCATGGCCGCGCCCGCCATCACCGGGTTCAGGTAACCCAGTGCCGCCAATGGAATCCCCGCCACGTTGTAGATGAACGCCCAGAACAGGTTCTGCCTGATCTTGGCCACGGTGCGACTGGAAATGTCCAGCGCCGCTGCCACCAGCGACAAGTCTCCGCGCATCAGGGTGATGCCGGCGGCGTGCATGGCCACATCGGTGCCACCTTCGGCGTTGGCCATGGCCATGCCGACATCAGCGGCGGCCAGTGCCGGGGCGTCGTTCACGCCGTCACCCACCATCACCACGGTCTGGCCATGCTGGCGCAAGGCCAGGACATGAGCCGCCTTGTCGCCCGGCAGGACATCACTGATGACCTCACTGGGCTGCAAGCCTACGCGCCGGGCCATGGCCTGGGCTGCGGCCTGGTGGTCACCCGACAACATCAGCACCTGGATCCCTCGCGCCCGCAGTGCGGCAATGGCTGGCATGGCACTGACCTTGGGTTCGTCACCAAAAGCCATCAGGGCCAGGACGTCCAGGCCTGTTGCCGTGCGCTGGCCCATGACTGCCAGCGTGGCACCCTGAGCCTGTAGGGTCTGGAGCTGCATGTCAAACGCCTGGAAATCCCCACCCAGTTCCTTGATCCAGAGTGGGTTGCCGATGCAGTATTCAACAGCATTCACCTGTCCTTGCTGACCTTTGCCGGGAACACTCACGATGTGACTGACAGTGGGTAGCGGCAGGTTTTTTTCTTGCGCAGCCACCACCACGGCACGTGCCAGCGGGTGGCTGCTGCCACTCTGGATGGCAGCGGCAATGCCCAGCAGCTGGGTCACATCAGCGCCTGATGGCACGACAAAACTGGTCAGGCGGGCATGACCGACGGTCAGCGTTCCGGTTTTGTCAAACACCACCACCTGCGCCTTGTGTGCCAGTTCAAGTGCCTGGGCATCCTTGATCAAAATGCCATGTTGGGCTGCCACACCGGTTCCTGCCATGATGGCCACGGGTGTCGCCAACCCGAGGGCGCAAGGGCAGGCAATGACCAGCACCGTGACGGACTGGATCAGCGCCACTTCAAAACCATGGCCGCTGAACCACCAGCCCAGCAGCGTGATCAATGCCAGCACCAGCACCACCGGGACAAACACGGCACTGACCTGGTCAACCAGTCGCTGAATGGGTGCCTTGGCGGACTGGGCGTCTTCCACCAGCCGGATGATGTTGGCCAACACCGTGTCCACCCCAACCGCCCTGACCTGAATCACCACCCGTCCGTCGCCATTGAGGGTGCCACCCGTGACCCGCTCACCCATGGTCTTGGCTACTGGCAGCGGCTCACCGGTCAGCATGGATTCATCTACCTGTGTCTGCCCTTCCAGCAATACCGCATCCACGGCAAAACGTTCACCCGGGCGCACCACCAACTGGTCACCCACCAGCACTTCATCGATCGGCACATCCACTTCACCGTCGAGTCCCAGCAAATGGGCTGTGTCAGGACGCAGCGCATGCAAAGCCCGAATGGCAGACGTGGTTTGCCGCTTGGCGCGGGCCTCCAGCCACTTGCCCAGCATCACCAAGGTAATGACCACTGCAGACGCCTCAAAATACAGGTGCGTCATGGCATTGGCAGGGCTGCTCAGCCAGAGCCAGACCGACAGAGCCCAGCCGGCAGTGGTGCCAATGGACACCAGCAGGTCCATGTTGCCGCTGCGAGCCTTCACGGCATGCCAGCCAGCCTTGTAAAAACGTGCGCCCAGAACAAACTGCACTGGCGTGGCCAAGGCAAACTGCAGCCAGGCCGGCAACATCCAGTGCCGGCCCAGCAGGTCACCCAGCATCGGCAGCAGCAAAGGCAGTGACAGTGCCAGCCCGAAGGCTACCGGGCCAAAACCAGCCCAGCTGGACTCGCTGGCGGCATCCATGGCAGCGTTGGCGGCCACCGGTTCGTATCCGGCGTCGCGCACGGCCCGCTTGAGCCGGGCTTCAACCTGCTCGGAGGGCAGCACCATCACGCGGGCCGACTCGGTCGCCAGGTTGACGGCTACGTCCTGCACGCCGGGAACCTTCTTGAGCGCGCGCTCGGCCCGCGCCACGCAGGAGGCGCAGGTCATGCCGTGAATGCCGAGATCAATTCGGATGGCGCTTGGATCGGGGTGGGGGTGGGTCATGGAGAAGCAAGGATTCAAAGAGGACAAGGTTCACAATACGCTTTTTGTAACGCCCGATTTTTTCAGAGGATTTGTATGAAGTACAACTTCAACGTGCAAGGCATGAGCTGTGAGCATTGTGAGAAGGCCGTGTCACGTGCCATCCGCCAGCTCGATCGTTCTGCCGATGTGCAGATTGACCGTGCTGCCAACAAGGTGGAAGTGGACTCCAGCGAGTCTGCGGAGGTACTGAAGCAGGCCATTGTGGACGAAGGTTACACCGTGGTGGACTGATCCATGGCCCAGGACATGCCTGTCGGGAAAATCACGGCCCTGTATCCATCGCTGGCTCAGGTGCAGCCAGCATTGACTGAGTTGAGCGTGACGCTGGCGCCGTTTCGGGTGCCCGGCGAAACCGTGTTGTTCAGCGAAAACACCGCTTGTCAGGGGTTTCCGCTGGTGATCGAGGGGGAGATCAAGGTATCGCGCCAATCGGATGATGGACGCTCGCTGGAACTTTACCGTGTGGTGCCTGGTGAGCTGTGCCTGGTTTCCAGTGCCAGTCTGTTTCGTGCCCAACCCTTGTCGGCGCTGGGCATCACCACCAAGCCCAGCGAGTTGTTGTTGATCCAGCCAGAACTTTTCAGGCACTGGCTGGAAACGCCTGCGTTCCGAAACGATGTGTTGGGTCTGTTTGCCGAGCGTATGGCGGACCTGACCAGCCTGATTGATGCCGTGGCGTTTCACAAGCTTGATCGACGTCTGGCCGCAGCTTTGTTGGGACACGGCCAGCAACTCAACATCACCCATCAGGCGTTGGCTGATGAACTTGGCACCGTGCGTGAAATCGTGACCCGGTTGCTACATCGCTTTGAGCGTGAGGGATGGGTAACGCTGGGGCGTGAACAGATCCAGATTCACCACAGTGCCGCCCTGCGGGCCCTGGCCAGTCATCTCCCCTGAGCTTGCCGGGACGAAGCGCGGCGGTCAGCGCAGCTTGGCGAGAAACGCGGCAAAGTCCTTCTCTTGGGCCAGGGGCAAGGTCAAGAAGCGCTCGGGCAACTCCCAGACCACCAGCACTGGCGGGCTGCTTTTGAACGCATCGTCTTTCAGGTAATTCTGGATGGCCTGAAAAAAGCCGCTGCCGTCCTGGGCCGCATTGAGCGTCTGTGTAGCCAGCGATTGCTGCAAATACCCGTGAAAATTGCCACGAAGGGAATACGAGGTGCCAGTGAGTACCGCCGAGAGCGTGTTGTCACCAAACAGACCAGCTCCCCCGCCGTCACCGAGCTGTCTGGTGGTGGCCTCAGCCTCCACGTCGGCCTTGGGTTGGAAATACGTTGGCAGGGTATGAAGGCCCATCAGCCGGGTGAGATCCCCTGGGCGTTGTGTCGCTGTGGCCGCCAGTGAGGTTGAGAAATCGGTCTTTTTCAAGGGGACGCCCAGACCTTTCACATGCTCGGCAATGGCTTGAGCAGCGAGCCGGGCACCGGTCTGATTCCAGTGGGTATCGGTGGTGTAGTACACCGCTTCCTTGAGCCGGGACTGTTTCAGTGGTGTGTGGAGATCAACCACCGCAATGCGTGCCGTCTGCATCTGCCGCAGGGCTTCGGCGTAACGGGACTGGTTGGTGATGGTATAGCTGTCAATGGCCAACTTATCCTGGTAGAGGCGGGCCTTGTCTGGCACCAGGGCAACGACCAGCTGGATGTTTTTTTGGAATAGCAGAGTGGAAACCCGGCTGACAAGTTCAACACGCGTAGCCATGTTCTGCAAGCCGTTTGGGTCGTATTTCAGCTCCTCCGTCAAAAACAGCCAGCCATCTTTCCCGGTACGAACCTGGTCATTGCTGCCACGCAGCAGGGTATAACGCAAGCCATTGGCCCAGGCGATCAGGTGGTCGCGAGCGGGCATTTGCTGATCCAGCTTTTTTTCCAGCTGGCCGGTGGTGAGTCCGGTGCGAAAGTCGGTGACGCTGGCGGGAAGCTCTGACCAGTTGAGTTTTTGGACGGCGGCCAGAGATTGCCATAGTCCGATCACCATCACCATGATCATGATCACTGCAGAAGCCCACCGCAGGGGCGCAGAAACGGGCCGGTCGGTTGATGCAAGTGGATGAGTTGCCATGGCTTAGAACTGGAAATAGAGGAACGGGGTGAACGATTGTGCTGACAGGGTGGCCACGGCCCACAGGAACAGGGGCAGGATCAGCCAGCGCAGGGGGTTGCTGACCATGCTGCGCAACCGTGGCATGGCATAGATCAGCAGAATGCCCAACAGGCCGACCATGAGACGGTCCACCGTCAGTTGCCAGCTCATGGTCGCTGTCAAGGCCGTGCCATGGATGCCCAGCATGCCTTTGTACATGGCAATGGCCGCGTGAATATCCACCGCTCTGAAGATGACCCAGCCAATCATCACCAGCAGCATGGTGCGGGCCACCTGAATCCAGCCCGGGAGTCTGGACGGACCATGCTTTTCCTGCCAATAACGTTCAAACGCCAGAATGCCGCCATGCCAGGCACCCCAGAGCACAAAGGTCCAGTTAGCACCGTGCCACAAGCCGCCCAGCAGCATGGTCAGGAACAAATTGACATAGGTTCGGAAAACACCTTTGCGGTTGCCACCCAGCGAGATGTAGAGATACTCCCGCAGCCAGTTGGACAAGGACATGTGCCAGCGTTTCCAGAACTCGGTGATTGACTTTGATGTGTAGGGGTCGTTGAAGTTTTCCGGGAACACAAAACCAATCATCAAGGCCAGTCCAATGGCCATGTCGGTGTAGCCGCTGAAATCGAAAAAAAGCTGGATGGTGTAGGCCACGGCACCGATCCAGGCGTCTGCCAGACTCGGATGGGCGACTGCGAAGGCAGCATCCGCGAGTGGGGCCACGCTGTCAGCAATCAGGACCTTTTTGCAAAAACCGACCATGAAGATCAGGCTGCCGCGGGAGAATCGCTCCAGTGAGTGAATTCGGGAGCGGAACTGTTCAGCCAGCAGGTGGTATCGCAGCACTGGACCGGCAACCAGATGAGGAAACAGTGCAATGAAGGCGGCGAAGTCAATCAGGTTTCTTGCAGGGGGGGCTTCGCGTCGGTAAATATCCACCAGATAACTGATGGCATGGAAAATATAAAAAGACAATCCAATCGGCAAAATGATGCGGGTGAATTCAATTTTCTCGAAACCCATGCCGGTCAATAACACATTGGCACTGTCAATGCCAAAGTTGGCATACTTGAAATATGCCAATGCAGCCAGATTCAAAAAGACGCCAAATGCCAATAAGCGGCTGCGCCTCTGGTCGGTAGCGGCATGTTCCATTGACAGGGCAATGGCGTAACTGACAACGGTGACACCGACCAGCAGGCTCAGAAAATCGGGCCGCCACCAAGCGTAAAAGCCGTAGCTGAAAAGCAGAATCAGCAGAGACTTGAAGCGCCAGGGTGTCAAATAATAACTGGCCAAAAAAATTGGCAAGAACAGAAACAGGAAAATATTTGAACTAAAAACCATCTTTATATTCCATGACCATGATGCAACATGAATGGGTTTACCTGATGAATTCGGTACCAGAATTTTGTAATTGATCAATCAGATTTTCAAAATTTTTGGCAGGCTGCCTATTGAGATAATGGTTGACCAAAACCTGGTTGTCATAACCCAGCAGAAAAAATGCAATTCCTCCCAACTTCTGCTGATTCAGAAAATCGATTTTTCGGTCCAGAGACCACCAGTCCTCAAACCAGCCTTGGTAAAACTGCTTGTCAAGGGTGAATTGGTAATAGGAAGACCCTGTCAGCGGGTCATGTGTGGCGCCATATTGGCGCACACGTTGTGTCACACTGATCCGGATGTCAGGCAGTTCATCGGCTGACAATGGGGCAAATGAGGTGGTTGTGCCCGGGGCTTTCACTGCAGCCCGGGGTTGGTGTTTGGTCACCTGCCATTCATAACCATACAGCGGGAAGGTCAGCACCAGCCGTTCTCCGGGGAGTCCCAGGGCAGCGCCTTTGGCGGCCACTTTTTCCCAGGTCAGGGTGTCGGGGCCGCTGATTGGAGCGACCGGGCCGGCATGCTGGCTGTCTTTTTGGTGGGTGTCATAAGCCTGCATCACGACAAAGTCCAGTTTGTCCAGGGCAGCTTGGTCATACAACTCTGCTGTGGGTTCGAATGGCATAAAAACCGACAGCTTTTTCTGGGGGTCTAACTGATGCAAATGGTCTGACAGGGAGATCAGAAATTGCCTGAAATTGGCAATGGCGTGGGAATCGGCATCGACAAAAATTTCAAAATCGATATGCAAACCACTGACCGAAGGGTGTTTGACCAGTTCAAGGCATTCGTTGCGCAGGCGATCCATGGCGGCATCGGACCGAAACAGGGTGTTGAAATGGCCTGGTTCAAACAGCGTCAGGGTGAGATCAAGTGGGACTTTGGCGGCATGGATGGTCATCTGCTGGGCCGTCCATTGCTCTGGCCAGCCGTGTTTCTCGCTGATGGCGCCAGATGCATCGACCCGAAGTTCAAAAAAAAACAGCCGGTCAAACTGGGCAAGTGCAAGGCTGTCCCATGAGCGCGGCAACCACCACCCCAGATACCCCATTGTTTTGGGTGGCATGGCAGCGACATTGGCCTGACCTAACGCCAACAGCAACGCCAAACTGAGTTGCCAGCGGGAAAAGTACATCAGTCCGTGCTGTTGAGCAGCCAGTCGGTCACGTACTGCAGATCCAGGCTGGCCTTGCATCCAGGCTCGTACTGCAATACCGGGCGCTCATAAGCGAGGGCTTGGGCGACCCTGGCGTCACGGTGGATGGACGCGGGCACCAGATGTTCACCATAGTGGGCAGACATGGCATTGCGGACTTGGTGCCCCAGCTTGCTGTTGATGGGCATCTGGTTGATCAAAAAGTGAGCCCCTTTGAACTCCGTCCGTTGGGCTGTGTATTGCGTCACCAAATCCTGGATTTTCTCAATCGTTGCAAACGAGGCGGCGTCGGCCAGCAGGATCACCAGCGCACGGTGTGCCGCCAGCAGAGCCTGTTGCAAAAAGACCGATGGGCCTGGAGGGGTATCCAGAATCACGTAGTCGAACATGTTTTCTCCGAGTGAGCGGATGCTCTCGGCAACCCAGCGCGGGTTGAGTTTCAATTGCGACTCAAACTCCTGCAGTTCACTTTCACTGACACGTCCAAAAGGGATGAAGCTGACGCCATACGGGCTGTCAAAGATGGACCCCGGCTCAATGCCTTCACGTGCCAGCCCGGCAATCTCTTCAGGATCCATGCCTAAGTGAAAGCGCTGGGAATTTTGGGGGTCCAGATCAATCAGCAGAACATTTTTCTTGCGTTGGACCAAGGCGGTTGCAATATTGGCAGCAACCGTTGATTTCCCAACACCGCCTTTGGCTGAAACGAATGCGAGAACTTGGGTCATGATTGAGGATGTCCTTCAGCGTGCCATTATCTTTATTTTTTGCGGTACCGATTGATCAACCGGCGCACGGGCTGGTAGGCGGCGGCGGCCATCAAAATACTGCCCAGGACGACAAAAAATCCGCTCCACAGCGGGTAGTCCGCAAGCAACCACTGCAGGCGTGACTTCAGAGCAAGCTCGCCGACATAATAGGTCCGGCTGACCTTGGTGTGATTGACCTCTTTATCTTGAACCACGGCCAGATCACCCTTGACGGAAGCGATACGTTCCCTGTCGGCGAAAACGTCGGTGATTTTTTGCAAATCGCCGGATTTGTCTGCATGGAAAAATACCACGCTGCGTCCCTTTTTCAGGGGTGATTCAAAAGCCATGACCGTGCTCAGGTTGCCTTGCCCCAGCACCATGAGATCCCCTTTGGACTGTTCGACGGCATGGACGTCCTTACCTTCCCAGCGATAGGCCGGCAGCCAGGTGGCGTCGGGTTCCCGGACCCGTCTTTCCCCATTGGTTGCGACGATGGGCAGTTGATCGGCCCATTTGGTCATCAAGGTCTGGGAGTTGGCTGACCCGATCACCAGAAAATCGGCATCAGGCATGGAGTCAATATTGGCGGCTGCCAGAGGGGTGTGCCGCAGCACGGGGTACCCGGTTGACTCACCGAGATGACCCATGAGTGTCAGGTACAGGCCCAGTTCGTTGGTGTCTGGGTGGTCGGGCAAGACAACAGCAGTTTCGGACAAATCCGCCATCCGCGTGAACGGGAAGCCCAAACTTGAAAAGTAGCTCAGATTGGGCAGTGCGGCGTAATGCGGGAAGCCGCTGAAATCCAGGGTTGATTCAGAATCGATCGATCCCTGGAGATTGTCAGGCGGCATGTTCTGGCATTCGCCGTGTTTGAGCACATCAAAGAAATAGCTCAATTGAAGCTGGTCACGGCCGCCGATGGCGTAAGGAGGCAGCAACAACAGATCGTTGTGTTTGGAGATGTTCTCGCTGCCCGCAAGGTTCAGGCGATTGGCGTCATTGGGCGCTTGATAGGGATAGTTCAGTGGCAACGCGTGGATGAACTCATTGTTCAGGCTGACGTTCAGGCTGGAGTTTTTGTGTTCGGGCAAACGGGTGTAGCGGTATTTCAACTGCACCGGCACCCCGGCGGTTCGCCAGGTAAAGATATCTGGCGGCACACGGTAATTCAACCGGATGACTTCCGGGTACCAGCCTTGTGAGCGCAGTTCTTCCGGTTTGGCCAACTCACCGAAGCGCACGGGCCGATGGGTTGGAACCCAGGCCGGCGCATCGTAGGGTTGCCTTGCGGTCGCTGCGGTTTCCTTGGCAATCGTGACAGACGGCCCGGTCAGCGTCGAACTGATCAGGGCGACGGCACGCGCCGAGCGCAGCAGTTCCTCTTCTGTGGCACCCGTGATCACCAGTAATTTCGCACTTGGGTTGGTGGGATGGGTGACCACACTGACGGTTGACCCTGCCGGGCTGTCGAGTCCGGGGATCTTCTCATTGGACAGAAGGAAAACGACGGCATTGCCATCGGGCAAAGCATTCATCGAAACCGGGAACTGTGCTCCGCGCGCTCCAGCCTGAATGCCAAACCACGAAGCCACAATCCCGGCAGCTTTGATGGTTCCTAGCGAGGGCTTGTTGACAAAGACGAATGGCAGCTTGATGGCCTGGTTGTCGCGCCGGTCAATAAAGGGAGCCGGCAGGTACTTTAAGTCATTGACCACGGCCTTGGACGCCAGAGTCAGCTCAAGCCGGCCCAGATCACTGAGCGTCAGCCACAACGATGAATGAAAAGGGTCTTCACATTGGCGGGTGTAGTGACCGATCAGGTTGAAACGCAGAAAATTCAGATCAGTAAATTGCCTGGGATCGAGTTCGATGTCAACGGCATTGCCCAGATTTTTGCCTTGTGGCAGGGGCAGGACCTTGGCCACACGCTCGTTGAGCAAAATCCGCAGGTGACTGAGTTCGGGAATGAGTGCTGGCGAATAATCGTAGTTGAGCTTCAGGCTGGCGCCGACCACCATTTCATCAGCCCGGATCGGGAACGACAGTGTGCGTGATCCATCAACCCCCTTGAGGTTGACTGCAGACCAGGCACCCAATTGTTTGAAGCTTAATGAAACCGTGCGTTGCTTGACCGGGGCTGCGGGTTCAATGATCTCTTCCACCACCACTTTGCGTTTCTTGCTGGTTTTGACCTGGGCCGCCGCGCCATCGGTGGTCAAAAGCACGGCCATGGCAATGGCGGAAATACCCAGAGTAATACCGACACTGCGGTTGCGTTTATGCGTGGTCATCATGGTAGATTTTCCCGTTTCCGATTTCCAAATAATGTCTTGAACGAATGACGTAGTGGCGGCAGCGACCATTGAGGCATGGCGGGGAACACGCGTCGGATCTTTGCTGCGAACCACGGCCCAAACAACTTGTCGGCGTCATGGCCGGGCAGCCAGTCGGGCCAGTCGGAGTCCCTGGCAAAAACCAGCTGACCCAAGGCCACATAGGCCACTTGATCCTCTTCAAGAATGCTGACCTGAAGCTTTTCGGCATTTGCCTTGGTGATCAAAGCCTTGAAGGAAGCTTCCCGGTCTGCAAAGAACAGTGACAAAAAGATTTCCGTGTCGGGTTGAAGGGTTACTGGTCGGGGGAGCTGAAGTTCCAGAGTGGGATTTGGAAAATTCAGGGTCACGCCGGTTGACGTGTGGTTGTTGGACAACTTCAGCATCACGGGCAATGTCATCAGGCGCAGCTTTTGCTGCTGGATCTGGCGGGCTTCCTCTGTCACCGCCAGTTTGGCCGCCAGGGTCAGGATCACCATGGCAGACCAGGCCATATAAAGCCACTGCATGCCAGACACATCTGCTTTGCCATGGAAACTCTGCCATAAAACCATGTCGAAAGCGATCAGATGCAGGCCGATCAACACCACTGGCCATCGGCTTGTTTTCCACTCGTCGCTTGGACGGGGCATCTTGCTCACTGAACGCCGCATGCGCCATTGGGTCCACACCAGCAAAACGGCCGTTGCCACCAATAAATACAGCGCAAACAGCGCTTCGCGAACACTGATCCACAGACTTGACCAATGGGCACTTGTGATCCGGTTCTGCAAGACGAAGGCTTGCAGACAATGTGGAATGGCATAAGCCAGATACATCGGCACCGTTGTCTTGATGAGGTTGAATCTCGCAAAAAAGTAGAGCAGAGGCGCCAGCATGCCAATCCAGACCAGTACTGGACAAGCACGGTGAACCACCTGTTGCCAGCGTGCAATCGCCAATTTGTTGCGCAAATGGGATTCCAGCAAAGGATCGTTGACCCGCACGAGTGTGGCGTTGTTTTCCGCCACGTAGGCGTGCCGGAAGCCTCTTTCCGACATCATGGTGCCCAGATTCACTTCCCGGGATGCAGGTTCAAGTGGCATACCACCGGATTGGATCAGCGCACTTCGTCGCATGATCAGGAAGCTGCCGCCCAAAGCGCAGTCACTGAATTGCTGTCCCACCAAGTCGCTTGGAGCCGGCAACACAAAATGACGGGGTGTTGCCAGCAGACCCAGATCCGGATCGGTTTCAAACCAGCCAAAGGTTCGCGCCAGAAAATCGGGTGCCAGCACGTTCCCTGCTTCAACCACGACCGCAAATCTGTGGGTAGAGCGCGAGAGGACAAGATTGATCAGTTCCTTGACGTCACAGGGCTGGGAGTCACTGGTCACAAAATCGACTCCCAGATGGTGAGCATGTTCCCGGATCTGCTCCCGGTTTTCCGGATCCAGCACATGGAAAGCAAACTGATAGTGGGCACCACTGCAGCGGGTTATTGACGTCAGGGTGTTTGTGATGGCTTCGCTGGACGCGGTTGAAGCCACGATCAGAACATCCAGCTGCAGTGCCTCGGTGGGGGCCGCTTGTCGCGGCACGGGCAGGCTGACAGCTGGCCAGGCTTTCGTCAAGGTAGAGAGGACAATCAAGAGGCAGGCATAAACTTCTGCGCAAAACAGTCCCAATGCCAACAGGAACTCCAGGTTGAATTCAGGTTGCAAGGTGGCGGTCAACCGCCAGTAGCCATAACGTGCGGAGCTGATGAGCGCAAATCCCAGCAACATCAGTGTCACCAGTGTGCCTTGATACAACTGGATCGCCAAAGACACCATCAGGATGGCAACAGAAACCATCCATTGGCCTTTCAGATCGAACTGAACGCCGGTCATGATCACGGTGAAGACCAGGAAAACCAGCAGTGGGACAGCCGACAGCCCAGGAATACCCCAGACCGGAAACAGGCCCAGTTTGTCACCCCAGTGACTGATCCAGCCACTGCGGTAGGGCGATGGTGCTGATCGGGGGTCTGCTTTACCCCAGCGTTCACGCCAAAGCCTGATCAGTTCAAGCGGGCTCATTGATTGAGCTTGTCAATCAACCAGGTGGCCAGACGTGCGATATCCGCGCTGGCTTGACCATGTGGTTCGTACTCAAGAACAGATTGTTGAAATGCCAGCGCCTCACCCACGGCCTCGTCCGAGTGGATATCCACCGGGCACATGCGGGGACCTAGCTGCTCGCGCAAAAATGCGGCTGTATCACGGTTCAGTGGTTCGCTACGATCGACCTGATTCAGGAGATAAACCACTTTTTGTTGCCCCTTCTGGGCAAACTCACTGCCCAGCCAGGACTCCATGGCTGGCACCGTGGCATAAGAGCCGGCATCAGCCAATAACACGATCAGGATCAGATCAGCGCAGGCGAAAACCTGTTCCAGGTACACCGACGGGCCTGGAGGCGTGTCGATGAAGACGACCGCATCCTGGCCCAACTGGGCACGATCAAGTTGTTGGCCGATCCAGTTGGGGCGAGCTGCCAGCAGGGACTCGAACTGTTCGCGTTCAACTTCCGTAGGGTTTCCATAAGGCAGGCAGGCCACGCCACTGTCGCTGGCTTGTGCAATGTCGCGCCAGTTGCCGTTCAGCAGGGTCTGTTCACAGACGCCATGGGCCTGTGCATCTTGAATGCCAAAATGCCAGTGCAGCGCATTCTGGGGATCCAGGTCCACCGCACTGACGCGGCCCAAACCGAGTTTTGCCGCCAGGGCGACGGACAAATTGGCAGACACTGTGGTCTTCCCGACGCCGCCTTTCATGGAAACAATGCCGACGATGCTCATCGTTTAGCCATTCGCCCAAGAAAAGAAGGTCTGCTTGCCGTGGGTTTGGCCGGCGTTTTTTCAGGGCCTTCCAGCCGTTTGAACAAGTTCTGAAGCGTCTCAGCCTGGGCCGCAGGCGGTGGTTCGACCGCTCTGGTCGGAGGGGTTGGTGGCGTGGCGACAGGGGTTTCTTCCACCACCGGTGCTGGCAATTTTTCCGGTGTCCGAGCCCACGGTGGCACCCGCACCGCTGGGGCTGGAACCGCAGGCACACCGGACGCTTCAGCCACCGGGGTGGGGGTGTGGCTCACGGGCGCTTCAGCCGGCATGGTTGGCATGACTGGGCGGGCCGCTGGTGCCTGGGTTGTGGTCTCTTCCACTTCAGCTGCTGACACCCGCTGCGGCGCCAGCACGGGTGCAGGCTGGCTTGTGGCGGCATTGAACAAGGGGCGGGCACTGGCGTTGGGTGCTGTTTGCGCAGGTAGGGCGGGCTCTTTGGAAACCGGTTTTCTGGTGGCAAAGTTGTTCAGGCTTTCTGCCAGTCGGTCATTCAGACCAGGGACGGTCAAGGCGGGTTTGGGTCTGGCGGCGGTTGCATCGGCATGCGCGTGCCAGTGGGACTTTTCCACGTCACTTAATTCAGGTGTATCTGCAGGTCTAACCGGTGCCAGCTCCTTGAACATTGGCCAGCGCTGTTGCGCCTCCTGAACTGCTGCAACTTTGACCGCTTCGAGCTGCGACTGATCAGGCTGCAAGGATTTAAACAGCTGTGACAGCTTGTCACCTTGAGGCACCATAAATTTGCTCCTGGAGTCCTTGGATATACACCGATCAGGCGACGTGATTTCCGAAACGCAGAAGAATCTGCATGTCGGCACATTCACCCTCTACAGCACGCACGGTCATCCCGTCGCCTGCCCCCAAAATCTTGAAGAGGGCCTGATAAAAACCTTCAAGCAGGCCTACGCTCCAAGGTAGCGCCTCGTCACCAAAAGCCTCGGCCAAAGGTGCGGCCTGGTGGTTGATGTGGATGCAACCGGCTTGTTCCGTGAAATGGATCCAGCCCCAATTGAGTTGCAGCCAGAACTCGTTGATCTCGTTTTCCAGCTCTGTCAGGGTTTGCACAGATTCGAAGCGGGATTCCACATCACCCGCCAGCCGCCCGCCCACATTAAAAAACATCAGTCGCAGTTTCTCGGCGGGGACGTCGTCAGCCAATTCCGCTGCCAGTGAGCGCAACACCGGTAACCATTGCAAAGAAACCTGTTGACTTCGAAAATATTGATTTAAATCTAGGTTCGTCATGGCAGTTGAATCGGGAAAGTGGGCAATTTTGCAACGAATTTGATAGCGAACTGTAATTGATATTATTGGACTGGTTACATATTTTTACAATAAAACCGCGTATTTATTCACGAAGTGCTTCGGTCAGTGGCTAACGGTTCGCCATGCAGATTCAGGCAAGGATGGGTGACTGCCAAAGGACGGTGGGCCAAACGGGTTACGTGACTTGAGTCACAGATCAGCAGATGGACTTGCAGGTGTAATCCATTTATTCTGTCAGCGGGTTATTTCCCTTTCACCAAGGAGTTTGCATGACATCCAATGTTGGCGGTATTGACCGCATTTTGCGCATCGTTGTTGGCCTGATTTTGATCGGCCTGACGCTCACTGGCAATATCGGCTTATGGGGCTGGCTGGGCATTGTGCCGCTGGCCACGGGCGCCATTGGCTGGTGTGCCCTCTATCCCATCCTGGGCCTCAATACCTGCCCAACCAAGAAATAGTCTGGAAGCGGCAAACCTTTTGCCCGGAAGGGAGCATGAAATCCTGCTATTTTGCTACTAAAACAGTAGCAAAACAGCAGGCATCCTAGCGGGCTGGAGCCTGTTTTGATTCATTAAACCGGTCATTGGGCCGCCGGCATTTCACCACCCAGTGCTTCCAGCAGTTCTGGCAGGAGCTGGCGCAGCTCGCTGGTGGCAATCACCACATCGGCGTCAAAATTGTCGTCCTTGCTGGCGCTGTGGCCTTCAAGAACCACATCCAGAATAGCCAGTTTTTTCAACTGAAGGCCTTCCGTCAGCAGGAACGATACCCGGTCTGCCCAGGTCATGGCCAGGCGGGTGGGCATTTTTCCGTCCTTGATGTGTTGCTGGACTTCTTCGGTGTCCAGACGATGGCGGGCGTAACGCACCACGGCTTTGGATTCGTCAGCTGCCTTGAGTTCACATTCGCGGTCGATGCTGAAGCCTGCCGGGGCTTCCTGGCTGAGCAGCCATTCGGCCATGGCAGCACTCGGCGAGGTCTGGGTATTGACCAGCGTCAGGGCCAGGCCCGGCAGTGTTTGTACCAACAGGGTCACCACCTCATCGGCGCGGGCTTGGCTGGCCGCATCAATCACCAGCAAGCGGGCCTCCTGGTCCAGCCAGACCAACACCGAGGATTGTTTGGTGAAGGCCAACGGCAGCAGTTCCAGACGGATGTCGTCTTTGAGATCGCGGGTTTCCTTCTTGCCGGGCTTGCGGCCGGTGCTGGCTTCAATCTGGGCCACACGTTCCTGGGCCTTGCGGTTGACCACGGAGGCCGGCAGTGCCCGTGTTTCCACCATCAACTTGGTGATCCACTGACCGGCAACGGCCTCCAGTAAAGGGCCGTTGGCCAGACCCCGTGGTTCGATCCAGCCCAGCGATTTTTCCTGGCTGGCGCCACACTCGACAAAACGGCCTGCTTGCAGGCATTCTTCCACCTGCTCAGCCGTGCTGGTCCAGCCGGTGCCGATACGGTACATGATGATGTTCTTGAACACGGGGAGCCTTTTTTTCGGGGTTCTGAATTTGCAAGGCGTCGATCATCCCATCAAAACACCTGCAAAAAAGCCGCCAACTTTACAAAGCTTTCACGTGGCGTCATCGGCGCGATACACAGGTGCCGCAAACTTCTTGCCATGCCGATGCCACTTCAGGTCATCAGCCTTAACGGAAAGGACATCCTCATGAAAACCAGTCTCAAACTCTCGCTGCTCACCGGACTATTGGTGGCGGCCGGTTTTGCGTATTCCCAGGGCCCGATGGGTGGTCAGTGTGATCCGATGATGGGAGCCTACGGTGCGATGCAGGGCCATGGCATGCAGCACAAACGCATGGGCAGCATGGACCCAGCCAAAATGCAGGCGCGTATGGAGCAACATCATGCCGCCCTGAAAGCCCAGCTCAAGATCACACCGGCGCAGGAGTCGGCCTGGACCGCTTTTACGGCGGCCATGAAACCACCCGCAGGGGTGATGATGGGCCAACGCCCTGATCCGGCCGAAATGGCCAAACTGACGATGCCGGAGCGTATCGACAAGATGAAAACATTGCAGGCCCAACACATGAAGGACATGACAGCGGTCATGGACAAACACGCCGAAGCCGTCAAGGCTCTGTATGCCGTGTTGACGCCAGAGCAGCAGAAGGTGTTTGACGCGTCTGCGATGCCAGGGCGCGGGCACTCACGCGGCGGGCCGCGCGGTGGTATGGGGCCACAAGCTCAACCCAAGCAATAAATCCCAGACATCCGCGTCTGACAATGACTCAACGGGGGCGCCACTGGCCAACAGCCGGTGGCGCCCCCAGGTCTTTTGAGTGGCAGGGCGCCAGAATGACCGCACCTATGGCAATATCACGGGTTCTACAGTCAGTTGAAATGTCGCGGTTCTGGCAGCGCTTGCGCTGGCACCTTGGTCGCGCAGGTTTGATGTGCCAGCAAGGGGGCGGCGTTCATGTTTGGTTTCACGGAAGAGCAGATCACAAATTTTGGCATGACGTTTGGCGTGGGTGGCTTCATGCTCTACATGCTGTTCATCATTGGCCAGCTGGCCTGGGAATCCAAGGCGGGTAAGTTTGGTGCCTTTGTGATGTTTCTTGGACTGGCCTTTGGCATGGTGGGTTTTGTGGCCAAGTACCTGATTCAGTGGTTCATGGGCACCAAGTAAGACGCAGCACTGTTTGCGGTTTTGTCGCTGGATTCAGGCACCCAGTACCCGGTTTTTGCCAGAGCGTTTGGCCAGGTACATGGCCTGGTCGGCGCGTTTGATGGCACTTGGGCCGGTTTCATCTCCCGCCAATTGGGCGACGCCGGCGCTGAAGGTGATCAATACTTTTTCGTTCCCGGAGAGGAAAAAGCGCTTGGTCAGCTCGCGCTGCAAACGGGTCATGGCTTCAATGCCCTTGTCAAGCGGTGTGTCGGACAACAACAGCACAAATTCCTCACCACCATAACGGGCCAGTGAGTCTTGTGGGCGCATCACTTCCTGGGCCACTTTGGCCAAGTGGGCCAGGGCGGCATCACCGGTGGCATGACCCAGTCGGTCATTGAGTTTCTTGAAGTCATCCACATCCAGCAGCGCCACGCACAGCGGTGTGTTGTGGCGCCTGACTTTGGCCACCTCGCGGTTGATCGCCTCATCTAGCCCCTGGCGGTTGAGCGCACCGGTCAGCGGATCGTGTCGCGCCAGGGCACTGACGCGGTCCAGCTCCAGATGCAGCTTGGCCAGTTCCACTTCAGTGGCTTCCACCTGTTTTTTCATGCCTTGCAATTCGTCGCGGGCGGCCTGACTGTCATGCGCCATGTTGCGGGCGGCGCCCACCACCTCCTTGAGCACCGGCGCGATATCGGCAATGGTTTTGGCCTGTTCGATCAGTTTGGCACTGGACTCCATCTGTGCATGGAAGCTGCCGGTGGACTCGGACATGGTACTGAGCCGCTCGATGAAGGTGGCCAGCATCTGGCGCATGTCCTCTTGCGCCTGGATGGTGCGGGTCTTGGCCTCGGTCTGCTTGAAGATGACATCCTTGAGCCGCTGTTCCACATCGTCGAGCCGGCGCAGGGTCAGCGGAGGGGTGCAGACACTCAGTAGCGCGTCCACCTGGCCCTTGAGCCAGCTGTCTTCCTGGCTCAACTGACCAATGTTTTCAATGATCAACTGCAGCAACTTGAGCAGCATGGCCTTGATTTCGGCCTGATCCTCGGCGGCGAAAGACAGCCGGTGTCCGTATTGGATCAACATCTGCTTGACTGCCACGGCATCTGGCTCACTCTGACGCAAGGCCTGGATCAGGGTTTGTGTCTGTTCCGAAAACCGTTCATCGTCGGTGCCGAGTGCCGGCAGCGCGTATTCGATCAGGCGGGCAATCTGGGCGAAAAACTCGGCGGTCAAGGCCGGAGCCGTGATGACGGCGGTGGTTGCCACGGTTTCTGGAGCGACCGCCGGTGCACTTGTCCTGGGTGCCCCCGCCAATGGGAAGCCGCCCGGCTTGGTCGGTTCCGTCGCAGCAGGGCTGAACCCACCATAGTGCATCAGCGCGGTTTTGACACCTTCCCAATTGAGCTGGTTGACAGCGGACTCCAGCAGCGCACGTTGTTTTTGCTGCCCTGGCGTCTTGGTGGGCAGGGCCATTGCAATGTCACGCAGCCGTTCGGCAGGAAACGGCGGATCATTGGGCAAGCCGGCGATCTCGTTGTAGATCCGATGGTAATTCAGGGGCGTGGGCGCCAGCTTGCGCAGCGTGAGCTGCTTGAGCGTCTCACGGGCAATTTCAAATGGCTTTTTTTCACTCACGGCGTCATTTTGCTATAAATAAAATAGCTATCCATGCTTGTTTTATCCGGGCTAGAGGCCTATTTTGCTCCTAAATGTCGATGTTCCCGGCCTGCAAGGCATTGGTTTCAATGAACTCGCGGCGGGGCTCCACCTCGTCACCCATCAACATGGTGAAGACCTTGTCGGCTTCGATGGCATCGTCAATCTGTACCCGCAGCAGCGTGCGCACGGCCGGGTCCATGGTGGTTTCCCACAACTGCTCGGGGTTCATTTCACCCAGACCTTTGTAACGCTGGCGGCTGGTGGCACTTTCGGCCTGGGCGACCAGCCAGGCCATGGCCTCGCGGAAGTCACCGACCTTTTGCTCTTTTTGCCGTTCACCTTCACCACGTGTCACCTTGGCACCGGTGCCCAGCAGGCCTTTGAAGGTTTTGGCGGCTTCGCTCAGGGCCGCGTAGTCGGCACCGTGGGCAAAGTCCTGTGTCAGCACGCTGCTTTTGATGTTGCCGTGCAGACGGCGGCTGATGCGCAGAATCGGCTTGTCGGTGCGGGCGTCGAATTCGCCGGCGACTTCAGCGTCGGGCAAGAAGGCTTGCATGGCCGCAGCGGAGGTCTCGGCGTCCGCCACGGTGTCCAGGTTCAGGGCCACACCATCAGCAATGGCACGCAGCGCCGAGGTGTCCATGAAATTGCCCAGACGGGCAATCACGGCTTGGGCCACCTGATGTTTGCGCGCCAGTTCGGCCAGGACATCACCGGTGAGCAAGGTGTTGTTGTCCCCGCCCGTGTGTACCGTAGCATGGACCAGCGCCACCCGCAGCAGGAAGTTGTCCAGATCGGTTGGGCCCTGCAGGTACAGTTCTTCACGCCCGGACTTGACTTTGTACAGCGGCGGCTGGGCAATGTAGATGTGGCCACGCTCGACCAGTTCGGGCATCTGGCGGTAGAAGAAGGTCAGCAGCAGGGTGCGGATGTGGGCACCGTCCACGTCGGCATCGGTCATGATGATGATGCGGTGGTAACGCAGCTTGGCCACGTCAAAGTCGTCATTGCCAGTGGAGCCGCCGGCCTTGCCGATGCCGGTGCCCAGGGCGGTGATCAGCGTCAGGATTTCGTTGCTGGTCAGCAGCTTTTCGTAACGGGCTTTTTCCACGTTCAGAATCTTGCCGCGCAGCGGCAGAATGGCTTGGAACTTGCGATCACGCCCTTGTTTGGCGGAGCCACCGGCGGAGTCACCCTCGACGATGTAGATTTCGCACATCGCCGGGTCTTTTTCCTGGCAGTCAGCCAGCTTGCCGGGCAGGCCCATGCCGTCGAGCACGCCTTTGCGGCGCGTCATGTCGCGCGCCTTGCGGGCGGCTTCGCGGGCGCGGGCCGCCTCGATGATCTTGCCAACAATGATTTTGGCGTCAGCCGGGCGCTCCTGCAGGTAGTCGTACAGCAGCTTGGACACAATGTCTTCGACCGGGCCGCGCACCTCGGAACTGACCAGCTTGTCCTTGGTCTGGCTGCTGAACTTGGGCTCGGGGACCTTGACACTGAGCACACAGGTCAGGCCTTCACGCATGTCGTCGCCGCTGACTTCCACCTTGGCTTTTTTGGCCAGTTCGTTGTCATCAATGTATTTGTTGATGACGCGGGTCATGGCGGCACGCAGGCCGGTCAGGTGGGTGCCACCGTCGCGCTGCGGGATGTTGTTGGTGAAACACAGCACCTGCTCGTTGTAGCCGCTGTTCCACTGCATCGCCACTTCGACCCCGATGTTGGTGTTCTGGTCGCTCTGGCGGTCACCCATGGCGTGAAAAATGTTGGGGTTGAGGATGGTTTTGCCCTTGTTGATGAAGTTGACAAAACCACGCACCCCGTCGGCGCCGGAAAAGTCGTCTTCCTTGCCTGAGCGTTCATCTTTCAGGCGGATACGCACCCCGTGGTTCAAGAAGCTCAGCTCGCGCAGGCGCTTGGCCAGCACGTCGTAATGGAAGTCGTTGTTTTCCTTGAAGATCTCGGTATCGGGCAGGAAGTGGACTTCGGTGCCACGCTTTTCGGTCTCACCGGTGATTTTCATGGGCGAGACGTCAACACCATCCACGGTTTCGGTGATGCGATTCTGGACAAAACCCTTGGAGAATTCCAGCACGTGGACCTTGCCGTCACGGCGCACCGTCAGGCGCAACATCTTGGACAGGGCGTTCACGCAGCTCACGCCCACGCCGTGCAGACCGCCGGATACCTTGTAGCTGTTCTGGTTGAACTTGCCACCGGCGTGTAATTCGGTCAGCGCGATTTCGGCTGCGCTGCGCTTGGGCTCGTGTTTGTCGTCCATCTTGACGCCAGTGGGGATGCCCCGGCCGTTGTCAACCACCGACACTGAGTTGTCGGAGTGGATGGTGACCAGAATGTCATCACAATGGCCCGCCAGCGATTCGTCAATCGAGTTGTCGACCACCTCAAACACCAGGTGGTGCAGGCCGGTGCCGTCGGAGGTGTCACCGATGTACATGCCGGGGCGCTTGCGCACGGCTTCCAGGCCTTCGAGGATCTGGATCGAACCCTCGCCGTAGGCTTCGGAAGCACCGACCTGGTGCGCGTCGATGGTGGGTTGAAAGTTGGAGCTGTCAGCAGCGCCCTCACCCGTGTGAACCGTGTTGTCGGCAGAGGGGGTGGGTTTGTTTTCTTCGGTCATGACACACTCTTGATCAGGTTAGGACAGGCATTTAAGGGAAACCGTGTCACAAAACGTCGTTAATTTCTGGAACTCTTTAAACATCAAACCCGCAAAGAACAAACTGCTCGTCGCGGGTTCAGGGGCGATGCACGGATGCAGCAGATGGCTCAGATGCGCATGGGCATGACCACATATTTGAATTGGTCGTTGTCCGGAATGGTCAGCAGTGCCGAGCTGTTACCGTCGGAGAGTTCAATTTTGACCATCTCCTGCGTCATGTTGCTCAGCGCGTCGATCAGATAGGTGACGTTGAAGCCGATTTCGATGCTGTCTCCGCTGTAGTCGATGTCGAGCTCGTCCACCGCTTCTTCCTGTTCGGCATTGTTGGCGGCCACACGCAGCGTGCCGGGGTCGATGTTCAGGCGCACGCCCTTGAACTTGTCGCTGGTCAGGATGGCGGTGCGCTGCAGGGTCGACAACAAGGCCGTCCGACCCAGGATGATGCTGTTTTGATGGTTGCGGGGAATGACGCGGTTGTAGTCCGGAAACTTGCCTTCGACCAGTTTGGTGACGAATTCCATGCCGTCAAAGCTGAACTTGGCCTGGTTGCTGGCAAATTGCATGTCGATGGCGCCTTCAGCGTCGGACAGCAGCCGTTGCAGTTCCAGCACGGTCTTGCGTGGCAGGATCACTTCTTGTTTGGGGACTTCGACATCAAGTGTGGCGCAGGCAAACGCCAGCCGGTGGCCGTCCGTGGCGACCAGGCTGAGTTGCTGGCCTTCAGCGACAAACAGGATGCCGTTGAGGTAATAGCGAATGTCGTGCACCGCCATGGCGAAGGACACCTGGCCCAGCAAGGCCTTGAGGGTTTTTTGCGGCACACTGAAGACCGGGCCAAAATTGGCCGACTCCTGCACCAGCGGGAAATCTTCGGCCGGCATGGTTTGCAGGGTGAACTTGCTTTTACCGCCCTTGAGGATAAGTTTGGCGGCACTGGACTCCAGTGTCACGGTCTGGTCGGACGGCATGCTGCGCAAAATATCGATCAGCTTGCGGGCACCCACGGTGGTGGTGAAGTCACCGGTATCCCCACCGAGTTCGGCGGTGGTGCGGATCTGGATTTCCAGATCACTGGTGGTCAGCTGCACACTTTGTGCCGTTTTACGGATCATGACGTTGGCCAGAATCGGCAGCGTATGGCGGCGCTCCACAATGCCCGCGACCGCCTGCAGCACAGACAGCACTTTGTTTTGGGTGTCCTTGATCACAATCATGTCGTTTTCTTCCAGTTACTGTTCAATGGATTTTCCGCTACGGTAAAGCTTATTTTCCCATTCATTTGGCCTACCCTTTCAGGGTTTGCTCCAGCACGTGCAACTGCTGGTTGAGTTCGGTGACTTGTTGGCGCTCTCCACCGATTTTCCGCACGGCATGCAGCACGGTGGTGTGGTCACGCCCGCCGAACAACTCCCCGATTTCGGGCAGGCTTTTTTGTGTCAGTTCCTTGGCCAGGTACATGGCGATCTGGCGTGGCCGGGCAATGCTGGCCGGGCGCTTCTTGGAGTACATGTCGGCAATCTTGATCTTGTAATAGTCAGCAACCGTCTTCTGGATGTTTTCCACCGAGATTTGCCGATTCTGGATCGACAGCAGATCGCGCAAGGCCTCGCGCGCCAGCATGATCGAAATCTCTTTCTGGTTGAAGCGTGAATAGGCCAGAATCTTGCGCAGGGCACCTTCGAGTTCGCGCACGTTGGAGCGGACATTCTTGGCGACAAAAAAGGCGACTTCCTCGGGCATGACAATGCCTTCGACCTGGGCCTTGTTGATCAGGATCGCCACCCGCATTTCCAGCTCGGGCGGTTCAATGGCCACGGTCAAGCCTGAGTCAAAGCGTGAAACCAGTCGCTCATGAATGTCCGCCAAGCCTTTGGGATAGGTGTCGCTGGTCATCACAATATGAGATTTTTTGGCCAGCAAGGCCTCGAACGCATTGAAGAACTCTTCCTGTGTACGCTCCTTGTTGGCAAAAAACTGCACGTCATCAATCAGCAGCAGGTCCAGCGAGTGGTAACGTTCCTTGAATTCATCAAAAGCCTTGCGCTGATAGGCTTTAACCACATCTGTAACAAATTGTTCAGCATGGATGTAGAGAACTTTGGCATCCGGGCGTTCGCTGATCAGTTGGTTGCCGACAGCGTGCATCAAGTGGGTTTTACCCAGACCAACACCGCCGTAGATGAAAAGCGGGTTGTACAAATGGCCTGGCATGCCGGCCACATGCATGGCAGCGGCCCGTGCCATCCGGTTGGCACTACCCTCCACCAGAGTATCAAAAGTCAGGGCGGTGTTGAGCCGGTTGCGCAGGGGTTCGTGGGTCGACGATTCAGCGGTTGCGGGGGTTGAAGAACCAGTGGGCAGTGCCAAATGCTTGATGGCAGATTGAGCTCTGGCAACAGGTTCACGCGGAGCAAGCGCTAACTCAATCAACATCGGCTGTCCGGTCAGCCGTTCCATCAGCATGGCCAGACGAGCGCTGTATTGCGCCCGGATCCAGTCTAACTTGAACCGGTTGGCAACAAAAATGGTGACTTTGGAGAGGTCGTCTGCGACCTGTGCGGTCAAGGGTTTGATCCAGGTCTGAAACTGTTGCTCGGGCAGTTCCTGGGCCAACTGGTCGATACAGGTTTGCCAAAAATCGGGGCCTGCCGAACTCTCCTGGAGGTCCGGTTGTGGTTGGTATCCCTGGGTCATTGCGAAATCAGCTTCTGTGGATAGTTTTAAATTGCTGTGTCCTGCATTCTAATTTATCAAAACCTTATCCACACTCCGGGTCAACCCGCAAAATCAGGTGATAGCCACCTCTTGCCGTTGGTTGATCAGGATTGATTTTGCCTTGGCTTCCAAAATTTGCGATAATCCGCGGTTCCCTGAACGATTCAGGAGAAACCGAACATCGATTTGATCCGTCACTTGTCCTGATTTGTGCACGGGCTCAATCGTCTTAGAGCTTCTTAGGATTTCCAAAAATGAAACGCACTTACCAACCTTCCAAGATTCGTCGCGCCCGCACTCACGGCTTTCTGGTTCGCATGAAAACCCGTGGTGGCCGCGCCGTGATCAACGCTCGCCGCGCCAAAGGCCGCAAACGTCTGGCTGTCTGATTGGCAGTCAGGTTGGCCTGCCGCTGATCTTTCC
>NZ_JAQTWM010000066.1 GCF_028689305.1 Rhodoferax sp. | reverse complement strand
CTCACCGATGACGAGCTGGCCGCTGCCGAAACGGCGCTGGGCGGCAAGATCATCAACGTGCCGCTGATGGCCGGTTTTGACCTCGACGCCCCGGCAGGGGAACCCACCCCGACCGATTTGCTCGGCCGCCTGACACTCAAGACCTGGATGGACGACAAGCTGGACTGGGCCCACATCGAAAAATGCCGGACCATCGGCGTCAAGCGTTTCAAGGATTCGGCCGCCCAGGTGATGGCGGTCCTGGATGGCATGATCCCGGCCGGGCGCAATGTGTTTTTCGCCCACACGATGGCCGGCGGCATTCCCAAGGCCAAGGTGTTCCTGGCCATTGCCAACCGCGTCTACAAGGGACGCGGCGAGCGGTTCATGTCGTCCCAGGTGCTGCTCGACAGTGATCTGGGCAAGCTGATTCTGCAGAACTTCGATGAGGTGTCGGCCAACACCTTCGGGCACCTGATCGACGCCAGCGCGGCGATTCGTACCCGTGTCGAGGCGGCGGGCGGCCAGGTGCGTTATTCGGCTTACGGTTACCACGGCACGGAAATCCTGATCGGGGACCAGTACGAGTGGCAGACCTACACCAACTACACACAGGGTCTGGCCAAGATGCGGCTGGAGCGACTTGCCCAGGCGGCGTGGCAGCAGGGCGTCAAGGCCACGGTCTACAACTGCCCGGAAATCCGCACCAACTCGTCCGACATCTTCGCCGGTGTGGAGCTGCCGCTGCTGTTGCTGCTCAAGGCGCTCCAGCATGAAGGCGGTGGCGCCTGGGCCCAGGCGCAGTGGCAAGCCTGCCGTGAGCTGCTGGCCGACGGGGTGACACTGGAAGAGGTGCTGCAAAAGGTCACGGATTTCCAGGACAGCGAGGTGATGCAGGACTTCCGCAACTTTGCCGCCTGGCCCATGCCCAACAGCGCGGCACAGGCCGACCTGACCATCGGCACCTCTGACGAAGTGGTGAAGATGCACAAGGACAACAAGGCCCTGATCACCGATCTGCTGAGCAGCCTGGTGATTGAGGCCTCTGGCGCGTTGATGTTTGGTGAGTCGTCTGCACCCGCAGCGCCGGTGTTGTGGCTCAACCATGACATCATCGCCCGCCAGCTCAACCAGCTGCACGCCTGAGCGCTGCGGGCGCGGTCCAGGCCGGTCTGTCCGGCCTACCTGACCCGCCGGCGCACCGCCTGCAAGATGCCGCGCAGAATCGCCACCGGCTCGGGCGGACAGCCGGGCACCGTCACATCGACCGGGATCACCTTGGCCACCTGGCCGCAGCTGGCGTAACTTTCACCAAAGATGCCGCCGTCACAGCCGCAGTCACCCACGGCCACCACCAGCTTGGGCTCTGGCGTGGCTTCATAGGTGCGTTTGAGTGCGGTTTCCATGTTGCGCGACACCGGGCCGGTGACCAGCAACAAATCGGCATGGCGCGGGCTGGCCACGAAGCGGATGCCCAGACCTTCGAGGTTGTAGTAGGGGTTGCCCAGGGCGTTGATTTCCAGTTCACAGCCGTTGCACGAGCCGGCGTCCACCTGGCGGATGGTCAGCGCCTGCCCCAGAATGGCCAGCAGTTCGGCCTGAATGCGTGACACCTCCTGCGCCGCCGCTGCGCCGATGTCCGGCGCCGGTTCGCTGCAAATGCCGGTTTTGCCAATCTGCCAGACGGTTTTCCAGATCATAGGTCTTGCCCCGAGTAACTGAGGTTGAACGACTTGTTGATCAGGGGAAAGTCCGCCACGATGTTGCCCATGATGGCGTGCTCCAGCACCGGCCAATTCTGCCAGGACGGGTCATGCAGGTGGCAGCGCTCGATGCGCCACCCCTGGTCGGCGCCTGCCAATTCCAGCGCCACCAGCACCTCACCACGCCAGCCCTCGACCCAGCCCAGGCCGCGGCTCGGTCCCTCGGGCAGCGTCAGGCCATGGTGCACCGGGCCAGCCGGCAGCTCGCGCAACATGCCCTGCAGCAGGCGCAGGGACTCAAACACCTCGTCAAAACGCACCGCCACCCGCGCCGCCACGTCGCCGTTGTGGTGGGTGGCCATGGTCACCTGCAGTCGGTCATAGGGAGCAAACGGGTGGTCACAGCGCAGGTCCCAGGTCTGGCTGCTGGCACGGCCAGCCAGACCAGTCAGGCCCAGCTGCGCCGCCAGCGCGGGGGTCACGCGGCCGGTGGTCATGAGACGGTCCTGCAAGCCGGCGTGGGCTTCAAAAATGTCCTGCAGCTTGTGTACTTCGCGGCCCAGCCGCTCACAGGCCTGCGCCATCTGCGCGATCTGGCCACTGTCAAGGTCGGTGTTCACCCCGCCGGGCACGATCACATCCATCGTCAGCCGGTGGCCAAACGCTGCCTTGGCATCGCGCAACCAGTCTTCGCGCAGGCGGGAAAACTGCGCCAGCGCAAAGGCAAAGGCCGCGTCATTGCCCAGCGCGCCCAGGTCGCCCAGGTGGTTGGCAATGCGTTCACGCTCCAGCAGCAGCGCACGCAACCAGGCGGCACGCGGCGGGATCACAGCTTGCGCGGCCGACTCCAGCGCCATGCAGTAAGCCCAGGCATACGCCACGGTGCTGTCGCCCGACACACGCGCCGCCAGGCGCTGGGCCTGCAGCGGTGCCAGCTGGGTCATGCGCTGCTCAATGCCCTTGTGGGTGTACCCCAGGCGCTGCTCCAGCCGCAACACTTTTTCACCCACCACCGAAAAGCGGAAGTGGCCCGGCTCGATGATGCCGGCATGCACCGGCCCCACGGCAATTTCATGCACGCCGTCACCCTCAACCCGCACAAACGGGTAATCCACCAGCGCGCCAGGCACCGGCTCAGGCAGGGCGCGCAGGTTTTGCAGCAGCGGCGGCGCGTCGGCCGCCCAGGCGCCGTGGTTCAGCCAGGGGCGCTGGTCGCTGGCGCCGTCGGCGTGAATGCCGGACAGGTCCGCCGCGGCCCGCTGCAGGCGAGAGGCGGCCGGGAACACCGCCGCCAAGTCCGGGTACACCGGCACCCCGTCCACCACAGTCAGCGGCAAGGCCAGCCAGAACAGGCCCTGCAGCGTGACATAAGCAACAAATACAGCCTCAGCCCGCGTATTCATTGCCTTGTCAGCTATTGATTCAATAGCTTTCCCGGCCCACAGGGCAACCAGCCGGCCACCCTCGTCACGCACCGCAGTGGCCGCCGCCTGCCACTGCGCCGGTGTCACCTGCCCATACCAGATCGGTACCGGGGCTGGCAGGGGGGCAAACTCGACATCCAGGCCAGTGATCTTCATGACTCAGCCTCCCAGCAAACCGGCTGCCGTCACGTACCAGCCATTGAGATACGGCGGGATGTACAGGCCCAGCACCAGCGCCAGCGCCAGGTGGACAAACACCGGGATCAAGGCCGGTGGGTGCGCCAGGGGCTTGAGCGTGGTGTCACCAAACACCATCGGCAGGACGCGGATCAGCATCGAGGCAAACGCCACGCCCAGCGCCAGGAACAGGAAGGGGGTGGCCCAGGACTGCTCACGCATGGCGGTGGTCAGGATCAGGAATTCACTGGCAAAGACACCAAACGGCGGCATGCCCAGAATCGCCATCACGCCCAGCATCAGGCCCCAGCCCACCGTGGGGTTGACCTTGATCAGGCCGCGAATCTCGCTCATCACCTGGGTACCGGCCTTCTGGGTGGCGTGGCCGACGGTGAAAAAGATGGCCGACTTGACCAGCGAGTGCACAGTCATGTGCAGCAGCCCGGCAAAATTGGCCACCGGCCCGCCCATGCCAAAAGCAAAGGTGATCATGCCCATGTGTTCGATGCTGGAGTAGGAAAACATGCGCTTGACGTCTTTCTGCCGTGACAGGAAAAACGCCGCCACCGTGACCGAGAGCAGGCCAAAACCCATCATCAACTGGCCTGCCATGGCGGTGCCCAGGGCGCCGTCGGTCAACACCTTGCAGCGCAGCACCGCGTACATGGCGACGTTGAGCAGCAGGCCCGACAGCACCGCCGACACCGGCGTCGGCCCTTCGGCGTGGGCATCGGGCAACCAGCTGTGCAGCGGCACCAGGCCGATCTTGGTGCCGTAACCGATCAGCAGGAAAACAAAGGCCAGCGTCATGATGGTCGGGTCCAGCTCACCCTTGATGTCGTTGAGGCTGGTCCACAGCAGGGTGGCATGTTCCGGCCCCAGCACCTTGTCGGCCGCCATGTACAGCAGGATGGTGCCAAACAGCGCCTGGGCAATGCCGACACCACACAGGATGAAGTATTTCCAGGCGGCCTCCAGGCTGGCCGAGGTGCGGTAGACGCTGACCAGCAGCACGGTGGTGAGGGTGGCGGCTTCCATCGCCACCCAGATGATGCCTAAGTTGTTGGTGGTGAAGCCCAGCAGCATGGTGAAGCTGAACAGCTGGTACATGCTGTGGTAGAGCCGCATGCGCGGTGGCGTCATCTTGCCGTGGTCCTGCTCCACACGCATGTAGGGGCGGGAAAAGATCGCCGTGGTCATGCCGACAAAAGCCGTGAGTGTCACCAGGAACACGTTGAGCGGGTCAATGAAAAACTGCCTGGCCCAGACATATTCAGGGCCGTGGCTGATGACCTGCGCCGTCATCACACAGGCGGCCAGAAAGGTTCCCAGGCTGAACGCCACGTTCACGTCCCGCGCATAGGGCCGGTGCCCAACCAGCGCCAGCATCAGGCCGCCAAACAGCGGAATTCCCAGGACAAAAAACAGCGCGCTCATGCTCAGTCTTCCTTGAGGGTCTCAAGGTTGTGGATGTCCAGGCTGTCGAATTTCTCGCGGATCTGGAACATGAACACCCCCAGGATCAGCACGCCCACCAGCACGTCCAGGGCAATACCAAACTCGACAATCATCGGCATGCCGTTGGTCACAGTGGTGGCGGCAAAGATCAAGCCGTTTTCCATCGACAAAAAGCCGATCACCTGCGGCACCGCCTTGGACCGGGTGATCATCATCATGAACGACAGCAGCACACAGGCCAGCGCAATGCCCAGCGAGCCGCCGGCAATCGAGTCCGACAGGCGCGAGATCGGCAGTGCCAGGCTGAAAGAGAAGATCACCAGCCCGATCCCCACCAGCATGGTGGTGGGGATGTTGAACAGCGTCTCCACGTCCCAGCGCACATTGAGCTGGCGGATCATGCGGTGCAGCATCCACGGGATGAACACCACCTTGAGCACCAGCGTCAGGGCACCGGAAATATAGAGGTCAGACTGCCCGGTCACATAAGCCAGCAAGAACGAGGCGGCCACCAGCGCCACCCCCTGGATGGTGAACAGATTGATCAGCGACACAATGCGCCGCTGCGAGATCATGGCAAACGACAGCAACAGAATCAGTGTTGCAAACAGATTGATGAGCTGGGGCACAAACTTGATCATTTCCCCCCCAGCAGCACGTTCACCAGCAGGCCAATCACCGCCAGCAAAAAGGCCGTGCCCAGAAACTCCGGCACCCGGAAGATGCGCATCTTGGCACTGGCGGTTTCGATCATGGCCATCAACATGCCGCCCACCGCCAGCTTGAAAATGAGCACCGGCAAGGCCAGCAGCAGGGCCAATGGCGCATTGGCTTCAGCCACGCCCCACGGGAAAAACAGCGCCAGGCCGGCACAGGAATAGGCAAACAGCTTTAGGCTGGCCGCCCATTCCATCAGCGCCAGATGGCGCGCCGAATACTCCAGGATCATCGACTCGTGGATCATCGTGAGTTCCAGGTGAGTGTCGGGGTTGTCCACCGGCACCCGGGCGTTTTCAGCCAGCGACACCATGGTGAACGCCACCCCGGCCAGCAGCAGGCTGGGGTAGATCGCCAGCTCCCGGTGCGCCAGGGTTTCCACAATGGCGGTGAGCGAGGTCGAGCCGGTGATGGTGGAAGCGCAGAACAACACCATCAGCAGCGCTGGCTCAGCCAGGAAGCCCACCAGCATTTCGCGGCGCGCACCCAAGGTGCCAAACGCCGTGCCGACATCCATCGCCGCCAGCGACAGGAACACCCGCGCCAGCGCGAACAGGCCCACCAGCGCAATCGCGTCAGCCGCCGGCGACAGCGGCAGATCGGTCGACAGGGTCGGAATGATGGCACTGGCCAGCAGCATGCAGCCAAACACCACATAGGGCGCAAACCGGTACAACGGCGAAGCGTGTTCAGCCATCAGCGATTCCTTGTTGAACAGCTTGTGCAACAGGCGGTAGGGTTGCAGCAGCCCCGGCCCCGACTTGTTCTGCAGCCAATGGCGCCACTGGTTGATCCAACCGGTGAGCAGGGGCGCCAGCAGCAAGGCCGTCAGCAGCGCCATCAACTGCGACAAAATGCCCAACGCACTCATCGCCGCACCACCATCAGCACCACCACCAGGGTGGCAAAGCTGTACATCAGGTACACCGCAATTCGGCCCTGCTGGAGCAGGCCGACGATTCTGGACAATTTCTCGACCCAGCGCGCCACCGGCAGGTAGAGCCAGTGCCACAGTGGGTCTTCGAGCTTGACCGCATACACCGGGTGGGGGTCAAACGCCGTTGGCAATTGGCGCTGCAGGCGGAAGAAGGGTTCAAAAATCTGCCGGATCGGCTGACCAAAACCTTCAGCGGTGTCCTGCATGCGGGCGGTTTGCCAGGGGTAACCACAATCCCACGGTGGCACCCGGCGCAAGCGGCCATGGTAGAGCTTGCGCACCAGCACAAAGGCCAGGCCAAAACTCAGCACCACCCCGAGCAGGAAAATCGCCGGCGCATAACTGGCCCGCTCCATGCTCACCGGCACCAGCAGCCAGCCGTTGTCGGCCACGGTGTGGGCCAGACCGGCGTGCACCAACCGTTGCGTCACCGGGTCGATCACGGCGATCACCTGGTTCGGAAACAGGCCCAGCAACACACAACCCGTCACCAGCCACAACATACCCAGCCGCTCCCACGGCCCGGCATCATGCGCGGCGCTGAGTTTTTCCTCACGCGGCTGCCCGAGGAAAATCACGCCGAAATACTTCACCATGGTGTAACCCGACAGCGCCGCCACCAGGGCGATCACCGCCGCCATCACCGGCACCAGCATGTCCAGAAACGAACTGGGCAAGCCGGTGGTGAACAAAAAGCTTTGCAGCAGCAGCCATTCAGCCACAAAACCGCCAAACGGCGGCAGGCCGGCGCAAGCCAGCACACCCACCAGCGTCGGCCAGGCCACCCACGGCATGTAACGGATCAGCCCACCGAGCCGGCCCAGGCTGCGCTCGCCAGTGGCGTGCATCACCGCCCCGGTGCTGCAAAACAGCAGGCTCTTGAAAAACGCGTGGCTGAGCATCTGGTACATCGCTGCCGTCAGGGCCAGGGCCGACAGCGCATGCATGCCGTAGCTGGAGAACAGCAGGGACAGGCCAAAACCGGCGCAGATCATGCCGATGTTTTCAATCGACGAATAGGCCAGCAGGCGCTTCATCTCGACCTGCACGGTGGAGAACACCACCCCAAACAGCGCACTGGCCAGGCCCACGGTCATCAGCAGCACACCCCACCACCAGATGCGGGTTTGCAACAGGTCAAACGACACCCGCAAGATGCCGTACAACGCAATTTTGAGCATCACCCCGCTCATCAATGCAGAAAACGGCGACGGTGCCGCCGGGTGCGCCTCGGGCAGCCAGGCATGCAGCGGCAGGACCCCGGCCTTGGCGCCAAAACCGAACAACGCCAGCACAAACGCCACCGAACCCCAAAACGGCGACAGCTGCTGGGCCCGCATATTGGCAAAGGTGTAATCGCCGGTGTTGGCCTGCAACACACCAAAACACAACAAAATGCCCAACGCACCAATGTGCGCCACCAGCATGTACAGATAACCGGCTTGGCGAATCTCCGGGATGCGGTGGTTGGCCATGACCAAGAAGAACGACGAAAACGCCATGGTTTCCCACATCACCATGAACACATAGGCGTCGTCGGCCATCACCACCATGGCAATGCTGGCCAGGAACACGTGGTATTCCAGGCAGATCAGCCCGGGCGGCGTGCCTTCACCCTTGCGGAAATAACCGGCGGCAAAGGTGGATACCCCGGCGGAGACACCACCGATCAACAACAAAAAGAAAGCCGAGAGACTGTCAAGCCGCAAGTGAAACGGCAGTTGCGGCAGCCCCAGGGGCAGCACCGCCACCTCGGGACCGGCAAACGCGGCGCTCAGCGCCACCGCCATCAGCAACACCGAGAACACCGCCCCCAGAGGAAACAGCACCACCGCCACCAGGCGGAACCGGCGCAGGGCCGCAATGCCGGCCAGCCCCACCAGGAGCCAGCCAACCACCACCAGCAACACCCAATCCAGATGGATCCAGGCAGCGGGGTGAGTCAGACTGTTCATGTAGCGTGGACAAATGGGAAACTGGCAGAGCTTGCATATTACACCCAGTGCCACCGCCGCAGCACCAGACCATGGCGCCCCGCCGGGGCAGGGCTAAAATGCGCGCAAGAGGTCCTTGCCCATGAATATTTTTTACCGCCCCAAATACGAATCCGATGCCACCCAGTTCATCAATGAACTCAAAGCCAAGAATCCGGCCGTGGAAGAAGGCCAGCGCCGGGGCCGTCACCTGTTGTGGGACAAGGCCGTTGACCGCGAGGCGTGGCAGGGCTTTCGCGCGGCCCAGGTGGCACAAAAGCCCTACGTCTACCAGACCACGGTTGATGAATAGGCTTTTTAGCCTCTAGCCCGCGTCAATCAATCATTTATTGCTATATTTAATATAGCAAAAGAATTTCATCATGGCTCATTCGGCGACGCCGGTCACGTTGGACGAACCCGGCATGCCCGTCATGCCCGCGGTCGTGGATCAGGTCGCCGTGGCACGGCTGTATGGCGAACCGCTGTTTGCCATGCCGCAGGACCTGTACATCCCCCCGGACGCCCTGGAGGTTTTCCTCGAAGCCTTTGAAGGGCCGCTGGACTTGCTGCTGTACCTGATCCGCAAGCAGAACTTCAACATCCTCGACATCCCCATGGCAGGCCTGACGCGTCAGTACCTGAGTTATGTGGAGGAAATCCGCCACCGCAACCTGGAGCTGGCGGCGGAATACCTGTTGATGGCCGCCATGCTGATTGAGATCAAGTCACGCATGCTGTTGCCGCCCAAGCCGGTGGCAGAAGGCCAGGAGCCCGAAGACCCGCGGGCTGAACTGGTGCGCCGCCTGCTGGAATACGAGCAGATGAAGCTGGCCGCCCAGCGCCTGAACAACCTGCCCCAGTTTGGCCGCGATTTTCTGGTGGCGCAGGTCTACATTGAGCAGTCGCTGCAGCCGCGGTTTCCGGATGTCCAGGTCAGCGAGCTGCAGCAAGCCTGGGCCGCCATCCTCAAACGCGCCAAGCTGGTGCAGCACCACAAGATCACCCGCGAGGAACTGTCGGTGCGCGAACACATGAGCCAGGTGCTCAAACAATTGCAGGGCCAGCGATTTGTGGAATTCGAGGCGCTGTTCGACCCGTTGCGCGGTGCGCCGGTCCTGGTGGTCACCTTCATTGCCCTGCTGGAACTGGCCAAGGAAACCCTCATCGAAATCACCCAGGCCGAGGCCTTTGCGCCGATCTACGTGCGCCTGGCCTACACCCCGTCGTAACTTCTTGCGAATCCGTCATGCCTTCAAACACCCCCCATGCCCCCGCCCCACTGACCTTTGACGTGCTGATTGTGGGCAGCGGTCTGGCTGGCCTGAGCGCCGCCTTGCTGCTGGCTCCCAGCAAGAAAGTGGCCGTCATCACCAAACGTGCTGTCTCGGAGGGTTCCAGCGGCTGGGCCCAGGGCGGTATCGCCGCCGTCTGGAGCAAGGACGACAGTTTTGACGCCCATGTGGACGACACCCTGATTGCCGGTGCCGGCCTGTGTGACCTCAATGCCACCCGTTTTGTGGTGGAAAACGCCCCCAAGGCGATTGCCTGGCTGCAAACCATGGGGGTGCCGTTTTCCGAGGAAGACGGCCACCTGCACCTGACGCGTGAAGGGGGCCACAGCGCCCGGCGCATTGTGCATGTGACCGATGCCACCGGTGCCGCCGTGCAGCGCACGCTGATCGAGGCGGTGCAAAAAACCCCCAACATCACTCTGTTTGAACAACACACGCTGGTGGACCTGATCACCACTGACAAGCTGGGTCTGCCCGGCCAACACTGCCTGGGACTGTATGCGCTCAACAGCGAGACCGACCAGGTGATCACCTTCCAGGCACCGCAAACCATTCTGGCCACTGGCGGTGCCGGCAAGGTCTACCTCTACACCACCAACCCCGACACCGCCACCGGCGACGGCATTGCCGCGGCCTGGCGCGCCGGCTGCCGGGTGCAGAACATGGAATTCATCCAGTTCCACCCCACCTGTCTGTACCACCCGCATGCCAAGTCGTTTCTGATCAGCGAAGCGGTGCGCGGCGAAGGCGGCCGCCTGCTGCTGCCCGACGGCACCCGCTTCATGCCCCAGCACGACCCGCGTGCCGAGCTGGCCCCGCGCGACGTGGTGGCGCGGGCGATTGACTTCGAGATGAAAAAAGGCGGTTTTGACTGTGTCTATCTGGACATCTCGCACCAACCGCTGAGCTTTTTGCAGGAGCATTTCCCCAACATCTACGCCCGCTGTCTGGAGCTGGGTATCGACATCTCCAAACAGCCTATTCCCGTGGTGCCTGCCGCCCATTACACCTGTGGCGGCGTGCTGGCCGACTTGCATGGCCGCACCGACGTCAAAGGCCTGTACGCCATTGGTGAAACTGCATGCAGCGGCCTGCATGGCGCCAACCGCCTGGCCAGCAACTCGCTGGTGGAATGCATGGTGTTTGCCCAGGCCACCACCACCGACATCCTGCAGTCACCCGCGACGCCGCCAGTGGCCTTACCGGCCTGGGACGACAGCCAGGTCAGCGACGCCGACGAGGCCGTGGTGATCTCGCACAACTGGGACGAACTGCGCCGCTTCATGTGGGACTATGTAGGTATTGTGCGCACCAACAAGCGGCTGGAACGCGCCGCCCACCGCATTGACCTGCTGCAAGGCGAAATCCACGAGTATTACTCCCACTTCCACGTCACCCGCGACTTGCTGGAACTGCGCAACCTGGTGCAGGTGGCGGACCTGATCGTGCGCTCGGCCCAGGCACGCCATGAAAGCCGCGGCCTGCATTTCAGCCGTGACTACCCGGGCCTGCTGCCCCAGGCCGTGCCCACCATTCTGGACCCACAGCCTTAGGTGACCCCTGCTGTCCAGCCGCTCTGGCTGGGTTAGACTCGCGCCACTTTTTTTGGGGAGAATCCCTATGACCCAGCCTGCCGCTCAGAACGCCACACCCTACGGCACCTTGCCTCCCGCCAGCGCGCCAGCCACGCGCAAGCCGGTGAGCCTGCCACGCCTGCTGGAAATGCACGCGCGCGGCGAAAAAATCGCCATGCTCACCGCCTATGACGCCACCTTTGCGGCGGTGGCTGACGCCGCCGGGGTGGATTGCATTCTGGTGGGGGACTCGCTTGGCATGGTCTGCCAGGGTCTGTCCAGCACCGTCGGGGTGACGCTGGAGACCATGCGTTACCACGTCGAGAGTGTCACCCGCGGCGTGCGCCGGGTGCAGGGCACCACCTGGATCATCGGCGACCTGCCCTATGGCACCTACCATGAGTCCCGGGAACAGGCGCTGCGCAGCGCCGTGGTGCTGATGCAGGCTGGGGCCCACATGGTCAAGCTCGAAGGCGGCGGCTGGACGGCAGAGACCGTGCGTTTTCTGGTGGAACGTGGTATTCCGGTGTGCGCCCATCTGGGCCTGACGCCGCAAACCGTGCACGCCTTGGGTGGTTACCGGGTGCAGGGCCGCACGCTGGCGTCGGCCGCCACCCTCAAACGCCACGCCCATGAGTTGCAGGACGCCGGCGCCGCCCTGCTGGTGCTGGAAATGGTGCCCGCCGCGCTGTCGGCTGAACTCACGGGTGAACTGCCGCACTGTCCGACCATTGGCATTGGCGCCGGCAACGGCACCGCTGGCCAGGTGCTGGTGCTGCACGACATGCTCGGACTGAACCTGGGCAAGAACCCGAAGTTTGTGCGCAACTTCATGGCTGCCCTGCCCGGTCTGCCTGGCCAGCACGGCATCAAGGAAGCCATGCAAGCCTATGTGCAAGCTGTCAAGAACGGCAGCTTCCCTGACAACACCCAGCACGCCTGGTAACGCCCGCTTTTATGAAAATCGTTCACACCATCGCCGAATTGCGCGCCCATCTGGCCGCCTTCCAACGCCCGGTCTTTGTGCCCACCATGGGTAACCTGCACGACGGCCATCTGGCGCTGGTACGTCAGGCCAAACCGCTGGGCGACGTGCTGGTGGTCAGCATCTTCGTCAACCGCCTGCAGTTTTTGCCGCACGAAGACTTTGACACTTACCCGCGCACCTTGGAAGCCGATTGCCAGGCCCTGCAGGCGGTCGGCTGTGATGTGGTGTTTGCCCCCAGCGAACGCGAGCTGTATCCCGAACCCCAGGTGTTCAAGGTCACGCCGCCGGCGGGTTTGGCCGACATTCTGGAGGGCCACTTCCGCCCCGGTTTTTTCACTGGCGTCTGCACCGTGGTGATGAAGCTGTTTGCCTGCGTGCAGCCGCGGGTGGCGCTGTTCGGGCAAAAGGACTATCAGCAGCTGATGGTGCTCAGGCACATGGTGCAGCAGTTTGCCTTGCCGATCGACGTGATTGGCGCCCCGACACTGCGTGGTGCCGATGGTCTGGCACTGTCATCCCGCAACAATTACCTGAACCCGGCCGAGCGCCAGGAAGCCGTGCACCTGTCGCAAACCCTGACCGCCATGGCGCAGGCACTGCGCGGCGGTGCCACCGACATCGTCGCCATCGAACAGCAGGCCATGGCCGCCCTGACGGCGCGTGGCTGGCAGCCCGATTACATGACGGTGCGTCGGCGTGCCGACCTGCAGTGGCCAGCGGCCGCTGAACTGGCCACCCCAGCCACCCTGGTGGTGCTGGGGGCCGCCAAGCTGGGCACCACCCGGCTCATCGACAACCTCGAGGTGTGACGCCAATGCTCCTGAATCAGGAGCTACCTAAGCAGCCCCAATGTGGGCTACCAGGCTACCAGGCACCGGACCGTGCTTGAGTGCGGCGGTGAACGCCAGCATCCGGTCAATCGGCACACGGGCTCGTTGGCCCAGGCCCGGATCGACCTGGACTTCATTGGCGCCGGTCTCCAGCACCCGGGCCACATCCGCCAGGCCGTTCATGGCCATCCACGGGCAATGGGCGCAGCTCTTGCAGGTGGCGCTGTTGCCAGCGGTGGGCGCTTCAAAAAACACTTTACCGGGGTTGAGCGTGCGCAGTTTGTGCATCATGCCGTTGTCGGTGGCCACGATGAATTCCCTGGCGTCCATCTCACGCGCCGCCTTCAGAATCGCCGAGGTGGAACCCACCGCATCCGCCAACGCCACCACGGACGCCGGCGACTCCGGGTGCACCAGCACCTTGGCGCCGGGGTGGTCCTTGATCAGGCCCTCCAGCTCAAACGCCTTGAACTCGTCGTGCACGATGCAGGAGCCGCCCCACATCACCATGTCGGCGCCGGTTTCGCGCTGGATGTAGCCGCCCAGATGGCGGTCGGGCGCCCACAGGATTTTTTGCCCCTGGTCTTTCAGCGCCTTGACGATCTCCAGCGCACAGCTGGAGGTGACCAGCCAGTCGGCGCGGGCCTTCACGGCAGCACTGGTGTTGGCATAGACCACCACGGTCCGGTCCGGGTGGGCGTCACAAAAGGCGCTGAATTCATGAATGGGGCAGCCCAGGTCCAGCGAGCAGGTCGCGTCCAGGTCGGGCATCAGCACCCGCTTTTCGGGGGACAGGATCTTGGCCGTCTCCCCCATGAAACGCACGCCCGACACCACCAGGGTCTGCGCCGCGTGATCACGCCCGAAGCGGGCCATCTCCAATGAATCGCTGACCAGACCGCCGGTTTCCTCAGCCAGGTCCTGCAAGTCCGGGTGCACGTAGTAGTGCGACACCATGACGGCATTTTTTTCCTTGAGCAGCTGGCGAATCCGATCCTTCAGCGCCGCGCGTTCGGCCGCACTGTGCTCCACCGGCACCCGGGCCCAGGCGTGTTTGGTGGAACACACCGAAACGCCAGCACCGTTGTCACCCTGCGGTTGCTCGTAATCCACCTCTTTCACTGCCAGCACCGGGTCGGTCATGGTTTTTTCCTGTTATCAACAATAAGGCACACGTCGGGTCAAACCGGGGTCGGGGCAAAACGCATGGAAAAATCAATGGCCTTGATGTCCTTGGTCAGGGTCCCGATCGAAATGCGGTCCACCCCGGTGGCGGCAATGGCGCGCAGGGTGGACAGGTTGACGCCGCCCGACACCTCAAGTTGGGCCCGTCCGGCATTGAGGTGCACCGCCTCATGCAATTGCGCCAGCCCCATGTTGTCCAGCAGCACCATGGTGGCGCCAGCGTCCAGCGCCTCCTGCAATTGCGCCAGGGTTTCCACCTCGATTTCCACAAACCGGGCCGCCGGTGCCACCTGGGCCGCGCGCCGCAACACGGCGGCCACACCACCGGCAGCGGCAATGTGGTTCTCCTTGATCAGCACCGCGTCATAGAGTCCAAGCCGGTGGTTGACCCCGCCACCAGTACGCACCGCATATTTCTGCGCCAGGCGCAGCCCCGGCAAGGTTTTGCGGGTATCAACAATGCTGGCGTGCGCGCTCGGGACTTCACGGATGGCCTGGACATAGTCGCTGGTCTTGGTGGCCACCGCGCTGAGCAACTGCAAAAAATTCAGCGCCGTGCGCTCAGCCGTCAGCAGCGCATGGGCCAACCCGTGCACTTCCAGAATGACCTGATCGGCCTGGCAGCGATGGCCTTCGGACACGTGCCAGATGATTTCGGCCGCCGGATCAACCTGCTGGAACGCTGCCTGCACCCAGGCCTGGCCACAAATCACCGCCGCTTCACGCGCGATGATGGTGGCCTTGGCACGGCGCGTCGGGTCCACCAGACCGGCCGTCAGGTCTGCCGACCCCAGGTCTTCCTCCAGGGCGCGCGCCACGTCGGTCTGCGCCAGCTTGGCCAGCGCCGCTGGCGAGAAATCGAAAAACGTTGTCATGTGTGTTTCCTCCTTTGATCTGCGGATCAACCCTGGGCCGCGAGCTCTACCGTGGGTTCGCGTTCCATCAGGCTGGCCACCGCTTCGACCGGCGCCATCCGGCCGTCGAGCAGCGCCACCACCGCCTGGGCAATCGGCATGGCCACGCCGAGCTGGGCCGCCCGCTGCACCACGGTGCGGGCGCAATACACACCTTCGGCCACATGCCCCAATGCCCCGGTGGCCTGGGCCAGCGTCTGCCCGTGCGCCAGCGCCAGGCCGACCTGGCGGTTGCGCGACAGGTCACCGGTGGCGGTCAGCACCAGGTCGCCCAGGCCGCTCAAGCCCATGAAGGTCTCGGTGCGTCCGCCCAGGGCCACGCCCAACCGGGTCATCTCCGCCAGTCCGCGAGTGATCAACGCGGCGCGGGCATTGAGCCCCAGCGCCAAGCCATCACACAGACCGGTGGCGATGGCCAGCACGTTCTTGACAGCGCCGCCGACCTCCACCCCGACCATGTCTTCATTGGCATACACCCGCAGCACCGGACTGTGAAACGCCGCCACCAGCGCCTGGCGCACGGACTCATGCACACTGGCCGCCACCAGCGCCGTTGGCTGGCCACGGGCGACTTCCAGCGCAAAACTCGGGCCGCTGAGCACCCCCGCCATGAGTTCCGGCGCGACCTGGGCTTGTACTTCGTGGGCCAGCAGGCCAAATGGTGTTGAAACCGGCGCTTCAAACCCCTTGCACAGCCAGGCCACGGGTGCCGGGCAGCCGCGCAGCCCTGACAACATCTGGCGCAACGCCGCCATCGGGCTGGCCACCACCACCAGATCGGCCTGGGCCAGCAGCTTGTCCCGGAGTTCCGGCCACGGGGTCGAGCTGAAGGCAAGCGCCGGCGGCAGGCTGACACCTGCCAGGTAACGCTGGTTTTCGTGTTGCGCCCGCATGGCTTGCACCTGCGTGGCATCGCGTGCCCACAGGGTGACCTGATGGACGCTCTGAGCAGCCGCACTGGCGGCCATGGCCGTGCCCCACGCTCCCGCACCAAGAACTATAATTTTCATAGCTACTCAGGCAGTATTTATGCGGGCTAGAGCCCTAAAACATCTAGGAATTTATTGAACGGCAGGCGCCTCTGCAGACTGTGCGGCCTGCTGCTGCTCGTACATGGATTGGAAGTTGATTTCCGCCAGATGCACCGGCGGAAAGCCGCCACGCTGGATCAGGTCCGCCACATTGCCACGCAGGTAGGGGTAAACAATCTGCGGACAGGCGATGCCCATGATCGGGCCCATCTGCTCTTGCGGCAGGTTGCGGATTTCAAAAATGCCGGCCTGGACCACTTCAACCAGAAACACGGTCTTGTCCTTGATCTTGGTCTGCACGGTGGCGGTCACGGTGACTTCAAACACACCTTCGGCCACGGCGGCACCGTTCACACCCAACTGGATGTCCACGGTGGGCTGCTCCTGCTCCAGCAGAATGGCCGGGGAATTGGGTTGCTCCAGGGAAGCTTCCTTGAGGTAAACGCGCTGGATCTGGAACACGGGATCTTGAGTCTCGGACATAAGGTTCTCTTGGTTAAAAAATCAACGCCTGGCGCGGCTGGCGCCCAGGTCAAAAAGGGACGCGGGGATTATCTCAGGCGCCGCTGAGCAGGGGCAGCAGACCGCCGCGCCCATCCAGCGCCACCAGATCGTCACAGCCACCCACATGGGTGTCACCGATGAAAATCTGCGGCACCGTGCGCCGGCCAGTGGTGCGCATCATCAAGTCACGCTGCGCCGGGTCCTGGTCAATGCGGATTTCTTCAATCTGATCGACCCCGCGCGCCTTGAGCAGTTGCTTGGCGCGGATGCAGTAGGGGCAGACCGCGGTGGTGTACATCTTGACAGCTTGCATGAGGGGCTTTCGTTGGCTGGGGGGTATCAGGCTTTTTCGACCGGCAGATTGGCGGCGCGCCAGGCACCCATGCCCCCCGAGAGGGACTGGGCCTTCTCGAAACCGAGCTTCTTGGCAATCGCCACGGCACGGCTGCTGCGTGCCCCGGACTTGCACACCAGGATCAGTGGCGTGCCCTTGTTCTTGACGGCTGTGGCCAACTGGCCTTCCAGCTGACCCAGCGGGATGTTCCGGGCCCCGACCACATGGCCAGCGGCATACTCGCCGGGTTCACACACATCCACCACCACCGCCTTTTCGCGGTTCATCAGTTGCACGGCGCCATCGGCGGTCAAGGCACCCGGGCCGGCACCATTGATCACCGGCCACATCAGCATGCCGCCGGCGGACAGGGCCACGGCGATCAACATCCAGTTGTCGAGAATAAATTTCACTGTTGCAAATCCTTATGTATAGATGGAGCTGAGCCGGGCATTTTAGAATGGAGACGCACCTGTCACAGAGAACCCACGCGATACCATGCACAAACTAGTCTTAATTCGCCACGGCGAATCCACCTGGAATCTTGAAAACCGTTTTACCGGCTGGACCGACGTCGACCTGACGCCCACCGGCGTGTCGCAAGCCATGTCGGCCGGCAAGCTGCTCAAGGCCGAAGGTTACGAATTCGACATTGCCTACACCAGCGTGCTCAAACGCGCCATCCACACCCTGTGGTACTGCCTGGACGAGATGGACCGCACCTGGCTGCCGGTGGTGAAAAGCTGGCGCCTCAACGAGCGCCACTACGGTGCGCTGCAGGGACTGAACAAGGCTGACATGGCCAAGCAATACGGTGACGAGCAGGTGCTGATCTGGCGCCGCAGCTACGACACACCACCACCCGCGCTGGACGCCAGCGACCCGCGCAGCGAACGCGGCGATCTGCGTTACGCCAAGCTGCAACCGGAGCAGATTCCCCTGACCGAGTGTCTCAAGGACACCGTGGCCCGCGTCATGCCGTTCTGGAACGAGGCGCTGGCGCCAGCCCTGCGCCTGGACAAACGCGTGGTGGTGGCCGCCCACGGCAATTCGATTCGGGCGCTGGTGAAATACCTGGACAACATTTCCGATCAGGACATTGTTGGGCTAAACATTCCCAATGGCATTCCACTGGTGTACGAGCTCGATGACGACCTCAAACCGATCCGGCACTATTATCTGGGCGACGCCGAGGCCGCCGCCAAGGCTGCGGCAGCGGTGGCGGCACAGGGAAAAAACTGAAAATATTCTCGGCAAAGGCTGGAACCTGCACCGCCGGTGCGACTCCAAGCAGTTCCCGCTCATTCGCTCTCTCACAAGCTCTGGAATCAACATGGGTCAGAAACTGAAAATCGTCGGCTTGCTGTCTGCAGGCGCCCTGGCAGGCGCTTTGGCCAGCGTCTCGCTGCAAACCGTCGCACGGGGTTCGCTGGCGCCCTTGCCACTGGAGGAGTTGCAACAGCTGGCCGCCGTGTTCAGCATGATCAAGAGCAATTATGTGGAGCCGGTGGACGAGAAGAAACTCATCACCGATGCCATTGCCGGCATGGTCTCCGGGCTGGACCCGCACTCGGTCTACATGGACAAGAAGACCCTGAAAGACTTCAACGAAGGCACCACCGGCAAGTTTGTCGGCGTCGGCATCGAAATCTCTCAGGAAGAAGGCCTGATCAAGGTGGTGTCACCGATTGAAGACTCGCCAGCGTTTCGGGCCGGGCTCAAACCCAATGACCTGATCGTCAAGATCGACGACACCCCGGTCAAGGGCATGACCCTCAATGAAGGGGTCAAACGCATGCGCGGCGAACCCAACACCAAGGTGGTGTTGAGTATTTTGCGCAAGGATGAAAACCGCACCTTCAGCGTGACCATCGTCCGTGAGGTCATCAAGACCCAAAGTGTCAAGGCCCGGGTGGTCGAGCCGGGCTACGGCTGGGTGCGCCTGAGCCAGTTCCAGGAACGCACGGTGGCCGACTTTGCCCGCAAGCTTGAAGACATTTACAAGCAGGACCCCCATCTCAAGGGTCTGGTGCTGGACTTGCGCAACGATCCGGGCGGCTACCTTGACGCCGCTGTGGCGATTTCCGCCGCCTTTTTGCCTGAAAATGTCACCGTGGTGTCGGCCAACGGACAGTTGCCCGAAAGCCAGTTCACCTACAAGGCTTCACCGCGCTACTACGCCCGCCGTGGCAATGATCCGCTGAAGCATCTGGAAGAAGTGACCCGCGGCGCCCTCAAGAAAGTGCCGCTGGTGGTGCTGGTCAATGAAGGGTCCGCTTCCGCCAGCGAGATCGTGGCCGGCGCCTTGCAGGATCACCAGCGTGCCAAGCTGATGGGCAGCCAGACCTTCGGCAAGGGGTCGGTGCAAACCGCCGTCTGCCTGGACTCCACCTTCCGCATGGACAACTGTCCGACGGCCGCGCTCAAGCTCACCACCAGCCGTTATTACACACCGAGTGGCAAATCCATCCAGGCCAAGGGCATCGTTCCAGACGTCATGATCGACGAGTCCGAAGAGGGCAACCTGTTTGCCGCCCTGCGTACCCGTGAGGCGGACCTGGAAAAACACCTTGCCAGCGGACAAGGCGACGAGGCGAAGGACGCCGCCCGGGAAAAGGCGCGCGAGGAAGCCCGCAAGAAACTTGAAGAAGAGCTGAAAAAACCAGCCTCCGAGCGCAAGATTCCCGAGTATGGCTCCGACAAGGACTTCCAGCTGCAGCAGGCCATCAAGCAGCTCAAGGGTCTGCCCGTGATGGTCAGCAAGACCCAGGTCGAACGCGCCGAAGCCAAGAAAGAAAATTAAGCCCGGCGCTGCCCATGCATGACGATGACCTGCTGCGTTATTCGCGCCATATCCTGCTCAATGAGATTGGTGTGGAGGGGCAGCAGCGCATTCAGCAGGCCCACGCGCTGATCATTGGCGCTGGTGGCCTGGGGTCGCCGGTGGCCCTGTACCTGGGCTCGGCTGGCATCGGTCACATCACGGTGGTGGACCACGACACCGTGGACCTGACCAACCTGCAGCGGCAAATTGCCCACACGCAGGAGCGCGTCGGCATGGCCAAGGTGGACTCGATTCGGACCGCGGTGGGCCAGCTCAATCCCGCCGTTCAGGTCACAGCCGTGCAGGCCCGGGCTGACGCTGCCCTGCTCGATACCTTGGTGGCGCAGGCCGATGTGGTGCTGGACTGCTGTGACAATTTTGCCACCCGTCACGCGATCAATGCGGCTTGCGTGGCGCATCACAAACCACTGGTGTCTGGCGCAGCGATCCGTTTTGATGGTCAGCTCAGCGTCTACGACTCACGCGACCCACGTTGCCCCTGTTATGCCTGTGTGTTCCCGCCAGCCGCCTCCTTTGAAGAAACCCGCTGCGCCACCATGGGGGTGTTTGCGCCACTGGTCGGCATCATTGGCACGATGCAGGCCGCCGAAGCCCTCAAACTCGTCAGTGGTGCCGGGCAGGCGCTCACGGGGCGACTGCTGATGCTTGACGGCCGGGCCATGGCGTTCACCGAAGTCCAAATCCAGCGCCACGCAGCCTGCCCGGTGTGTCATCGGACCGCCTGACGAACCCCAGGAAACCGCCTGAAAACGGTGCCAGCTTTGGGTTTTGGCTAAAAACTGACCTGTTAAACTGCCATCATCTGAACAAAGGCGTCTGTCTTGACTTCCCTGCCTGTCTCATTCTCGGTCGACTTGCGCGAGTTGCGGCTCGACGATGCACTCGCACTGCTGGAGCATGGTGGCTATACCTTGCCTGACCCCAAAGCTGGCAGCGTCCCTTATCTGCAGGCGGTGATCGACCAACTTGGCGAGTTGTCCCTGAAAGATCCGCTGACCGGTTTATCGAACCGGCGTTATTTTCAGAACGTCCTGGCCCGCGAGATTGAAATGGTTGCCCGGTCCGGCGAGCCGGCCCTGCTGCTGATGCTCGATATTGACCACTTCAAGAACGTGAATGACACCTATGGTCACCCGGTCGGCGACACGGTTCTGCAGACCATTGCCAGAACGCTGAGCGCCTGTGTCCGCCCCATGGACACCGTGGCCCGTTTTGGCGGTGAAGAGTTTGTCATCATCCTGCCAAGCTGCCAGGGACAGTATGGGCTGCAGGTAGCCGAGCGGATTCGCGAGTCCGTCAGCGCCTTGAATATTGCGATTGCCTCGGGCGTCACCCTGAAGGTGACCATCAGCATCGGCGGTGCCTATGCGCCGCGCTGGGTGCGCTCCACCCCTGAACTGTGGATGGACCGTGCCGATATAGAACTCTATCGTGCCAAGTCCGAAGGCCGCAATCGCGTGTGTATCGAGCCGCAACCGATCCTCGCCGTCAGCGCTGAAGAAAAGAGTTTGTTGTTTGGTCCGCTCTCGCTGGGTGATCCGGCCTGGCTTGAAAGCTACGCCAATGATGGTCCTGCCGGTTCATCGGGTAGTGCAATGAATAGAGTGAACTGAAATGAGCAAAGAGCATCAACCCGCCAACCTGGAAAAAGTGGTCAACCCCGAGCCCTTGAAACCCTTGGGCAAAGTACTGGCTGTGACCAGCGGCAAGGGCGGCGTGGGCAAAACTTTTGTGTCGGCCAACTTGGCGGCCGCGCTGGCCAAACGCGGCCAGAAAGTATTGGTTCTTGATGCCGATCTGGGTTTGGCCAACCTGGACGTGGTGCTCAACCTGTACCCCAAGATCACCCTGCACGATGTCTTCACTGGCAAGGCCAAGATTGAAGAAGCCATTGTGCGGGCACCGGGCGGGTTTTCCGTGCTGCTGGCGGGCTCGGGCATGGTTGAATACTCGCGCCTGACGCCCAATGTGCGTCAGGATTTCCTGCGCATCATGACGGGGTTGTTGCCTCACTACGATATCGTGCTGCTCGATACCGGTGCCGGTATTTCCGACGTGGTGCTGTTTGCCGTGTCGCTGGCCTCTGAAGTGCTGGTGGTTGCGACGCCCGAGCCCACATCGCTGACCGACGCCTACGCCACCATCAAGGTGCTGGTGGGGGAACAGCAGCGCAAGATCATCCGCATGGTGATCAACCAGACCGTGCGGATGGGGGATGGTCGCGCCATCACCAC
>NZ_JAQTWM010000065.1 GCF_028689305.1 Rhodoferax sp. | reverse complement strand
GTTGACCAAAAAGGGAGGCTGAGTGGAAAAACGACAGATCAAGCGCCAAGAAATGTTGTGGGCAGCGCCAGAACAGGTCAATAGTTCGGACACTCGCTTTGCGAGCGCCGCACATTTCCAACGTTAACCATCCTACCTTCAGGTGATGCCAGAGGCCACTGCGTGCGGCCTGATCGTCCTATACCGGCCACACCACCCCATGGTCGTTCAGGATGGCGTCCAGGGGCATGTCATGCGGCTCGGGCTCAAAGTCGGGCAAAAAGTCGGAGCCAAAGCCCAGCCCCACCGTGAATGGCCGGGGCGACAGGCCCGAGAGCATGCGGTCATAAAAGCCGCCGCCGTAGCCCAGCCGGTAGCCCCCGGCGGCATAGCCCACGCAGGCAACAAACAGCAGCGTGGGCACAATCACCTCGGTGTCCTTGGGTTTGGGGATGCCGTAGGCGTCGTCTTCCATCGGGCAGCCGGGGTACCAGGCGTGAAAAGTCATGGTTTTGTGAACTTTGTCCACCACCGGCAGTCCAATCTTGCGCAACTGGGGTTGTTCGATGAGTTCACCGTCTTCCTTCCAGCGGTGCAAGGCGGGTAGCGGGTCAAACTCCCCTTTGATCGGCCAATAGGCGCCAATCACGGTGTCGGGGCGCCCCACCAGCCAGATGCGCATGACGCGGCGCAGCATGTCCACACGCTGGGCGCGGTCCGGCAGGCGCAGGCGCTGTTCGATCAGCTGTTTGCGCAATGCTTTTTTGTCCAGTACCCTTTTTTCGCCAGAGTTATTCATAATCTCAACATGCAGTTCAAGACGATTTTGACATTGATTGGTCTGGCAGGCCTGCTGGCGCTGCCGGTTGGCGCCGCGCCGACCCCACCGGACAGCGTGCTGCTGGACATGCAGCAGGCGTTCAAGAAGGGGGACGCCAAGCGTCTAGCCACACTGCTGCCGCAGGCTAGCGGCCACGTGTTGCAACCTTGGGCGGCTTACTGGGCACTGCGCGCCCGGCTCGATAGCGCCACGCCTGACGAAGTGAATGAGTTTTTTCGCCAGTACCAGGGCACTTACCAGGAAGACCGGCTGCGCAACGACTGGCTGCTGCTGCTGGGCCAGCGGCGTGACTGGGCCAACTTTGCAGTGGTGGCGCCTGACTACCGCATGAATGATGACCGCGAGGTGCGTTGTTACACCCTGGCCATGGAGAACATTCTGGCTCGGGTCGATCTGGCCGATGAAGTCAAAACCCAGTGGTATAGCCAGAAAGACGCTGGAGATGGCTGTGCGCTGGCGGCACAGAGCCATTTTGCCGCCGGTCAGCTGACGGAAGCCGACATCTGGCTCAAGGCGCGCTTGGCGCTGGATGCCGGCCAGCTCAAGGCCACCCGGCAGGCGGTGGCCATCGTGGCCCCCGATGCCAGCACGGCGCTGAATGAAGCCCTGAGCCACCCGGAGCGTTTTTTACTAAAGCAAGCGCCGTCCAGCCAGCGCCAGAAGCAGGAGCTGGCGGTGCTGGCCCTGATTCGCTGGGCGGACAGCAACGCCGACAGTGCCGCCCAGGCCCTGAGCAGCCGCTGGAGCAAACACCTCAGCAGCGCCCAGCAGGCGTGGGCCTGGGGCGCCATTGGCAAGGAAGCCGCACAAAAGCTCTCGAATGACGCCCTGCGTTATTTCAATCATGCCGCCCCTGACGGCATGAGCGACGAACACCTAGCTTGGCGCGCCCGGGCTGCCTTGCGCCAGCACCAGTGGCGCGACGTGCTCAACGCCATCACCGTCATGAGCCCGCAGACCGCAGCTGATGCCACCTGGGTTTACTGGCGCGCCCGGGCACTGCTGCAGGCCGACCGCAGCGAGGCTGAACACCAGCAGGCCCGCCAGCTGCTGCAGGGCATTGCCGGTGTGCGTGGCTTTTACCCGCTGCTGGCGCAGGAAGAACTGGGCCTGGCCATCACCCCGCCCGAGACACCGACCCCACTGACGCCGCTTGAAAAAGACAACGCGAAAAACAACCCGGGCCTGCAGCGTGCGCTCGCAGCCATCAGCCTGGGCCTGCGCCCCGAGGGTGTGCGCGAATGGAACTACACCACCAACCTGCACCAGCGCGGCGGCATGTCCGACCGTGAACTGCTGGCCGCCGCCGATCTGGCCTGCCAACATGCTGTGTGGGACCGCTGCATCAACACCAGCGAACGCACCCGCAGCGCCATTGACCTGACCCAGCGTTTTCCCATGCCGCACCGGCAGGCCGTGGTGGAACGCAGCCGCGCCATCGGGCTGGACCCGGCTTATGTGTACGGCCTGATCCGCCAGGAAAGCCGCTTCATCACCGACGCCCGCTCCGGCGTGGGCGCCTCCGGCCTGATGCAGGTGATGCCGGCCACCGCCCGCTGGACTGCCAAAAAAATCGGCCTGACCGACTTCAAACCCAACCAGATTACCGAGCGCGACACCAACATTGCCATTGGCACCGGTTACCTCAAACTGGTGCTGGACGACTTTGCCGGCTCCATGCCACTGGCCGCTGCCGCCTACAACGCCGGGCCGGGGCGCCCGCGCAGTTGGCGCGGCAGCAGCGGGGAACGGGTGGTGGAAGCCGCCATCTGGGCCGAGAACGTTCCATTTGCCGAAACCCGCGACTACGTGAAGAAAGTGTTGGCCAACACCACCATTTACGCCGCCATGATCACCGGACAAACCCAATCCCTCAAGGCCCGGCTGGGCCTGATCGGGCCGCGTGATGCGGGCAGCAGCGACAATCAGGAACTGCCTTGAATGCCAGCCGCCTGCCGACGACCTCCCCCTGTCATCCTCACCGCCCTATGAAATACGCCGCGCGCTTCATTCAGCCACTTCTGATACTGGCCGCCTTGAGCAGTCTGACGGCTCAAGCGGCGCCCCCTGCGGCAGGCGGCAGCCGCCTGGAACGCATCCAGGCCGACAAGCTTGTGCGGGTCTGCATCTGGCCGGATTACTACAGCATCACCTACCGCAATCCGAAAACCCAGGTCCTGAGCGGCATTGACATCGACATGGCCAACGAACTCGGCAAGGACCTGGGGGTCGCTGTGCGGTTTGTGGACAGTTCGTTTGCCAAGCTGGTGGACGATGTCACCCAGGACCGCTGTGATGTCGCCATGTTTGCCGTTGGCATCACACCCTTGCGGGCCGAAAAACTGCGCTTTACCCACCCGCACCTGGCCAGCGACATCTACGCGGTCGCCGCCAAGACCAACCGCCGCATCAGGAGCTGGGACGACATTGACAAGGCTGGCTCGGTGGTGGCCGTCGCCAAGGGCACTCTGCACGAACCGGTGATGAAAGACAAACTTCAGGCCGCCCAGTTGCTGGTGCTCGACACCCCCTTTGCCAGGGAGCAGGAGGTACAGTCCGGCCGCGCCGATGTGTTCATGACCGACTACCCTTACAGCCAGCGTTTCCTGGCCAATGCCGACTGGGCCCGGCTGATTTCCCCACCGGGGACATATCACATCACCCCCTACGCTTACGCCCTGAAACCCGGTGATGATGCCTGGCACGCCCGCCTTGAAACCTTCGTGAGTGCGATCAAGCGTGACGGGCGGCTGATGAGCGCCGCCAAGCGCCACAAACTCGACCCCATCGTTGCCCCATGAGTTCGCGCGCGCGCCAGCTCCGGTGGGCTTTTTTTGCCGGATTGACGCTGTTTCTCCTCAGCACACTGACGCTGGCGACGTATTCGTTATGGCGCCTGCGCGCCGACGCCATCACCAACGGTCTGCAGGTCTCGGCCCTGCATTCACGCAGCTTCGAGAATTTTCTGACACAGAGCCTGCGGGTGGCGGAACAGACGGTCTCCAACCTGGCCCTGTCCGGCAACAGCCAGGCAGACCGGCAACACATCCGCGACACCTTTGCCACCACGCTGCGCCACACGCCGTTTTTACGCTCGCTGTCGCTGCAGGACGATACTGGTCGCATCGTGATCAGCTCCAATCCGGCCAACGTGGGTGTCAATGTCGCCACTCAGGCTTATCTGCCACCGGCGGAGGCGCAGGAGATGCTGCGTATTGGCCAGCCCTGGAGTGGCCGGGACTTTGCCAGTGGGCAGGCGTCCACGCCCGATCACCCGGTTCGCGCCGAGGCCCAGGGGTTCATTCCGGTCACCCGCTCCCTGATGGCGGGCGGACACCGCATCTCGCTGCTGATGGCCATCAACCCCGACTATTTCGTCAACCACATGTCGGACACCCTGAGTCCCGAAGCCGGTTCGGTCGAGGTGCTGCGTTACGACGGCACCCTGCTGATGGGGACGGCCCTGGATGCCCGCCCAGGCACATCACACGACCAACTGGTGCAAAACCTGCAACTGGCCACCACCGAATCCGGCGCCTTTGAACAGTCTGCCGAAGATGGCCGGGTGGCCTTGACGGCGTTTTTTGCCTCACGGCTGTACCCCTTTGTGGTCATCACCCGCCTGGACCGTGATCAGGCCCTGCAACAGTGGCGGACCGAGACCAAAACGCTGGTGGGCCTGCTGGTGCCGGCGCTGCTGGTGATTGCCCTGCTGGCAGCCGCCTTTTACCGCCGGCAAATGGACGCGGCCGAACAACGCGCCCAGGCCGACCGGCTGCTGCGCATCAATGCCACGGTGTTCGACGCCAGCTCGGAGTCGATCATCATCACCGACCGCCAGGCCAACATCATTTCAGTCAACGCGGCCTTCACCCGCACCACCGGCTATACCGAGCAGGAGGTCAAGGGCCGCAATCCGCGGCTGCTGAACTCCGGCGCTCAGGACAAGGTGTTCTACAGCCGGTTGTGGGCCGAGCTGCTGGCAACCGGCCAGTGGCAGGGGGAGCTGGTCAACCGCAGCAAGGCCGGGCAGACCTTTGATGCCCATCTGTCGATCAACAGCTCCCGCGACGGACAGGGGCGCCTGCAACACTATGTCGGGGTAGTCACCGACATCACCGAGGCCAGGCAGGCACGCCTGGCGCGCGACGCCGCGCTGAACCGCCTGAGCAAGATTGCCAGCCGTGTGCCTGGGGTTCTTTTCGAGTTGCGACTGCACCCCGATGGCAGCAAGTCATTTCCCTACGTCAGCGACGCCATCCTGCAGTTGTACAACAACCAGGTGAACCAGGCCGACGTGCTCAAGGACGCCTCCAGCGTGTTTGCGCTGATTGAGCCGGACGACCAGCCCGGTGTGCTGGCGTCACTCCAGGAATCGGCCCAGAGCCTGACCCCATGGCAGCATGAATATCGCGTGAAACTGGGTGCGGGCAACACGCGCTGGTTATTGGGCAGCGCCGTACCGCAGCGTGAAACGGATGGCTCGGTTCTGTGGCACGGCATTGTGTCGGACATCACCGAGCGCAAGCAGAACGAGGAAAAACTCGAACTCGCGGCCAGTGTCTTTCACAACTCGCGTGAAGGCATCATGATCACCCGCACTGACGGTAGCATTCTGGACGTCAACGAAGCGTTCACGCACATCACCGGTTATGCCCATGAAGAAGTTGTTGGCCGCAATCCGCGCCTGCTGAGCTCGGGCCGTCAGGATAAGACACATTACGAGGCCATGTGGCGTGACCTGAAACAGAAGGGCCACTGGTACGGCGAGGTTTGGAACCGGCGCAAGAACGGCGAGGTGTATGCCGAAATGCTCACCATCACCACCGTGCGTGATGCCCACAACCAGCCGCGCCATTTTGTCGCGCTGTTTTCGGACATCACCGCCATCAAGGCACATGAGCAGCAGCTTGATCACATCGCCCACTACGACGCCCTGACCAACCTGCCCAATCGGGTGCTGCTGGCCGACCGCCTGCACCAGGCCCTGCTGCAGGTGCAGCGGCGTGGACAGCGGCTGGCGGTGGTGTTCCTGGACCTGGACGGTTTCAAGGGCATCAACGACAGCTACGGCCATGAGGCCGGCGACCACCTGCTGATGGCGATTGCCCACCGCATGAGGTCTGCCTTGCGCGATGGCGACACACTGGCGCGCATCGGTGGTGACGAATTTGTAGCGGTCCTGGTTGATCTGGTGGACAGCAGTGAAAGCATGTCCATGCTCAACCGCCTGCTCGCCGCCGCCGCCGAGCCGGTGCCGTTTGGTGAGGCGACGCTGCAGGTTTCAGCCAGCCTGGGGGTCACGCTGTACCCGCAGGAAGAGGACATTGATGCCGATCAGTTGCAGCGCCAGGCCGACCAGGCCATGTACCAGGCCAAGGTGGCTGGCAAGAACCGCTTTCACTTCTTCGACGCCGTCCATGACCGCACGGTACGCGACCACCATGAAAGCCTGGAGCACATCCGTCGTGCCTTGGCCAATGGCGAACTGGTGCTGTATTACCAGCCCAAAGTCAACATGCGCACCGGTCTGGTCATCGGCGTCGAAGCCTTGATCCGCTGGCACCATCCCGAACGCGGCCTGCTGGCGCCAGCCCTGTTCCTGCCGGTGATCGAAAACCACGCACTGGCGGTGGACGTCGGTGAATGGGTCATCCATGCCGCCATGCAGCAGATGCAACAGTGGCAACACGCGGGCCTGCGGCTGAAGGTCAGCGTCAATGTGAGCGCGCGCCAGTTGCAGCAGCGTGACTTTGTGCCACGCCTGCAGACCATTCTGGCAGCCCACCCCGGTGTGGCGCCAGCCATGTTGGAGCTGGAAGTGCTGGAGACCAGCGCGCTGGAAGACATTGCCCGGGTGACCCACATCATCGAGGAATGCCGGCTGTTTGGCGTGCGTTTTGCACTGGATGACTTTGGCACCGGGTATTCCTCGCTGACCTACCTCAAGCGCTTGCCCGTCGCCTTGCTGAAGATCGACCAAAGCTTTATTCGTGACATGCTCAACAACCCCGATGACATGGCCATCCTCCAGGCTGTCATGGGACTGGCCAAGGCGTTCCAGTGCCAGGTGATCGCCGAGGGCGTTGAAACCGTGGCGCACGGTGTCCAGCTGATGCAGATGGGCTGTGACCTCGGTCAGGGTTATGGCATCTCCCGGCCCATGCCGGCACATGAAGTCGCAGACTGGGTGAAAAACTGGCGCAGTGATCCGGCCTGGCATGCCCAGACCCCGATCTTCGTCAACACCCTCTGAGCGCATACGCTATCCTTGGGTCTTCTGGAGGTCCCATGCTTAAACTTTTCATCGGCAACAAGAATTATTCGTCATGGTCCATGCGGCCCTGGGTCCTGCTCAGGCAGGCGGGCATCCCTTTTGAAGAAGTCATGGTGCGTTTTGACGCGTTCACGCCCGAGTCGCAGTTCAAGGCCACGCTGGCGTCCATTTCTCCCACGGGCAAGGTGCCGGTGCTGGTCGATGGTGATCTGGTCGTGTGGGACACCCTGGCCATTGCCGAGTACGTGGCGGAGCAGTTTCCCGACAAGGCGCTGTGGCCGCTGGACCGAGCCAGCCGGGCGCGGGCGCGCAGCATCTGCGCCGAAATGCACAGCGGCTTTGTCGCCCTGCGCAGCGCCTGCCCGATGAACGTCGAAGCCCATTTGCCAGACACCGGCGCCCTGATCTGGCGCGACCAACCGGCGGTGCGCGTCGACCTGGGCCGCCTGGTCAGCATGTGGCAAACCCTGCTGCGCGAGTCTGGCGGCCCGCTGCTGTTTGGCGACTTCACGGTGGCCGATGCCTACTTTGCCCCGATCTGCATGCGCCTGAAGACCTACGCCCTGCCGGTGCCGCAGGACATCCAAGCCTACATTGAACAGCTCTGTGCCCTGCCCGGTGTGCGCGCCTGGATCGACGGCGCGCTGGCCGAGCAGGACTTCCTGGCCTTTGAAGAGCCCTACCGCCTGCGACGCTGACGCGCGCGCCAACCAGATGCAGACTTACCTGGTCGGCGGTGCGGTGCGCGACGCCCTGCTGGGCCTGCCGGTGAAAGATCGCGACTGGGTGGTGGTGGGTGCCACGCCAGAGTTGCTCATCGGCCAGGGTTATGTGCCGGTGGGCAAGGACTTCCCGGTGTTTCTGCATCCGCGCACCCACGAGGAATATGCGCTGGCCCGCACCGAGCGCAAGACCGCCCCCGGCTACCACGGTTTTGCCATCCATGCCGCCCCCGACGTGACGCTGGAAGAAGATCTGGCCCGCCGCGACATTACTATCAATTCAATAGCAATAGACGCTTGTTATATCCGGGCTAGAGACCAATTTGATCCAAAAAATGTGATCGATCCATGGGGTGGCGTGCAAGACCTGCAGCGCAAGCTGTTTCGCCACGTCAGCCCGGCATTTCGGGAAGACCCGGTGCGCATCCTGCGGGTCGCCCGCCTGGCCGCGCGCTTCACCGACTTCACCGTGGCCGCCGAAACGCAGCAGCTCATGCGCGAGATGGTCAACAGCGGTGAGGTTGACCACCTGGTGGCCGAGCGCATCTGGCAGGAGTTGGCCCGCGGCCTGATGGAAGCCCGGCCATCACGCATGTTTGAGGTGCTGCGCGACTGCGGCGCGCTCCAGCGGCTGCTGCCGGAAGTGGACCAGCTCTGGGGCGTGCCCCAGCGCGCCGACTACCACCCCGAGGTGGACACCGGTGTGCACCTGATGATGGTGCTGGACATGAGTGCCCAACTCCAGGCGCCGCTGGCCGTGCGCGTGGCCTGCCTGTTTCATGACCTTGGCAAGGGCACCACGCCGGCCGACCTGCTGCCGCGTCACATCGGCCACGAAGAGCGCAGCGCCCGCCTGCTCAGAGGTGTGTGTGAACGCCTGCGCGTGCCCACCGACTGCCGCGAACTGGCCGATGTGGTGGCACGTGAACACGGCAACCTGCACCGCAGCGCCAAATTTGGCGCCGGCGCCTTGGTGCGCCTGCTGGAACGCTGCGACGCGCTGCGCAAACCCCAACGCTTTGCCGAGGTGTTATGGGCTTGTGAATGCGACGCCCGGGGCCGGCTGGGCGCCCAGTACTCACCCTACCCGCAGCGCCAACACCTGCTGGACGTGCTGGCCGTCATGCAACAGGTTGATGCAAAAACAATAGCATACAACGCAATGGATACAGGGGCTAAAGGCCAAAAAGTCGGTGAACTGATCCGCCAGGCCAGAGTGGCGGCAGTGCAAGCGACATGGCCCGCACCCGCAACCTCTCACTGAAAACAAGCCCCCGGGTTGAAGCATGGCCACAAGCAGCTGTGCTCGGGTATGCTTGCGCCATGTCTACCTTGCTGATTGTTGAAGACGACGAGCTGTTACGCGACGGCCTGAGCGCCCAGCTGGCGCAGGCCGGGCACACCGTGACCGCTGCCGCCGATGGTGAATTCGCGTTGGCTTTACTGGAAACCAACCGTTTTGATGGTGTGGTGCTGGACTTGGGGCTGCCCAGAATCAGCGGCATGGAGCTGCTGCATTGGATTCGCAAACGACTGCCAGCCCTGCCGGTGCTGATCCTGACCGCGCGTGACTGTGTGGACGACCGGGTCCAGGGCCTCAACGCCGGTGCCGATGATTACCTGACCAAACCGTTTGAGATGGCCGAGTTGCAGGCGCGCCTGGGTGCACTGCTGCGCCGCGCCCGCTTGCCGGCTTTTGGCGGCAGCCTGGAGGTGACCAGCCACAGCGCACGGCGCCTGCGTGTGGATGCCAAGTTGCCGCAGGCCTGGCTGGGTGATGAGCCGCTGGAGCTGACACAGCGCGAATGGGCGCTGCTGTCGCTGCTGGTCACACACGCCGGGCGCGTGGTCAGCCGCGAGGATGTGCTGGAAACCTGGCAGACCGAGCCGGGAGAAGGCGCTGCAGCCGGGGTGGCGTCCAATGCGCTGGAGGTGTATATCCACCGCCTGCGCCGCAAGTTGGTGGATTCGGGGCTGAACATCCGCAATATCCGTGGCCTGGGCTATATGCTGGAGACCACCCAGCCATGAGCAGCGGGGCCGGCAGCCTGCCAGCCGCCTCACCTGGTCAAGGCCTGTCGCTCAAACGGCAATTGTTGCTTTGGCTGCTGTTGCCGCAACTGGTGCTGTTTCTGGTGGGCGGTGCGCTGGCTTACCGGATTGCGCTCAACTACGCCGAAAAAGCCATCGACCAGTCACTGACGCAGTCGGTGCGTTCGCTGGCGCGCCAGGTCAAGCCGGTGGGTTCGGGGCTGCTGATTGATTTTCCGCGCGCGGCCCAGGACATCATTGAACAAGACCCTCAGGACCGGGTCAGCTACATGGTGTCCTCCCCACCGGGACGCTTTTTGCTCGGCAATGACAAGCTGCCCAGTCCGCCGGAAAAAGCCTCACCGTCCACCGGCGAAGCCCTGTTGTACAACGCCCAGGTGGACGGCAAACCGATGCGGGTAGCACTGTTGGAGGTGGATTATGGTGAACCCGGCTCGCCGCAGCGGATGCGGGTGCAGGTGGCCAAGAGTCTGGCGGTGCAACAGCGCCTGACCACGGAGCTGATCGCCGACATGCTGGCGCCCCTGCTGTTGCTGGGGGCGGCACTGAGTGTGCTGGTATATGGTGGTATTTCACGTGGCCTCAAGCCACTGACCCGGCTGCAGGCGCAGTTGGGTAACCGGCGTGAACCGGCCCTGTCGGCCTTGTCCCCGATCGAGATGACCCAGGCGCCGCAGGAGGTGCATGCCCTGGCCGCTGCGGTCAACCAGTTGCTGTCGGCCATACGACGCAGCCTGGGCCAGGAAAAACGCTTCCTGAACGATGCCGCCCACCAGTTGCGCACCCCCCTGGCCGGGCTCATCAGCCAGACCGAACTGGCCCTGACCGAGACGGACCCGGTTGCCCTGCAGGCGCGGCTGAACAAGGTCCTGGCCGGCGCCCGGCGCAGCGCCCATCTGGTGCACCAGTTGCTGTCGCTGGCCCGCAATGAGGTGGAGGTCAAGTTGCAGCCGGTGGACGTGGCCACCCTGGCGCGCGAAGTGGCTCGGGAGTGGACCCCGCAAGCCCTGCAGGCCGACATTGATCTGGGCTTTGAAGGTGACGAGCAGCTGGTGGTCATGGGTGAAAGCATGCTGCTGCGCGAGGCCTTGAACAATCTGATCGACAACGCGCTGGCCTACGCCGGTGCTGGCTGCGAAGTGACCCTGCGCGTGGAACAAAAAGATGGCCGGGTGTTGCTGGAAGTGCAGGATAACGGCGTCGGCCTGTCCGATCAGGACTTGTCACATGTGTTTGAACGCTTTTGGCGTGCCAGCCATGTGCCCGGTGGGTGTGGCCTGGGGTTGGCCATCGTGGCGGAAATCGCCCAGCGGCACGGCGGTCAGGCCAAGGCGCTGGCCGCTGAGCCCCAAGGGCTGCGCGTGCAGTTGTGGTTGCCGGCCATGTCCTCCCCACGGATGGGGTGAGCTGATGGCTGACACAGGTCACGCTTGGTGGTAAAAACAGCATGATGGAACCCCGTCCCAGTCTCGCCATAGCTCAGATCCCCGAAGCCGATCAGTTGGACACCCTGCTGTCCAGCATCAGCCAGGGGGTGTATCTGCTCGGACCGGATGGCCGCATGATGCTGTTCAACCAACGCCTGTGTGAGCTGCTGGAGCTGCCACCGGAGTTTTTTGCCAGCCGCCCCACTCTCAAGGAAATCAACGCTTACCAGATGGCACGGGGTGATTTCGGGCCGGATGCCATGCTGGTGGATGACAACGCGCGCGAGTACGTGCTCAGCGGTGGTTCGGCCCCCATGCCCGCTTCGTTCCTGCGCCAGACCCGCAGTGGTCGCACGCTGGAGGTCAAGACCAAGGTCCTGCCCCAGGGCGGCATGGTACGCACATTCTCCGATGTGACCGACTACGTGCAGGCCGAAGCAGCCCGCAAGCGGGCCAGCCAGTTGCTGTTTGCCACCCAGGCCATCGCCGAACTGGGTGGCTGGGAAACGGATTTCTGCCTGAATCAGGTGACCTGGACCGATGGGGTGTACCGGATTTTTGACACCGCCCCGCAGCTGTTCACCCCCACGCCGGCGACGGTACGACCACTGTTCACGGCTGAGTCCTGGACGATCAGCCAGCGCGCTTACAGCGACACCGTCAACCAACCGACCACGCACGATGTCGAAATCGAGATGATCACCCTCAAAGGGCGGCGCATCTGGGTACATTCGCGCGGCACCACCACCTGGGCCAATGGCCGGGCTGTCAGACACACTGCCATCGTACAGGACATCAGCCAGCGCAAGCTGACCGAACTGGCTTTGCGCGACAGCGAGGCACGCTGGAAGCTGGCGCTGGAGAGCACCGGTGATGGCTTGTGGGACTTGCAGGTGCAGACCGGCGAGGAATACCTGTCACCCAATCTGCTGCGCATGTATGGCTACGAAGAGAACGAACTCAGGCCCAGCATGCATGACCGCGACAACAACACCCATCCGGATGACATCGCCCAAATGCAACGCGACCGCCAAGCTCATCTGGATGGTCTTACCCCCACTTACAGCAATGAACACCGTGTGCGTTGCAAGGACGGCAGCTGGAAGTGGGTGCTGTCGCGCGGCATGGTGATCAGCCGGGACGCCAACGGCAAGCCGCTACGCATGATCGGAACCCACACCGACATCACCGAACGCAAGACCGCCGAAGCAATGATCTGGCAGCAAGCCCACTTTGACCCACTGACCGGACTGCCCAACCGCCGCATGATGCGCGAGCGCCTGAAGCAGGAGCTCAAAAAATGCCGCCGCGACGGTCTGCAACTGGCGCTGCTGCTCATTGACCTGGACCACTTCAAGGAGGTTAACGACACGCTGGGACATGATCAGGGTGACGTTTTGCTGGCCCAGGCGGCGCAGCGTATTGCTGACTGTCTGCGCGAAGTTGACACGGTGGCCCGCATGGGGGGAGACGAATTCACGGTGATCGTGACCGAGCTGCAGGATGCCAGCCACCTGGAGTCCATCCTGCGGAAGCTGTTGCATGCACTGGGCGCGGTGTTCCAGTTGGGACTGGAGCAGGTGTTTGTGTCGGCCAGCATCGGGGTCACGATTTACCCCGGTGATGGCACCGAAATTGAAAACCTGCTGAAAAACGCCGATCAGGCCCTGTATGTTGCCAAGGGGGCCGGGCGCAATCGCTTCAGCTTCTTTACCCCGGCGCTGCAGGAAGCTGCCCAACTGCGTGCCCAATTGACCAGTGACATGCGTTTTGCGCTGGCGGCGCAGCAATTCCTCGTGATGTACCAGCCTATTGTCGAGCTGGCCACCGGCTCCATCCACAAAGCCGAGGCGCTGGTGCGCTGGCAACACCCCAGCCGCGGGCTGATCAGCCCGTCAGAGTTCATTCCGGTAGCCGAATCCAGCGGGTTGATTGTGGGGTTGGGCGAGTGGGTGTTCCAGCAGGCTGCAGACCAAGTTCGGGCCTGGCGCGCACAGCTGCACCCACAGTTCCAGATCAGTGTGAACAAGTCCCCGGTACAGTTCGAGAATCCCAACCCCGCACACCTGCCATGGATTGAACAATTGGCACAACGCGGGTTGAGTGGTGACAGCATCGTGGTCGAAATCACCGAAGGCTTGCTGCTGTCCACCAGCGACGGAGTGATTGAACAGCTGCTGAGACTCAACGACGACGGCATCCAGGTGTCGCTGGATGACTTTGGTACGGGTTATTCGTCACTGGCCTACCTGCAAAAATTTGACATTGACTTCATCAAGATCGATCAGTCATTTGTGCGCCAGCTGGTGGCAGGCTCCACCGACCTGGCACTGTGCCAGGCCATCATTGCCATGGCCCACGCCCTGGGCATGAAGGTGATTGCCGAAGGTGTTGAAACCGAACTTCAGCGTGATCTGCTGGCTTCGGCAGGCTGTGACTACGGGCAAGGCTACCTGTTCTCGCGCCCGGTGCCTGCAGCCGAGTTTGAGGCGTTCACACGTCGACGGACTGCCTGACTCCTGCGTTTCCACGGATCGGCACATCCGAGGAAATATTGGTGGGTTTTGACCCACATCAAAACATATGCTTACCACAGTTTCACAATGAAACCATGTCGCCAGCTCGCTTGAGTGGTTACATTTTTTAGGAGCTTGGTCATGAAAAATACCTCATTGCATCGCGGGTTGGCATTGGTTTTCGCCAGCTGTCTGGCTGCAGCGTCCATGTCCGTGCAGGCTGCCCCCAAAGGGGCCAAAGCCATTTTTGACAGTGGTGGTGGCGGTGGCACCATCGGCATGTCGGTCAACACGCCCCGCCCAGCGACCCCGTCGGCGGAACCTGTCGCGGAGAAGTATGTCGGCATTTCCTATCAAATACTGACGATAGGCGAAGATGGGCAGATGCGTCCTGTCTCGAAGAGTCGCACCTTCCGGTCCGGTGAACGTGTCAGGATTCTTGCCAGTACCAATCGTCCTGGTTATCTGACGGTAGCTAATATTGGGACCTCCGGACGCATGACCGTGCTGTTCAGCGAATATGTCGAAGCTCGCAAGCTGACCCAGATCCCGCAGAACAGCAATTTGCGTTTTGACTCGAACCCCGGTACGGAGAACATTCTGATCATGCTCTCCAATGAGCCAAGTCCACTGGCAGCTCCCGCCAATCAGACCGTATCGGCTCCGCCACCGCCCCCGACGTATCCAACACAAGTGTCGGCCCCGCCGCCACCGCCCGCTTATCCAGCCCAGGTGTCTGCACCGTATGTGCCGCCTCCACCGATGCCGGACGCAACCTCCCAGACAGCGGGTTCCTCGGTGCCAGCTTATCCGGCCTTGCCGCCTGATCAGGCCAGCGCCAGTCTGGTTGCTTCGCTGGAAGGCGCCAAGAGCCTGAAGGCCAAAGGGTCCAAGGACCTGATGGTGGAAGACAGCATGAACAGCTCCTATGCCGTCGTGTCGCCCAAGCAAGGTGGCTACAAGGCCGTAAGCGGGGGCGCCAAGGACTTGATCATGGAGTCATCAGCTGACGGCATGAATTACGGTCTGGTCCCGGTGGCTGCCGTTTCCGGTGGTGGCATCCTGACCTTGGAAATCAAGCTGAAACACCGCTAACCCTTTCAGGTGGTTCAGGCCACCTGCTGGCATCAGGCGTTTCCACTCAACAACGATGACGGGGCGATATGACCCAGGAGATTTTTCAAATGAAAACGATCACAACACGCGCTGTTTCTGCAGTCATGGTACCCGTCATGCTGGTGGCTTGTGCCGCCCTCCCGCCACCGGGAACCAAACTCACCGAACAGGAACGGGCCGAAGCCCAGAAGAACTGCATTAACCAGTATGTTGTCGGGGGTGCCATTGGCGGTGCCCTGCTGGGCATGCTGGTTTCCAGCAGAAATGACCGCGCACAAGGTGCCGTCGTTGGTGCCATTGCTGGCGGTGCTCTTGCTTACAGCATCGCCTGGGGCAAGTGCCTGAAGTACTACTCGGACACCAACAGCTTCCCGGTGGCAGACGCCCGTCAAACTGCAGCGTCGGTGGGGTATACCGCCAGCCGCGGCAACGAGGTCCGCATCCAGAACTTCACGGTAACGCCCAGCCAGATCGCACCGGGCGGCAACCTCAAGCTCAGTGGCTCCTACTATGTGATGGCGCCCGATGGACAGCAAGAGGTCAAAGTTGTTGAAACCCGGACCGTGCACTTCTTTGACCCCAGTGCCAACGAGTGGAAAGAGCTGGGCTCGGAAACCACACCCATCACCGCAGCCCTGGGCACTCGCCGTTCTGAAGGGCAGACGGGTATGCCAACCGAAGTGGCCGAGGGACGTTATCGCGTCACCTTCAAGGTCAGTGCCCTGGGCCGTGAAGACCAAGCGTCACAAGAGGTTGTCATCAAAAAGACTTGAGTATCGAGGCACCTTATGAACCGCCTTCATCTTCGCTTGATTTGGCTGGTGTCGGCATTTTGGTTGGCACTCGCTATGCCAGCGGCTGCCCAAACCGAGCCATCTCCGGTCACCGGCCAGCATCTGCAAGCCATCAACTCGTCGTTCGCCCGCAACGGCATCGCCTATGGTCGCGTCGAGTTTGATGCTTATGGTCGCGTGATGCTCAAAGGGGACTACGCCGACGAACCTGAAGTGGACAAAGCCTTTTCCCTGGCGCAGGTTGCTGTCGGTGTCAAATGGGTGTCCCCGGTCACCCCCGAGAATATTCGCGTCAAGACCTGGGAGAAGAAACTGGGCAGCCTGTTTGCCCGTGCCAATGTGCTGAGTCCGCCAGTACGTGGTGATGTCGCTCCTGGCCCCATCCGCAATCGATACGCGCTGGTCGTGGGGGTGGGGCGTTTCAAATACGGCATCAATCCACTGGAATATGCTGCGCGCGATGCGTTTTCCTTCTATCAATTTCTGACGGACCCACGTCGAGGCCAGTTTCGCCCCGAAAACGTCATCTTCCTGACCGATGAAAGCGCTACCCGTGCCAACATCAGCAACGCACTGAACAAGCTGCGGCAATTGGCAGGTGAAGATGATTTGGTTACTGTCTACCTGAGCAGCCATGGTAGCCCGCCGGATAAAAAGGGGGCGGTCAACATCGTCACGCACGATACCGAGACCAAGCCGCGTGAACGCATCTGGTATACCTCCATCACCGAAGACATGCTGAAAGAGTTTGTGGAGGGCATCCGAGCCAAACGCCTGGTCATGGTGCTGGACACCTGCTACAGCAATGGTGCTTACCGCGCCGTACCCGGTTTCCTGCCCCCCGGAGGCAAATCTCTGGGCGCTGACGACAACGAAGGTTACGGCATCAGCAACGACTACAGCCGGCGAGTCCTGGGCGGCGCCAAGGATCTGGTGCTGGAAGACGAGACACCCAAGGCTGGTGTTGCCAAATCCATGAACACCGGTCCGATTGAACCCTATGGCAAGGTTCTCATCGGGGCAAGCGGCTCAGGCGAGCAGTCGTGGGAGTCGGAACAGTTGCGCAACAGCATCTTCACCTACTATTTTGTCGACGGATTGAATCGTTATGGTGGCTCGGTGCAGCAGGCTTTCAACTACGCCAAGCCACGTGTGGTCAGCCGCGTCAAGGAAGAGAAGGGGCGTGACATCGACCAGAACCCGCAAGCCATGGCCACGAGTCCCAACTGGGACATGCGGCTGACACAAGTCACGACACGATAACCATTACCGAGGATTGATCATGCGCCACAACACCCGCTCAACTTCTCCATTGCTGATCGCATTGATTGGCAGCATCATCGCTCTGGCTGGATGCGACAAGATGCCAAACATGAGTAAACCGGAACAGGCGCCGGCGCCAGCCCCGGTTGCCGCACCGGCTCCAGCAGTGGTTGCAGCCAGTGCGTCAGCACCCACGCCAGCACCTGCGGCCACGTCGCCATCCACCGGCCCCAGTCTGGAGGTCAGCAGTCACATCAAGCAGGCCTTTGCCTATATCGGCATCGCCAAGAATGCACGTGACGTGGCGATCCGCGAAGAGAACATTGACAACGCCCTGAAGGAGTTTTCTCTGGCCATCCAGAAAGACCCCAAATACGCGGAAGCCTACTCCAACCGCGCGGTGGCTTACATGCAACAGAAGAAGTTCAACAAGGCCGAAGACGACCTGAGGCAGGCCAAGGAATTGGCGCCCGACAGCCCGTCCGTGCGATACAACTATGCCAGCTTGCATTCGCTCAAAGGTAATGTGGACCTGGCTCTGGACGAAATTGATGCAGCCTTGACCAAAGGGTTTACCGACTACGACGCTTTGCGCCTGGACCCGGATTTGGTCAATGTCCGCAAACACCCGGAATTCCGCAAGATCCTTGAAAAACACAAGGTATTCATTGTCAAGTGAGTGACCCGCGGCGTTAATTCAGACAAACAACCATGACCTGGTCCTACCATGAACACCCATCTGCCAGGTGCATACCCGTCGCTTGTCAGGAGAACCGCTTGTGAAGGCGTCGCACTGACGGTCTCCGGCGACAACACCCACCATCAAACCTTCTTTTTGCGGTTACTCAAGCAGATACTGGTATTTCTGCTTTTCCCGACAGCCGCTTTTGCCTGGACTGAGGGGCTTCAGCAGGCAGCGCAAGCCGTGGCCTTTGGCCAGGCCACACCAGCGCAGGAAATGATGGTTTTCCTGAACAACCGGGAAATCAACCTGCTGGCACAGGAGGGGAAACTCACCGACCTGGTTTACGCATCCTGTCAGGACCAGTTTTTCCGACTCAATGAAAAATTTGTCCATCAGGCCGTTGCCGGGACGGACCTCAAAGTCAGTATCAGTGATGCCAAACTCAACCCAGGCACCGACACCGATGTCAATGTCTCGACCAGCAGCGGAAAAAAGCTGACCCTCGAAGACATCCAGACGGTGGAAGGCAAATACGATGCAGCGGTCAGACGCCACTTCGCCGACCAAAAGCTCGACGTACCCAAGTCGCGCATCGACACCAATACTGACTTCATGCCGCATCCTGACCACACCACGCAGGCAGAATTCGAGAAGATTGCCAACCACATCAACAACAACCACGGAACTGCCTACACCGACCCCAAAGCCGCCTCGGCCCAGAGCAAGCTGGGGACCGGACAAAACATCGGTCTGGACGAGGCGTCGTCGTTCAGCTCAACCATGAAGGACATGGCCAACACAAAAGTCAATGGAGCCAAGTCTTTGCGCGACCAGGCACGAACGGTACGCGCTTCGGATCCTGCCAAGGCAGAAATGCTCGAAGCGCAGGCGGCCCAATATGAGTACCAAGCCGCCAAATACCATGAGCGGCTCACCAAGCTCGATCAACAGTTACGCAAGCAATATGGACTGCCCGAGAAAAGCGGTACGAGCGCCATGGACGACGCAGCCGAAAAAATTGCCCGCATCGGCCGCAATCCCTACAGTGCCAGGGACGCTGCCACGGTACGCAATCTGCACCAGAACGCACTCCAGAGTTCGACCGACGACCTGATCGATACGATGCTGAAGATCGCCAAGAAAAATCCATCGCGCCTGGCTGAAATACGGCAACTTGTCGCCAGGGAAGCGAGTACGCTGCCAATGAACCGGGCAGCCCAGGCCATGACACGTCTGGACAGTACCGTCAAGCAGATCGGATCAGCCGCCAAATGGGCCACCTTCAAGGACAGCGTCAAGAACCTCAGTGGCATCAAGCAGATGACCAAACTGTCCGTGGTCATGACCGCTGGAGGCGCACTGCTCATGGGTCATGAAGGTGTTCAGGTCGCGCTGAACAACGTCAAGGCAACCGACACCCTGTGGGATTTTTTCAAAAGCTGCTACCAACACGCTGCGTGGGAGGGCACCGGCATCGGTCCGGCTTTTGATCGCGCCCAGGCGGAAGAACTGGAACGCTACATGAAGGAGTTCGAGGATGGTACCAATCCGTCCATGGCCAAGCATGTGACATTCACCATACTCAAATCAGGGGTGTACTTGGGACAGGATGTGCTGATCGGCGTGCTGTATCTGCCCGACACGATCTGGGAATACTTCACCCAGGAAAAGGAGATGGAGGCCTACGCCGCCATGCAAAATGACCTGGCCAAGGTCATGCATCAGATGGTTCTGGACCGCCAAGCCTATGACAAGATGATGACCCAGATGCGCAAGCTTGGCCTGCATGATGAGGATGTCAAACCTTTCCTGGACTGCTTGTGCCGGAACTGCGGTGGCAGCTTGGGTGGTCTCTACAACCCGGGGTTCAAAGGGGAATACGGCCGTGGTCCTTGCCAGTGCAACGGACCGCTGACCATCTGGAAAACACCTCTGCCCACCCAGGACAAAAAGACCCAATATGCCTGCTTCAACCAGATCACCAAAATGCGTTATGACGAAGCGCAGGACATCTTCAACAAGTGGCATCAGCAAGCCTTGACCGAAAACGCCAATGCAGTCCAGGAGGACATGAAAGCCATCAAGGATGCCATCACAAGCAGAAAAATGCAGGAAGACGAAGAGACCGCGCGCCACATTTCTGACCAATTCAACGCCATCAAGGATCTACTCCGTCCGGAGGACGTGGACTATGTTCGTGCCATGGTCGGCCCCTATCTGGCCAACTACGCTGCGCGCAATGTGGAGGCGGGGAATATCCCTCGTGCGCTGGATAACCTTGATCGTGTGCTCAACAAGATCGGCACCCGTCATCCGCAGGAGGAAGCCAACCATCAGGCGGCCAGACGTCAGTATGAGCAATGGGGCAAGACCTGGCAGGAAACCGAAAGCAAACACTTTCCCAGCATCCATACCCTGGTACAAAAAAATCAGGTGCAGCGGGCCGGTGCAGAAATCGAAAGCCTTGAGTACAGAATGCTCAAGGAGTTCCCGCGCGTTCTGCCACCAGCGGTGAAGGATCCGGATTTCGTGGCACTCAAAGACCAGGTCCAAAACCTGCAAAAATCTTATGCATCAGCCTTGCGTGAGGCATGGCAAAAGTCGTCGGAGCTGCAAAAATCACGCGATCCCCGCGGAGCCATTCCGGTTCTCCAACATGTTGTGGCACACTGGGAGCATCGGACAGATACCTTGCGTGATCTGAATGGGCAAATCGCCTATGACCAGTCGGAGGTTGCCAAAGCCGATGCGCTCAAAAAACGCGGAATGCAGTCCGAAGAACAGGGCGCACTGGCCCAGGCGATTGAACTGTACGCAGCCAGTCTGGCTATCCAGCGCGATGAGGGGCTTGAACACAAAATACAAGGCCTCAAGTCAGAACTGGTCAAACAACAAACCCGAATGGCGCAAGCAAAGCAGCTTCGCGACCAGGGGCAGCTGCTGCAACAACAAGGCCGGATTCCCGAAGCGATCTCAAAGTATCGCGAAAGCCTGAAGCTGATGCCCGACCCCAAACTGGAACAGCACATTCAAACGCTGGAACACCAGTTGCAAGCAGAACAGCAGAAAAAAGCCTTGGCACAGCAACTGCGTACGGAAGGCGAGGTATTCCAGCGCCAGAACCAGCTCGCCAACGCCGTTGCCAAATACCGAGAAAGCCTGAGACTGGTGCCCGACCTGAACCTGGAACGTCATATACAGACCCTGGAGAGCCAGCTTCAAGCGCAACAGCACAGGATTGAACAGGCGAAACGACTGCGCGCCGAAGGCGAAGTCCTGCAACGTCAAAACCACATTCGTGAGGCCATTGGCAAATACCGTGAAAGTCTGGCCCTGGTGCCAGACCCGGCTTTGCAGGCCCATATTGAAGCGCTCGAACGATCCCTGCAAAAGCCGGCAACACCGCCGACACCTGTGCCTGCCTCACCTGGAGGCCGGTCCTACACGTCGATTGAGCCAGCACACCCCATTCCGGTACTTCCGCCAAAAGTTGATCCGGCTGGCACCGGGCCACAGCCGCCTGCACCAACCAGTCAACCCAAAACCGACTACTGCAAAAACTACACAGCACTGGCCGTGACCCGTCAACATGAGAATGTCCAGCGTGGATGCGGGTTCACAGGCAACCGCTGGCATACCAGTGAAAGCGGCCATTACAACTGGTGTATGGGGGTTTCTCTGGACCTGTCGGCTTCCGAGACCCAAGGGCGTGACCAGGACTTGCAGGGCTGCAACAAACCCGCTGCTATTCCGACCACCCGTCCCAAAGTGCTCTACGACAACGGCAATATCTCAGGGGTCTACAACCTGCCGACCCGGCCCACCACCTTCAATCTGAGCCGTCCGGCCACGATCACCAGCATCGTCAACTACCACTGGAACAACGCACGCGGCAGCTCCCGCACTGGCACGATCTCGCTGCGTGATACCTCCGGCCATGTCTACGGCCCCTGGCCCACGACCGGCACCCCGGGACAAGGTGGTGTGCCCAATGCCTACTGGACCGCCCGGCCCAATCTCCAGATCCCTGCCGGCAATTACACCGTGGTGGATTCCGACCCCGCCAGCTGGGCGCAAAACAGTGGCTCCAGCGGCGCAGGACACACTCGTATTGAAGGGTATTGATGTTGGCGACTCAATCGCCAGCTGTGCTGAGACAGTGCAAGTGCCATCCGTTATGTAAAAGTGCAGCCGCCTCACCCGGCAAAGGAATCTTATGATGTGCTTTGACGTCGACCTGCGACGATACCCCTCGGTTATCTTGTTGTCACTGCTGTGGTGCCTGCTCTGTTGGGTATCTCCGGCACAGGGGCAAATTCCTGCCGCCATCGACAACAACTTGTTGCAGTGGGCTCAGGGCAAAGATCCCGACGCAGCAGCTGAGTCGGTGTTCCGATTGCTGGATCTGGTCGGAGGTCGCGGCAACAATGCCAGCGAAAAGGAGATTGAAAAAGCCTTCGGAGATGC
>NZ_JAQTWM010000144.1 GCF_028689305.1 Rhodoferax sp. | reverse complement strand
TTAGGGGTTGAACTCAGTGCCACCCCTCCAGAGTTGAGCGCCAACACCTTGGACACACTGCGGGTATCTGGTCTGAATGAATGGCAGATTCTGGACGCCATCCATGCAGCCGCTATTTTTGCCTGGGCCAATCGCCTGATGCAGACACTCGGTGAACCAGTCATCACCCCCTAAGCAGGATTGACTGACGCCAACAGCACGTCGGCCAGGATATAGGCCACCACCACCCATGACACGGCAGCGCAGCCGGACCAAAGGAATTCGCCCGGACTGAGCGTGTCGCTGCCATCAGCGAGCGAATCAGACCTGATCAGTGACATGAAATAGAACTCCCATGAACGCAAACACACCAATTCTGGGTGCACGGGAAAACCATTGGAACGAAGAAGTCGGAAATAGCAAATAACACTTTCGAATAAGCGTGAACACCAGCAGTTTCCCGCAAAAGCTTATTTGAAATCCTTATTTCCCAAGCAGAAACTGCGTGATTAACCTTGCAGCGCAAGTCACATCGCGCCGGCTCGGTTCACTGGGGGCAGATGTGACAACGCTTGTGCAATTCAACCCATGTTTTTTCAGGAGTCATCTCTATGCGTATCCCTTCCCTGCTTTCAACGTTGATCGTGTCTCTCGTCTCGCTGACCAGCCTGACCGCTCAGGCCGACCAATTGGTGGACATCAAGAAAAAAGGCGAGATCGTTTTTGGCGTACTCGGCATTGATGAGCCCAACAGTTTTGTCGACCCCAAAACCCGCGAATTTGTGGGCTACGAGATTGATCTGGCCAAAGCCGTGGCCAAACAGCTCGGTGTCAAACCGGTGTTCAAACAATTGGCAGTTGCAGCCCGTATCCCCGAGTTGCAACAGGGCCATGTAGACGTGCTGGCTGCATCCCTGACCCACAACAAGGAGCGCGAGTCACAAGTCGACTTTGCCCTGACCCATTTCGTGACCGGCTCCAAAGTGTTGGTCAAAAAGAGCAGCGGCATCAAGAATGTGAGCGAACTCGCTGGCAAAAAAGCGCTGACCGTCAAGGGTGGCACCCAAGGCCCGAACCTGCTGAAGGTGGTGCCCACGGCTGAAATCGTGACCTTTGAATCTACCCAGCAAGCTTTCCAGGCCTTGCAGCAAGGCAAAGGCACGGCCTACATCAATGACGAAGTCAGCCTGCTGGCCGACTTTGCCAAGCTGGGTGACAAGAATAAAGACTACGTGATCTTGCCGCAAAACCTGAATGTGGAACCCCTGGCTCTTGGTATCAAGAAGGGTGAAGCTGGCGTCAAAACCGCCATCGACGACTCCTTGCGTGGCCTGGAAAAATCTGGCGAGGCCAACAAGATTTTCCTGAAGTGGTACGGCCCCGAGTCCAGACTCAAGCTGTTCCCCAAGCGTGACTTCAAGATCGACTCCGACAAGATCGAAGGCTAATTTTTCTGCACAGCCCATCCGTCAGGCCAGCGCCTTCGCGCGGCCATGGCTGATGGGCTTTTGTCTTGCCGAATCTCCCTATGCATTCGTTTGAACTTTCCCTGATCACCTCCGGCCACTACCACGACATACTGGTAACAGGCCTGTGCTTGTCTTTGCTGTTGACGGGGATGACCTTGCTGCTGGCGGTGCCTTTGGCCGTGCTGGTGGCGCTGATGCGGTTGTCTGGCTTGCGGGTGCTCAGTACTGCGGCCTGGTGTTTTGTGGAAGCCATCCGCAATGTACCGCTATTGGCCCACATGTTGTTTTGGTATTTTGGCGCACCCGAACTGTTGCCCGAGTCGGTGCGCAACTGGCTTTACGCCCACAATTTTGAGGCGATTGCAGCGGTAACGGCACTCACGCTTTACACCGCAGCCTATATGTCGGAAGACGTGCGCAGTGGCATCCGCGCCATTCCCCATGTGCAGTTTGAGGCCGGGCGTGCACTGGGCTTTGGTTTCTTGTCCACCATGCGGCTGGTGGTGTTGCCACAGGCATTGCGCGTGACGATTCCGCCATTGATCTCACAAACGCTCAACCTTTGGAAGAACACCAGCATTGCCACCGTGATTGGCACTGCCGAGCTGATGTACCAGGCCAGCAAGGTCGAGACCGAAACCTTTCGCAGCGTCGAAGCCTTTGTGTTTGCCACGGCCAGCTACCTCACCGTGTCACTGCTGATCACCGGGCTGGCCATTCTTTTCCAACACCGTTACCCAGCGCGGGCGGTGTGACGAGCCACGTAACAAATACAGGACTGCGCATGAGTTTTCTTGAAGTGATTGACAACTACTGGCTCTACTTTTTGGTAGGCCGGTATCCTGAGGGCCCCTTGGGCGGACTGGCGTTGACCCTGTTGCTGGCCGCACTGGGCTTGCTGCTTGCCCTGCCTTTGGGCTTGGTGCTGGGCCTGGGGCGGGTGAGTCCGTTGGCCTGGCTACGCTGGCCGGTGACTGCGCTGGTGTATGTGGTGCGTGGCACGCCGCTGTTGATGGTGGTGTTCTGGGCCTACTTCTTTTTGCCCAGCGTCACCGGGGTCAAGACCGACCAGTTCGCCACCATGCTGATCGCCCTGGTGGTGTTTGATGCAGCCTACCTGGCCGAGATCGTGCGCTCGGGCATTCAAAGCTTGCCCAAGGGGCAATTTGAGGCGGCCCGTTCACTGGGTTTGAGCTACATCCGAGCCATGCGTCTGGTGGTGTTGCCGCAGGCACTGCGGCACATGCTGCCTTCACTGGTGAACCAGTTTGTGTCCACCATCAAAGAGACTTCGCTGGGTTACATCATTGGCCTGGCCGAGGTGTCGTTCGTCGCCACACAAATCAACATCCAGGTCTTTACCCTGCCCAGCCAGATTTACCTCACGCTGGGTCTGACCTACTTTCTTCTCTGTTTTGGTTTGTCGCGCCTGGCCTATGCGCTGGAGCGTCACCTGTCACGGCGCGACCCCTTTCCTTTTGTGACCGAGGTTCCCGCATGATCAAGTTCGAAAACGTCAACAAATGGTTCGGCACCTACCAGGCGCTGGTGGATGTGAACGAGTCCGTCAACAAAGGTGACGTGGTGGTGGTGTGCGGGCCTTCGGGCTCGGGCAAGTCCACCATGATCCGCACCCTCAACCGGCTGGAGCCGATTCACAGTGGGCGTATCGCCATTGATGGACAAGACATCCACGCCCACGGCCTGGACGTGAACACCTTTCGCTCACGCATTGGTTTTGTGTTTCAGCAGTTCAACCTGTTTCCGCATTTGACCGCGCTGGACAACTGCACGCTGGCCCCGATCCACCTGCGGGGTCTGTCCAAAGCCCAGGCACGTGAACAGGCCTTGGCCCTGCTGGATCGGGTTGGCCTGGCGCACAAAGCCAACGCCCACCCCACCGAACTCTCAGGCGGCCAGCAGCAACGGGTGGCCATTGCGCGGGCGCTGGCCATGGAGCCACCGCTGATGCTGTTTGACGAGCCCACCAGCGCACTTGACCCCGAAATGGTGGGAGAGGTGTTGATGGTGATGAAAGCTCTGGCACGCGACGGCATGACCATGGTGGTGGTCACGCATGAGATGGGTTTTGCCCGCGACGTGGCCGACCGGGTGCTGTTCATGGACGCGGGCAAGGTGCTGGAGCGCGGTGAGCCGCACGATTTTTTCAACACACCGCAACACCCTCGTGCACAACAATTTTTGTCCGACATCCGTTCGCCGTTTGCAACGGCTTAATTTTCAAGGAGAACTTCAGCATGCCCGCAACCACTTTGCAAGCCCCTTCCACCTCTGCCAATGTGCCAGCCAATACGCAAGCCCGGGGTTTACCGATTCTGGATTTGCGTGATTTCACTTCAGGCACACCTGCGCAACGCGCCGATTTTGTTGACCACTTGCGCGACACTGCCTACACCTTGGGGTTTCTCTACCTGAAAGGTTACGGTGCCAGTCAAGCCCAAATTGACGCCGTGTTGCAGGCCTCGCGTGATTTTTTTGCCTTGTCCCCTGAACAAAAACAAGCTATCCACATGGCCAACTCGCCGCACTTTCGTGGCTACACGGCTGCCGGCGACGAGTTCACCCGTGGCGAGCGTGATTGGCGCGAGCAACTCGACGTGGGCGCCGAGCGTGAATCGCTCAAGCAAGACCCGACCAGCCCCGCTTGGACACGCCTGCAAGGCCCCAACCAATGGCCTGAATCTTTGTCCCACATCAAGCCTGCCCTGCTGGACTGGCAAAACACATTGACTGAAACCGGTCGACAATTGTTGCGCGCCCTGGCACTGGCCCTGGGTCAGCCAGAAGACAAGTTTGAGAGCGCTTTTTCAGGCACACCGGTGCAGCACTTGAAAGTCATCCACTACCCAGGCCGCACGGAAGGTGAATCTCGCCAGGGTGTCGGCCCGCACAAGGATTCTGGTTGCCTGACCTTGCTGCTGCAAGACACCCAAGCCGGTTTGCAGATATTGGAACGTGATGGCAGTGATACCCCAGAAGGCTCAGGACGCTGGATTGACGGTCCGCCCATTCCTGGCACGTTGATCATCAACATCGGTGAAGTGCTTGAGATTCTGTCCAATGGCTTTTTACGAGCCAACATCCACCAGGTGGTCAGCCCACCGCCAAACGTGGATCGGCTGTCCGTTGCCTTTTTCCTGAGTCCCCGGCTGGATGCCGAATTGCCCGAATTGAAGCTGCCGCCCGAGTTGGCCGCCAAAGCACGTGGTGTGGATCGTGACCCCAAAAATCCGCTGATCGCCCACACCGGGCGCAATCTGCTTAAAGGCCGGCTGCGTTCACACCCGGAGGTGGCCCAACGCTTCTACGCCGATGTGCTGGAGGCGCATGGCATCACATCAGGGGCGGCGGCAACGGCCTATGCATGAAGTCAGCCACAAGCACAAACAGCTACGTTAATGACAGCTTTTAGCGCCTTATTGACAAGCGCTAGATGCATAAAACATTTCAAAACACACATGCCACGTATCACACCGCTTGAATTCAACTCGTCAACGCCAGAACAACTCACCACCTTGCGCAGCATTGAGGCAGGCTACGGCACCGCCACCAACATGAAGCGCACGCTGGCGCATTCCCCGGTGTCTTTACATGCCTTGC
>NZ_JAQTWM010000064.1 GCF_028689305.1 Rhodoferax sp. | reverse complement strand
AGACGTTCCTTCAACGTCGTGTAATAGGCTTGCGTTTCGGCCGCTGTCCACCACTGCGCATACTGCTCACGATCCTGCTGAACTGAAGGCTGAGTCGACTCAAGCCTCGGCACGACCTTGTTGACCCGTATCACAGCATAGCCAGCTGCCCCCAAATCAATGCCCAGCCAAGTCGGCAAGGATGTAACGTCCGCTTTCAGTGCAGCAGAAACAGCCTGTTGGGGAATATTTTGAACTTGATCACGCCCGACAAGCACGGCAGCAGGCAATGTCGCCTTGGTGGGATCCTTTTTCCACAGCGCCAGCTTTTCATTGCCGTCCTGGCGTGCCAACTCTGCAGCACGCGCCGTGATGACACGATCACGCACCTGTTGGCTTACCTCCGCCAATGGCAAGGTTCTCGCCGGACTATAAGCAACGATGCGCCCTCCCGCCAACTGATTCACTGCAGTTTCCACGGATTCCGTATTGCGCTTTTTTTCTATGCTTTCCGGAGAAAACAGGGTCGCCAGGAATTTCTCATTGGCCAGGACGCCAGTAGCGCCAGGAGCAGGATGACGTTGCAGCTTGTCTGCTGTTTTGATGTCCAGACCGAGTTTGTCTGCCACCGGCTTCAAACTGTCCGACTGCTCATAAATGGTGTTGGTGAACAACTCCGCAACCTCAGCATATTTGCGTTGAGCCTGCTGGGTCTTCAGATCACTCTCAATGTTGGGACGAAGTTCTTCGAAACTGCGTTGCTTGGGCGTTTTGATGTCAGTCAGCTTGATGATGTGATAACCAAAGTCGGATTCCACTACGTCGCTGATATCACCTTTCTTCAAGGCAAACACTGCGTCCTCAAACGGTTTGACCATGGCGCCACGACCAAAGAAATCCAGATCGCCTCCCTTACTGGCAGAACCCGCATCCTGCGAACTCTTTTTAGCCACATCAGCAAAACTGTCTGGCTTGGCACGCACCACCTTGAGCAACTCTTCCGCTTGGGCCTTGACCTTTTGCCGGTCGGCAGCAGGAGCATCCTTGGGTGAATTGAGAAGAATATGACTCGCCCGGCGCTCTTCATTGCCACTGAGTCGCGCCACATTTTGCTCGTAATACGACTTCAAGTCCGCCTCGGCGATCTTGATGCCCTTTTTGATCGAATCCATGTCCAGCACGACGTATTCAACGGTTGCTTGCTCGGGTGCCATGAACAGAGACTGGTTGGCTTTATAGAAAGCTTCCAGCTCAGCATCCGTTGGCTTGACTGCTGCTGTGTAATCCTTCGCCGCAAAGCTAGCGACCTGCACTTCACGCTTTTCAAAAAAGGCATTCAAAGCCACATCGGCAGGGGCTGGCGCAACAAACCCGGACTGACGAACCCCGGCTTCGACCTGTTGTCTGGAAATATCCTGGCGCACACTGTTCTCGAAGCCCTCCGGTGTCAACCCCTGGCTAGCCGCTAACTGACGATAACGGTCCATATCCAGCTTGCCATCGGCCTTACGCAAGGATGCAATCGTTGGGTCTTCTTGCAGAAACCTGGCCAAACGCATGTCACTGGTCAGCAAATTCGACTTCTCAGCAGCAACACTCATCACGCGCTCACGGACCAGACGTTCCAGGGTCGCATAACGTGCTGCCGGTGAATCAAACAACTTGACATCCAGATTGGGTCTGCTGGCCCGCAAACGATCCACTTCATTTTTGTGAGCCAGATCCCATTGGCTTTGGGTGATATCCAGAGAGCCTACACGGGCAACCACCGCATCCGACTGATTCATCCGGTTGTAACCATCAATGCCAAACAGCACAAATGACGGAATGACCAACAAAAACAGCAAAATCATCATGATTTTGGTGTGTTTCCGAAATATATCGAACATGCTCAGACTCTCCTGAAGGGCAATAAAAAAGGCGAACCGGGTGTTCGCCTTTATGTGGGTGGTGGGTGATGACGGGCTCGAACCGCCGACCTACGCCTTGTAAGGGCGCCGCTCTACCAACTGAGCTAATCACCCCACCGATAACCAGAAATCAATTTAAAGCATCTTTCAATGCTTTGCCAGGACGGAACTTGGGAACTTTCGCGGCTTTGATTTTAATCGACGCACCAGTACGCGGATTGCGACCTACACGTGCTGCACGCTTGCCAACGGCAAAAGTACCAAAACCCACTAATGACACCGAGCCCCCTTTTTTAAGGGTTGCCTTGACCGCTGAAATCGTCGACTCCAATGCCCGTGCCGCCTGAGCCTTGGGCATATCAGCGTCTGCAGCAATGTAATCAATCAGTTCTGTTTTATTCACAACAAACCTCTACTGGGAAGAACTAGCGCACTATAAATATTGCCAAAAGAATTTGTCTAAATCCGAGAAGGCTGAGGCCAGTTGCATGCCATCAGGCTCTAGATCAGCGCAGATTCAAACAGTGAGCCGGGATTCTAAGCGTATTTGCAGGAGGCTCTGAATCTGCCGGCAAACTTTCTGCCTCGGCATACCAATTTCATTGATCGTTATATCCAACTCAGACCGAACGCACAAACCCAGCAATGGCACGCCCCAGATCACTGGTCTTCGCGTTGCCACCCAAATCAGGTGTACGGGGTGCGTCGCTGCGTGGCTCCAGCGCTTGCTCAATGGCTCTCAGCACAGCGTCATGCGCTGCTCGATAGCCCAAAAAATCAAGCATCATGGCGCCGCTCCAGATTTGCCCGATGGGGTTGGCAAGGGCCTTGCCTGCGATGTCAGGTGCGGAACCATGGACTGGCTCAAACAGGGACGGAAACTGGCGCCCTGGGTTCAGGTTCGCACTAGGCGCAATCGCAATCGTCCCGGTGCAAGCCGGCCCCAGATCACTCAGAATGTCGCCAAACAAATTGCTGCCCACCACCACATCAAAAAAATCCGGGCGCTGCACAAAATGCGCCGTCAGGATGTCGATGTGAAATTTATCCACCTTGACCTCAGGGTAGTGTTTGGCCATCTCAGCAACACGCTCGTCCCAATATGGCATGGTGATGGCAATGCCATTGGATTTGGTGGCACTGGTAAGGTGCTTTTTGGGACGTGACTGCGCCAGATCAAAGGCAAATTTCAGCACCCGGTCGACACCGACACGCGACATCACCGATTCCTGCATCACGATTTCCCGCTCGGTACCCGCATACATGCGCCCACCAATGCTGGAATACTCGCCTTCAGTGTTTTCCCGCACGATCACCATGTCAATTTCGCCAGGCAAACGCGGACTACCGTCACGGCGTACAACCGGTGCTGTGATGCCAGGCATCAGGCGCGCCGGACGCAAGTTGATGTACTGGTCAAACTCACGGCGAAACAGCAGCAGCGACCCCCACAGCGACACATGGTCCGGAATTTTTTCCGGCCAGCCTACCGCACCAAAATAAATGGCATCGTGTCCACCTATCAGATCTTTCCAGTTGTCCGGCAACATCTGACCGTGCTTTTCGCAATAGTCCCAGCTTGAAAAATCAAAATGATCAAACTGAAGGTCAATATCGAATTTGTCAGCAACGGCCTCCAGCACTCGCAAGCCTTCGGGCATCACCTCTTTGCCAATGCCGTCGCCAGCAATCACTGCAATTTTTTTAGCACACATGGGACCTCATTTCACTTTGGCACGGATTTCCGGCAGGGCTTTCTGCAGGTAGTACACCATGGACCACACGGTCAACACGGCAGCGATCCAGATCAGCCAGACACCCCACAGGTGGGTGTTCACGACTCCGAACAACATGCCATCAAACAATAAAAAAGGAATAGCGACCATCTGGGCCGTGGTTTTCAGCTTGCCAATCATGTGCACCGCCACGCTCTTGGCCGCGCCAATCTGGGCCATCCACTCCCTGAGCGCCGAAATCGCAATCTCCCGTCCAATGATGATCAAGCCGACAAAAACATCCGCCCGGCCCAGATGCACCAATACCAACACGCAGGCACAAACCAGGAATTTGTCAGCCACCGGATCAAGAAACGCACCAAAAGCCGAAACCTGATTGAGCTTTCGCGCCAGATAACCATCCAGCCAGTCAGTAGCCGCAAACACCACAAACATCACCGTGGCCACCAGATTGCGGGTGGCTGGCTCCAGCGGCAAATAAAACACCCCCACGATCAGCGGAATCGCTGCAATACGTGCCCAGGTCATGAGAGTGGGAATGGTCCAGAACATGCCTCAATTGTGGCATGCAGCCGGCCCATTCTGATCGTCGGCTCAATGCAGCGCCCGGTAAATTTCTTCCGCCAATTCGTGAGAAATACCTTCTACCGAGGCGATGTCATCCACCGACGCCAGGGCTACGCCGCGCACACCACCAAAACGTTGCAACAAACGGGCGCGGCGTTTCGGGCCAATGCCCGCAATTTCTTCGAGCTTGCCACCGTCCATGCGCACTTTGGCACGGGCCGCACGCATACCGGTGATGGCAAAGCGGTGCGCCTCGTCACGAATCTGGGCCACCAGCATCAGGGCAGCCGAATCCTTGCCGAGGTACACCTTGTCGCGACCATCGGCAAACACCAGTTCTTCCAGACCAATGCGGCGACCCTCACCTTTTTCCACACCCACAATCAGCGCCAGGTCCAACCCCAGTTGTTCAAACACTTCACGCGCCATGGCCACCTGCCCTTTGCCGCCATCCACCAGCACCAGATCGGGCATACGACCCGTGCCGGCAGGTGTTTCACCGGATCGATTGGCTTCCTGCAGGGTTTCGGCCAGTTTGCCGTAACGGCGCAGCAGCACCTGGCGCATGGCGGCGTAGTCATCACCCGGTGTGATGTCAGTGATCTTGTAGCGCCGGTATTCGGCGTTTTGCATCTTGTGGTGATGGAACACCACGCAGGAAGCCTGGGTGGCCTCGCCTGCCGTGTGCGAAATGTCAAAACACTCGATGCGCAACTCATCGAGTGAGTCCAGCATCAGATCCAGCGCCTCTGACAGCGCCCGGGTGCGGGCCTGCTGCGAACCTTCCTCGGCCAGCAACCGGGCCAACTGCAGGCCGGCATTGGTCTGCGCCATCTCCAGCCAGACCCTGCGCTGTTCACGCGGCTGGTGTACCGCGCTGACCTTGATGCCGGTTTGCAGCGTCAGCGCCTGCAACAACTTCTTATCCACCGGCGCGCTCACGACCAGCGACGGCGGTACCGGAACATTGAGATAGTGCTGCGCAATAAAAGCATCAAGTACCTGCGACTCCAGTGAACGCACCGAAGCACCCCCTGCCCCACCGTCGTCATCAACATCCAGATCCGTACCATCCTGCACCTGCACCGGGAAATACGGCCGGTCGCCCAGATGCCGCCCGCCACGCACCATGGCCAGATTGACACAGGCGCGCCCGCCCTGCACTTTCACTGCCAGGATGTCCACGTCACGATCCGACACGTTATCCACTGACTGCTGGTGCAACACATTGGAGAGCGATGCCACCTGATTACGCAGCTCGGCGGCCTGTTCAAACTCCAGTTTGTCGGCATGCGCCATCATGCGGGCCTCCAGGGCGGCCATCACCTCACGGGCTTCGCCGTGCAGAAAGCGTTCGGCATTGGCCACATCCTGCGCGTAATCGGCGGCTGAAATATGCCCGACACAGGGGCCGGAGCAACGTTTGATCTGGTACAGCAAGCAAGGGCGAGTGCGATTGTTGAACACCGGCTCTTCACAGGTACGCAGCCGAAACACCTTTTGCATCAGCAGAATCGCTTCCTTGACCGCCCAGGCGCTGGGGTACGGACCAAAGTAATGGTGCTTTTTCTCCACCGCACCACGGTAATACGACACCCTGGGAAACTGCTCGCCGCTGGGCCGGGTGGCCGTCTGCGTCGTCTCGACCGCAGGCTTGCAAGCGGCGCTGATTTTCAGGTAGGGGTAACTTTTATCGTCCCGAAACAGAATGTTGTACTTCGGATTGAGGGTTTTGATCAGGTTGTTTTCCAGCAGCAAAGCCTCGGCTTCGGAGCGCACCACGGTGGTCTCGAGCCGGGCGATCTTGCTGACCATGTGCCCGATACGGGTCCCGCCATGGTTTTTCTGGAAATAACTCGACACCCGCCTCTTCAGGTTGATAGCCTTGCCAACGTACAACACAGTGCCCTGCGCATCAAAGTAGCGGTACACCCCGGGCAGCGACGGCAGGCTGGCAACGTCGCTGAGCAGTTGCTCGGGGTGGGCGGGAGCGAAGGCGGGCGGTATTTCAGGCAAATCAGACATAGGGTGCTATTGTGGACAATCCCGGGTATGAATTTGCCACCTTACCCCCCAATGCGCTGGGACATTTTTTGCCGCGTCATCGACAACTACGGCGATGCAGGCGTGTGCTGGCGACTGGCAGTCAACCTGGCACAGCGTGGACAGACCGTGCGGCTTTGGGTGGACGACGCCAGCGCCTTGGCCTGGATGGCTCCAGATGGCGCTCCAAGTGTGCAAGTGATGGCATGGCAAACACCTCTAGCCCTTGAAGGCATCACCCCCGGCGACGTATTGGTTGAAGCATTTGGCTGTGAAATTGCTCCTGAATATATAGCTATATATGCCCAATATACGCGGGCTAGAGGCCAAAAATATGCCTGGATTAACCTGGAATATCTGACCGCGGAGGGCTACGCCGCCCGTTGCCATGGCCTGCCCTCGCCGGTGATGAGCGGCCCGGGCATCGGTTTGACCAAGCACTTTTTTTACCCTGGTTTCACCTCAGACACCGGTGGCCTGCTGCGCGAGGCGGATCTGCTGACCAGACAGGCCAGTTTTGACCGCAACGCCTGGCTGGCACAGCAACACCTGACCTGGCCCGGAAAACCCGTGGCAGTCCTGCCGGACGAGGGGCTGCGGCCCAGGCTGGTGTCGCTATTCTGTTATGAGCCGGCCCATCTTGGCACTTGGCTCAAGGCCCTGGCCAACGACATCATGCCCACTTGGTTACTGGTCACGGCCGGGCGTTCGGCGGCTGCCGTGCGTCAGATACTTCAAAACGATTTGGGCCTGCCGCCGGGGCAGAATCAGCACAAGGCGCTCTCGATTTCGTACCTTCCAGCGTTATCACAAACTGAGTTTGACCATCTGTTGTGGGCCTGCGACTTGAACTTTGTGCGCGGTGAAGATTCTCTGGTGCGCGCACTCTGGGCTGGCAAACCACTGATCTGGCAGATCTACCCGCAGGATGACCATGCCCATCACGCCAAACTCCGGGCGTTCCTGGATTGGTTGCAGGCCCCCCCGTCATTGCGCCAGGCCCATGCCTGTTGGAACGACCTGTTGGACAACGCCACGCCAGCCGCCGATGCGCTTCGGGCGATGCTGTCATCACTGGATGCCTGGCAAAGTACCTTCTCCCACGCCCGTCAAACCCTGCTGAAACAACGGGATCTGGCGGACTCCCTGCTTCAATTTGTCGCAAAAACCCACTAAAATAGCGGGCTTTGCGGCCCAGGATTGATATTTTTGGTCAACGCCGACACCGCCCTCGCCGCCTGATGCGCGGCCTACTTTTACTCAAAGTTTATGAAAATCGCTCAAGAAATTCGCGCCGGCAACGTCATCATGCACGGCAAAGACCCGATGGTCGTGCTGAAAACCGAATACGCCCGTGGCGGCCGTGGCGCAGCAACCGTGCGCATGAAGCTCAAGAGCTTGATCGCCAACTTCGGTACCGAAGTTGTGTTCAAGGCCGATGACAAAATCGACAATGTGATCCTGGACAAGAAGGATTGCACCTACTCCTACTTTGCTGACCCGATGTACGTCTGCATGGACGCTGACTACAACCAGTACGAAGTGGAAGCCGAAAACATGGGCGACTCCCTGAACTACCTAGAAGACGGCATGCCGGTTGAAGTGGTGTTCTACGACGGCAAGGCCATTTCTGTGGAACTGCCCACCAGTGTGGTGCGTGAAATCACCTGGACCGAGCCAGCCGTCAAGGGTGACACCTCGGGCAAGGTGCTCAAGCCCGCCAAAATCGCCACCGGTTTTGAAATCGGCGTGCCAATTTTTGTGGCGCAGGGCGACAAGGTTGAAATCGACACCCGTACTGGTGAATACCGCAAGCGTGTCTAAATGCTGAGCCTGGCGTCAACGCCATGGCAACAAGGGGGCTTCACAAGTTGAAGCCCTTTTTTTATCCCACAATCAGCGTCATGGACAACACACAACCCCTTCCCCAGCACATCATTGAAAACCGCTTGGCCGACGCCTGGGCTGAGTTGCTCAAATACCCAGCCGACGCGACGGTGCGACGCCCCAACGCCTATCGACTGGCTTTTGCGGACCCCGAGTTCATGCTGCGCCGTGATACCCGTGGCATCCGCATTCAACTGGAAATGCTCAAACCCGATCTGGACCAGATCGAGCAAGGCATCAACAACACGGTGGTGGTGTTTGGCAGCGCCCGCTTTCCCGCGCCGGAATCCGTCCAGGAAGAACTGGCCCAGGCCCAGGCCAGCGGGAACAGTGAAGCCGTGGCACGGGCGCAAAGACAGATACGCAACGCAGCCCGTTACGATCAGGCCCGCCGGTTTGCCCGGTTGGTGGCAAGTTACAGCGAAAAACTACCAGTCGAAGAGCGCCTGTATATCTGTACCGGTGGCGGTCCAGGCATCATGGAAGCGGCCAATCGTGGGGCACATGAGTTGGGCGCTCCGACGGTGGGACTGAACATCACACTGCCGCATGAACAACACCACAACCCCTATGTCACCCCGTCACTGAACTTCAAGTTCCACTACTTTGCCATGCGCAAGATGCACCTGATGATGCGTGCCAAGGCACTCGTGGTGTTTCCCGGTGGTTTTGGTACGCTGGACGAATTGTTTGAAGTGATCACACTGGTGCAAACCAAAAAATCACGACCGGTGCCGATCGTGCTGTTTGACAGCCACTACTGGAAGCGCCTCATCAACACCGACCTGTTGATCGAAGAAGGTGTGATTGCCCCGCAGGACCTTGATCTGCTGAATTATGTGGATGAGCCAGAAGCCGCCTGGGACGTGATTCAGCGTTTCTACAATTTGTGATCGCTGGCAGGTGCGCGCGCCGCCGCTGGCGGCCGCAATGTCCAGGCTGAACGGGCGCCCGCAGCCACCGCAGCACCCACCGTCCAGAACACCACCGACACCCCGACCACCGCACCAACCGTACCGAACAGCATGGGCATCGCCACGCTGGAGGCATTGATGGACATCAGCCGCAGACCAAGCGCTTCGCCGTGACGGGCCTCGGGCGTGATCTGGTGCAAGGTGCTCATGATCATGGGCTGTACCGAACCCAGTGCCAGACCCAGCAGCACCGAGCAGACACCCATGGCCAGCCACGAGTGCATGAAAGGGTAAACCACAAACAGCAGCGCCGTGATCACCATGGCCGTGGTCACCACCACCCACTCATGCACGTGGGCGGCCAACAAAGGCAGAAGCACTCGCACACAGGCTGCAGCGATGGCAAATGCGCCCAGGATGGAACCGATCAACGAAGCACTCAGGCCACGTTCATGACCCAGGATCGGCACCACAAAAGTGTGCACATCCCAGCAGGAAGACAACACCCAGTTCACCAGCATCAACCGGCGCATGAGTGGCTCCCGCAACAAATCCCAAGTCCGCCTGGGCGACTCACCTGCTGCCATAACCACAGGCGGCAACTCCGTGGTATGACGTACCCAGAACCAGGTCGCCAACGGCAACAAAGCCATCAGCAAAAATGCGGCGCGAAAACCGCTGTGATCAATCAGCAGCCCCGCCGCCAGTGGTCCGACAAAATTTGACACAGCCGGGCCGATGGCCAGCCAGCTGAACATCGACTTGAGTTCGACCGCATTGCGCGCCGAACGGCCCACATGACGCTGCAATGCGATGACTGCCACACCGGTGGCCCCGCCGGTCAGCAAAGCACTGAGACACAGCACCGGAAACACCGGCAACATCACCGCCAACGCAGCCCCCAGCGTGGCTGTCAGCACACACAACCCCACGGGGCGTTTAAGCCCATGCTGGTCCACATAACGCCCTGCTGGCAGGGCCAGAAACACTTGTGTCAGCGAAAACAGTGCCAGCAAAAAGCCCACGGCGATCGGGCTGTATCCTTCACGCAAAGCCTGCAGCGGGGCGGCCATGCGTGTCCCGGCCATGCAGGCATGCAGACAAATCTGACCGGCGATCAGCCGCACCAGAACCCGATGCGGTGCATCGGTCGTGGTCGAGTCAGCATTCACGCCCGATCAACCTCCGACTCGCTGTCAAAGTCCCGGTCCATGGGGATCAGGGTCGACACCTGTGTCTCAGGCAGCGCTTCCACTTTCTTCAATGCCCGGCCCATGGCGCGGCTGCGTGTTTCAGCGCTGTCAAGGGTGTTGAGCACGGTCTGCGTCTGCGACTTGACTTTGGCCAGCACCCCGCCAAATTTCTCGAACTCGGTCTTGACCGCCCCAAGGACCTGCCAGACGTCGCTGGACCGTTTTTCCAGCGCCAGTGTCCTGAAGCCCATTTGCAGCGAGCTCAGCATCGCCAGCAGCGTGGTAGGCCCAGCCAACGTGACCCGGCTCTCGCGCTGCAGGGCTTCCATCAGCCCCGGGCGACGCAACACTTCGGCATACAGACCTTCGGTGGGCAAGAACAAGATGGCAAAGTCGGTGGTGTATGGCGGCTCGACATACTTGTCAGAGATGGAACGGGCCTCAAGGCGAATACGCTGCTCCAGCGCCCGGCCAGCCAACTCGGCCGCAGTGGCATCGGCACGCTCCTGTGCATCCAGCAGGCGTGCATAGTCCTCGTTGGGGAATTTGGCATCAATGGGCAGCCACAGCGGCTCGCCCGACTCGGCCTTGCCGGGCAACTTGATGGCAAAGTCGACCAGGTTCTTGCTGCCTGGGCGTGTCGCCACCTGGGCCGCATACTGGTCGGGCACCAGCACCTGTTCCAGCAGTGAGGCCAGCTGCGCTTCTCCAAAAATACCCCGGGTTTTGACATTGCTCAGCAGGTGCTTGAGGTCTCCCACACCCTGCGCCAGCGTTTGCATTTCACCCAGGCCTTTGTGCACTTGCTCCAACCGGTCAGCCACCTGCTTGAAGCTTTCGCCCAGCCGTGTCTGCAACGTGTTTTGCAATTTTTCGTCCACCGTGGCGCGCATTTCATCAAGCTTGGCAGCATTGTTGATTTGCAACTGGGCCAGTTGTTTGTCCAGCGTTTCACGGATTTCGTTCATGCGTCGGACATTGGACTCACTCAGATTCGACAACTGGCTTGACAAGGTATCCGACAGTGTTTTTTGCAGCAGCGTCAACTGCTGGCCAAACGCGTCAATCTGGGTGTTTTGCGTGCGGGTGGCCTCTGCCGCCTGTTGCACCATGGCTTGCTGAAAGGTGGCCAGGCTTTGGGCCAGCTCCTGCCGCGCATCGCGTGAGGACTCGGTGATGTCGCGGCGCAACTCCCGCATCAGGGTATCCGTGCCGGCACTGATGTGTGCCAGCAGCGCCTGGTGTCGCGCCATTTGCGCCTGTTGCTCGGCGTCCTGCACCGCCGAACTGGTCCGGCGCATGACCAGCAGAATCAACAGCACCGCATTCACCAGGCCCAGCGCCAGCCCTCCCCACACGACAAAATCAAGCACGTTCCATGTTCTCCTTGACGTCCATTGTTGTTCAAAAAGACCGACACCGGATGCGGGGTTGAAAAATTAACTTTTTCATGAACAAAATAGGGCTCTAACCCACATATTTATTATATTTATAGCTATTAATAATATAGCAAAACAAGAGCCATCAGACGTGGCCATCCCGGCAGGAGGAGCAACGCTCAGGTCGCCAGCACCTGCGGGTTGATGGGTGTCACTGGCTTGCCATCTACCAAATAGCCGATCAGGTTATCCGCAGCCAGATGCGCCATGGCCAGACGGGTGCGGATCGTGGCGCTGGCAATGTGCGGTGTCAGCACCACATTGCGCAAGGCAAGCAGGTCCGGGTGCACCTTGGGCTCGCCCTCAAACACATCCAGGCCGGCCGCAGCAATTGTGCCCTGACGCAAGGCAGCAGCCAAAGCGACCTCATCCACAATGCCGCCGCGGGCAATGTTGATCAAGGTCGCCGTCGGTTTCATCTGCGCCAGCTCGTTAGCGCCAATGACGTGGTGGGTTGCCGCACTGTAGGGCAGAACCAGCATCAGGTGATCACAGGTGCGGAGCAACTCCGACTGGTCGACCCAAACTGCACCACAAGCCGCTTCAGTGGCGGCATCCAGCCGGGAGCGGTTGTGATAGATCACCTTCATGCCAAAACCATGCGCTGCCCGCCTGGCAATACCCTGCCCGATCCGGCCCATGCCCAGGATGCCCAGCGTGCTGCCATGCACCTCGCAGCCTGCAAACATGTCGTAGCGCCAACGATCCCAGCGCCCCGAGCGCAAAAAGTGTTCCGCTTCGGCCATGCGCCGTGCCGTGGCCAGCAGCAAGGCAAAACCAAAATCAGCGGTGGTCTCGGTCAGTACGTCGGGGGTGTTGGTGGCCAGGACACCAGCCTGGGTCATGGCGTCCACATCAAAATTGTTGTAGCCCACTGCCATGTTGGCGCAGATCTTGAGATCAGGACAGGCCGCCAGCACTACCGCATCAATGCGGACGCTGCCGGTGGTCAAAGCCCCCTGGTGCCCCTGGAGCTGCTGAATCAACACCTCCTGCGTCCAAAAGACATCGGTCTGATTGGATGTCACCTCAAAATGTTGTGCCAGTTTGTCCAGCACTTCAGGAAATACAGCACGCGCAACCAACACCGATGGCTTCATGGTCATTTCACCCCTTCAATCAACCCCACTCAAAATCCTGCCAACTGCACCCATCAAGCCACAGGCGGTGTCAAAAACATCAACCTTGTTTCCGGTGGTAAAAAAAAAGCCACCCGAAGGTGGCTTTCACGGCAAATGCCGATCCAATTACTTGGAAGCAGCAGCCTTGGCAGCGTCAGCAGCGGCGTCAACAGCCTTCTTGGCTGCGTCAGCGCCAGCGTCAGCCGCTGCAGAAGTAGCCGCTGCGGGAGCAGAAGCAGCTTCAGAAGCAGCAGGAGCGGGTGCGGGAGCAGCAGCGGGAGCCGGTGCAGGTGCGGGTGCTTCTTCTTTCTTGCCGCAAGCAGCCAAAGCAGCAGCAGCGATAACAGCGATCAAAACGAGAGATTTGTTCATTTGAAAATACCCAGTAAATAAAGACAATTTCCGGAAATTGTTTTTGCGGTTACCCACAAATACCAAGCGAACAGTTGTTCATACCGTTCGCTTAGTCAGCCATTATAGTTAATGTTTTCATGGTAATCACGCTTGACTAAGTTTGCACGTTGTGCTTTTGCATCAATCTGCGCTTAACCAGCCCGCCAACATCCATCCAGAAACCAGCTCGCGGGCCTGCGCACTGGTTTTTTTCAGTGCCTTGGCATCAAGAACACGTTGATTGGCCAGTTGCCGCATGGCTGCAGCATCCCGCCCTGTTGCCGTGAAGCTTTCACCATTGATAAAAATGTGGTGCTCGTCAAACATCATTTTGGTTCGTCGGTCAAGGCGTACACCTTTGTCACCCCAATCCAGGTCGTGGTCAGCACGCGGCTCCTGGGCTTCAAACCACACATTGGGTTTAGGTTCGGTCATGTACTCACCCAGTCCGCGCGCAAAAGCCCGTGGGTCTTTCAGCGCATCTTGCAGTGCCTGCTGGGCAAAGTCCAGCATCTGCGGCGGGATTTCGGCAGGTTGGTCCACGGCCGGCTGGTACGGGTCGCGGTAAAGGGCCACACCCACTTCGTCTTCAGCGTCTTCCGCCAGGCGTTGCAACAGTTCACGCGCCAGTTCAGCCTTGTTGGGAATACGAAAACCGATCGAATAGGTCATGCACTCCCCTTCAGCAATACCATCATGCGCATAACCCGGCGGCAGGTACAGCATGTCCCCGGGCTCCAGCACATACTCATCCTCGGGGACAAAGTTGGTCAGGATTTTGAGCGGCACGTCAGGCTGCAGGCTCAAGTTCTTTTGCCGCCCGATACGCCAGCGCCGACGGCCATGTGCCTGCAGCAAGAACACGTCATAACTGTCAAAGTGTGGACCAACACCACCGCGATCCGTGGCAAAGCTGATCATCAGATCATCCAGGCGGGCGTCCGGCACAAAGCGAAACCGGTTCATGAGCTGATGAACCGCATCATGATGCAGGTCGACCCCCTGCACCAGAATGGTCCAACCCGATTGCTTGAGTGACGGCAACATCCGTCGTTGAAACGGGCCGTGTTTGAGCTGCCAGCCCGGCGTTTGCCCGGGCTGTTGAATCACCAAGCGTGTCTGCGCATCCTCGTTGGCAGCCAGTTCAAAGAGCTGGGCCCGGCTCAGCAGGGGCTTGAAACCAGGCACGGCCTGACGAACCAGCAGGGGCTTTTTTTGCCAATGCCGCTTCATGAAAGCCTGGGGGCTGAGTCCACCCAACAGAGGTAGTGCTTGGGTAATGTCCATGGAAATCTCCTGTGTTTTGACATCGACCAGGAAATCCGGCCAACGCAAACTGCGACAATTCTCGTATGAAAATCACTCAACAATGCGTGGCTGCTTTAAGCTGGACGCTCACCGACACACTGGGCGAAGAATTGGATGTACTCGACGAACCCGTTGAGTTCCTGATTGGTGGCGATGACCTGTTTCAGGTCATCGAAGACGCTCTGCAAGGTTACAGCGCGGGTGAAACTGTCAACCTGCAGATCGAGCCAGAACAGGGTTTTGGTGAATACAACGAGCAGTTGGTGTTTCTGGAACCCCGCAAGTTGTTTCCTGCCGAACTGGAAGAAGGCATGACCTTTGACGGCACCGCCTTGCCCGCAGGCTGTCATCCGGACACACCGCAAGATGCGCTCTATACCGTGACCGATATCTACCCCGAGCATGTGGTGCTGGACGGCAATCACCCTCTAGCCGGCATTGCACTGCGTTTACGTATCACGGTCAGACATGTTCGCGAGGCCACCCCGGAGGAAATTGGCAGTGGCACCGCCGGTACCGGCTTTTTCAAGGTGGCCCCCATCCACGGTCTGACCTCCGATAACGAAACCTTGCACTGAACCTGCAACACCAGTGGTGTCAGACTTTGCCGGTGGACCCGTAACCACCCTCACCACGCGCACTGGCCGGGAATTCGTCGACCACACTGAAGCGCGCCTGCATCACTGGCACCACCACCAGTTGGGCAATCCGTTCCATGGGTTCAATGGTGAAGGCTGTATCACTGCGATTCCAGGCACTGACCATCAGTTGCCCCTGGTAGTCACTGTCAATCAGGCCGACGAGATTGCCCAGCACAATGCCGTGTTTGTGGCCCAGGCCTGAACGTGGCAGGATCAACGCCGCGTAAGCTGGATCTTTAAGATACATCGCAATCCCGGTTGGCACCAGTTGCCAGGCGTTGGGCTGCAGTGTCAATGGCTCTGTCAGGCAAGCACGCAAATCCAATCCGGCACTGCCTGGCGTGGCGTAAGCCGGCAGTTGATCCGCCATGCGCGGGTCGATGATCTTGACGTCAATATTCAGCATAATTAGCCTCTAGCCTGGATTCTGTCTGCGATGTTTGCTATTAATTTGCGAGCAAGCGTGAGTTTGTCATCACGCGCCAGTTCATGTGCCCCCGATTCATCCACCAGCAGCAAGGCGTTGTCGTCCTGCCCAAAAGTGGCAGGGCCAATGTTGCCCACCAGCAAAGGCACCCCTTTGCGCAGCCGCTTGGCTTGAGCGTTGGCCTGCAGATCATGGCTCTCGGCCGCAAAACCCACACAAAAAAGTGCCCGACTTTGACCACGGGGAGACTGCGCCACCGTCGCCAGGATATCCGGGTTCTCGACAAAACTGAGCTGCGGCGTCTGCCCGGATCCGTCTTTTTTGATTTTCTGATCGGATGCCTGAGCCGCACGCCAGTCCGCCACTGCAGCCGTGGCGATAAAAATGGAAGCGTCGTCCACCCGTTGGATGACGGCCTGGAGCATGTCGGACGCAGAGCGCACATTCACCCGTTGAACACCATAGGGACTTGCCAGACTGACCGGTCCCGCCACAAGAGTCACGTCGGCGCCGGCCTCACGCGCTGCGCGGGCGATGGCAAAGCCCATCTTGCCACTGGACAGATTGGTAATGCCACGTACCGGATCAATCGCCTCGTAGGTGGGCCCAGCCGTCACCAACACCTTTTGGCCAGCCAGTACCTTGGGTTGGAACAGCGCGATCAATTCATCCAGCAACTCCTGGGGCTCCAACATGCGGCCGTCACCGGACTCGCCACAAGCCTGTTCACCACAACCTACCCCCAGCACCACGGCACCGTCCTGCGCCACTTGCGCCAGATGACGCCGGGTCGTCGGATGGGACCACATTTCGCGGTTCATGGCCGGTGCAATCAGCAAAGGTACTTTGTCGATGGGCCGCGCCAGACACATCAGGCTCAGCAGATCATCAGCACGGCCCTGCGCCAGTTTGGCAATGAAATCCGCACTGCAAGGGGCGATCAGGCAGGCATCGGCCTGGCGGGTCAGGTTGATGTGCGCCATGTTGTTGGCTTCACGCGCATCCCACTGTGAAAGAGCAACCGGGCGCTGACTCAATGCCTGCATGGTGATCGGTGTGATGAACTGCTCTGCCGCCGAAGTCATCACCACCTGCACCACGGCGCCAGCCTTGATCAGCAAGCGGCACAACTCAGCCGACTTGTAGCAGGCTATCCCGCCCGTCAGACCCAGAACAATATGTTTGCCAGCTAATTCTTTCATGCGCGGCAATGTAACAGAACGGCTTCACCCGCTGACCCCGGCCCCTATAATCTGTTTTTACCAGCTCCATGAGCATGTTGCTCTGTTTGACATGACCAAATTTGTCTTCGTCACCGGCGGTGTGGTGTCTTCCCTGGGCAAGGGAATTGCCTCCGCCTCTCTTGCTGCGATTCTGGAATCGCGTGGCCTCAAAGTCACTTTAATCAAACTGGACCCTTACCTGAACGTGGACCCCGGTACCATGTCGCCGTTCCAGCATGGTGAGGTGTTTGTCACTGATGACGGCGCAGAAACCGACCTCGACCTCGGCCACTATGAACGTTTTATCGAAACGCGCATGCGCAAGGCCAACAACTTCACCACCGGACAGATCTATAAAAGTGTGCTTGAAAAAGAGCGGCGTGGTGATTACCTTGGCAAAACCGTGCAGGTCATCCCGCACGTCACCAACGAAATCCAGGAATTCATCAAGCGTGGCGCCGGTTTTGATACACCGGATGCGGTGGATGTCGCCATCGTCGAGATCGGTGGTACCGTGGGGGACATTGAGTCCCTGCCCTTTCTGGAGGCGGTGCGTCAGCTGAGTCTGCGCCTGGGGCCGAATCAGGCTGCTTTTGTGCACCTTACCTACGTGCCCTGGATCGCCGCCGCTGGCGAGCTTAAAACAAAACCAACCCAGCACACGGTGCAAAAGCTGCGGGAAATCGGTATCCAGCCTGATGCACTGCTGTGCCGCGCTGACCGCCCCATCCCCGATGACGAGCGCGAAAAAATCTCCCTTTTCACCAACGTTGCCCAGTGGGGTGTGATCTCCATGCCCGATGTGGACACCATTTACAAGGTGCCGCGCGTGTTGCATGAGCAGGGCCTGGACGGACTGATCTGTGACAAGTTGCGCCTGAACACACCGCCGGCCAACCTCAAACGCTGGGATGACCTTGTTTTCGAAACCGCCCATCCGCGAGGTGAAGTCCGCATTGCCATGGTCGGCAAGTATGTCGAGTTGAGCGACAGCTACAAGTCGGTCAATGAAGCCCTGCGCCATGCCGGCATGAAAAATCACGTCCGGGTCAAGATCGATTATGTCGACTCGGAAACCATCACCGAGGACAGTGTTGCACAGCTCGCCGAGTTCGATGGTATTTTGGTACCTGGCGGCTTTGGCGCCCGAGGAGTGGAGGGCAAGATTTGCACCGCCCGTTTTGCCCGGGAACACAAGGTGCCGTACCTTGGCATTTGTTTGGGGATGCAGGTGGCCACCATCGAATTTGCCCGTCACGTGGCTGGCCTGAAAGATGCCAATAGCACAGAGTTTGTTCCACAGTGTCCCAACCCGGTGATTGCCTTGATCACCGAATGGCAGGATGAAGACGGCAGCATCAAAACACGTAGCGAGGAGTCTGATCTGGGTGGCACCATGCGTCTGGGGGCGCAAAGCTCGGACGTGGTCAAGGGGACGCTGGCGCACCAGATCTATGGTGACGTGGTGACAGAACGCCATCGCCATCGTTATGAAGCCAATGTGCATTACTTGGATACCCTGCGTCAAGCCGGATTGGTGATTTCGGCACTGACTCAGCGTGAACAACTGACCGAAATTGTTGAACTGCCTCAAACCGTTCATCCCTGGTTTATTGGTGTGCAATTCCATCCCGAATTCAAGTCCACCCCGTGGAATGGACATCCCTTGTTCAATGCGTTTATTCACGCGGCACTTGCCCACCAGCAAAGCGGCACATCGCAGAAAGCGCTCGCCTGATGAAGCTGTGTGGCTTCGAGATTGGCCTGCAACAGCCATTTTTTCTGATTGCCGGCCCCTGCGTGATTGAGTCCGAGCAGTTGCAAATGGATACGGCCGGGACCCTCAAGGAGATCACAACCGGTCTTGGTATCCCGTTTATTTTCAAAAGCAGTTTTGACAAGGCCAACCGATCCAGCGGAAGTACGTTTCGCGGCCCGGGGTTGGACAAGGGCCTGGACATTCTGGCCAAGGTCAAACGTGAATTGGTTGTGCCGGTGTTGACCGACATTCACTCCGAAGACCAGATCGCCCAAGTCACCTCGGTGGTGGACGTGCTGCAAACACCTGCTTTTTTGTGTCGCCAAACTGACTTCATCCGGGCCGTCGCGCAAAGTGGCAAACCCGTGAACATCAAAAAGGGACAGTTCCTGGCTCCTGGTGACATGAAGAATGTGATCGATAAAGCGCGCGCTGCAGCCCGTGAAAAAGGTCTAAATGAAGATAACTTCATGGCCTGCGAACGCGGGGTCAGTTTTGGGTACAACAATCTGGTCAGCGACATGCGCTCGCTGGCCATCATGCGCAACACAGGAGCGCCAGTGGTATTTGATGCCACCCATTCGGTACAGTTGCCCGGTGGACAGGGCACCAGCAGTGGTGGTCAGCGTGAGATGGTGCCCGTGCTGGCACGTGCTGCTGTCGCAGTGGGTGTGGCTGGCTTGTTCATGGAAACCCATCCCAACCCCAGTCAAGCCCTCAGTGATGGGCCTAATGCTGTGCCGCTGAAGCACATGAAAGCGCTGCTCGAATCCTTGCTGGAACTGGATCAGGTGACCAAGAAACATGGTTTCCTGGAAAATGTATTCCAAGACTGAGGTAGTGACAGCCCAATACTTTTATTATTTCGCTTATTAACTGAAAGAAGCCCATGAGTGCAATCGTAGATATCGTAGGACGTGAAATTCTGGACTCCCGTGGCAACCCCACGGTGGAATGTGATGTGCTGCTGGAAAGCGGTACGATGGGACGTGCCGCCGTACCGTCTGGTGCGTCGACCGGCAGCCGTGAAGCCATTGAATTGCGTGACGGTGACAAGATGCGTTATCTTGGCAAGGGTGTCCTGAAAGCTGTCGAACACATCAACACTGAAATCTCTGAAGCGGTTTTGGGTCTGGACGCCTCTGAGCAGGCTTTTCTGGACAAAACCCTGATTGACCTCGACGGTACCGAGAACAAGTCACGTTTGGGCGCCAATGCCATGCTCGCTGTTTCCATGGCTGTGGCCCGTGCCGCCGCCGAAGAATCCGGCCTGCCGCTGTACCGCTACTTTGGTGGCATGGGTGGCATGCAGATGCCGGTCCCCATGATGAACGTCGTCAACGGTGGCGCACATGCCAACAACAGTCTGGACTTGCAGGAATTCATGATCATTCCGGTGGGTGCTCCGAGTTTTCGCGAAGCCTTGCGTTATGGTGCCGAGACCTTTCATGCCTTGAAAAAGATCATTGACGAAAAAGGCATGAGTACTGCCGTGGGTGATGAAGGAGGCTTTACGCCCAGCGTGGAAAGTCACGAAGCGGCCATTCAGCTCATTTTGCAAGCGATTGACAAGGCCGGGTATGTCGCAGGTGAGCACATCGCCATTGGTCTGGACTGTGCAGCCAGCGAGTTTTACAAGGATGGCAAGTACCACCTGGAAGGTGAAGGTCTGGTGCTGAACTCACAGGAATGGACCGACATGCTGGCAACCTGGGTGGACAAGTACCCCATCATCAGTATTGAAGATGGCATGGCCGAAGGCGATTGGGATGGCTGGAAAATTCTCACCGAACGTTTGGGTAAAAACGTGCAAATCGTCGGAGATGACTTGTTTGTTACCAACACCAACATCCTCAAGGAAGGCATTGACAAAGGGATTGCCAACTCGATTCTGATCAAGATCAACCAGATCGGTACATTGACCGAAACTTTTGCTGCTATCGAAATGGCCAAACGTGCCGGTTACACCGCCGTGATCAGTCATCGCTCCGGTGAAACTGAGGATTCAACCATTGCCGATATCGCCGTTGGTATGAATGCTGGACAGATCAAGACGGGCAGCCTGAGTCGGTCGGATCGCATGGCAAAGTACAACCAGTTGCTGCGTATCGAGGAAGACCTGGGTGATATTGCCACCTACCCTGGACGTGCCGCCTTTTACAACCTGCGCTAAGGTGAGACGTGGGCAGTCGCTTTGTCCCGGCTTTACTGATTGCCATGCTGGTTATCCTGCATGGCCAGTTATGGTTTGGCCGTGGCAGTCTGCCCAATGTCACACGTTTGCGTACTGAACTCTACGAACAGAACCAACGCAATCAGCAAGCGCTTCAAGCCAATAACCAGCTTGAAGCCGAGGTACGTGACCTTAAAGAAGGGCTGGAGATGGTAGAAGTGCAGGCTCGAATGGAGCTGGGCATGGTCAAAACCAACGAAATTTACGTCCAGATTTCACGCTGACGGCATCCGTCGGCGCGGCTCTTTGGCCAACGACGAATTGAATTTTCAAGGATCAGGTCAGCATCGATATGCTGAGACAAAGGCATACAATCCACACGTCTGCCGTGTCCGCTGAGCTTTATATTTCCTTGAACCAATGCTCATTGAGCCAGGGCTTGGAACATCGTGCTGTCAGCGTGATCATCTCGCGTTAGATGAACCCAAGGCGGTCACTGACCTCGCCCACCTGAACCCCGGTTCAGGATGAGAGTTTGGCGACATGCGCAGACACCTCTTGCTTCCCACTCCCTGATCCCATCCATGCAGTTTGAATTTTCCCTGATCCTGTGGCTCGCTTTGCTGGGCCTGACAACCGGTTTTCTTGCTGGACTTCTTGGTATTGGTGGCGGCATGATCATGGTGCCATTCATCACAGCAATTCTTTCCGGGCAAGGTATTGCCTCCGAATTGGCCATCAAGATGGCCATCGCCACATCCATGGCAACCATCATCTTCACATCCATCTCCAGCGTACGGGCGCACCACAAGCGAGGAGCCATCAAGTGGGAATTGGTCAAGGGCTTGGCACCTGGCATTGTTCTGGGTGCGGCAATTGCCAGCATGGGCGTCTTTGCCATCCTGAAAGGCTCCGCCCTTGCCCTGTTTTTTGCTGCATTTGTCGGATTTTCAGCGACACAAATGTTCTTGGATAAAAAGCCAACGCCAAACCGGACCATGCCGCGTCAGGCTGGTCTGCTCGGGGCAGGTTCGGTCATCGGCTTCTTGTCAGGTTTGGTCGGGGCTGGAGGTGGATTCATCAGTGTGCCTTTCATGGTTTGGTGCAATGTGGCCATCCACAATGCCGTGGCAACTTCGGCTGCACTCGGTTTTCCGATTGCTTTGGCGAACGCCATTGGTTATGTCGTCAGCGGCTCAAGCTTGTCCCAACTGCCACCCTACTCTATTGGTTATGTCTGGCTGCCCGGGCTCTTGGTTATCGCCAGTTGCAGCGTCATGACAGCTCCGTTGGGGGCAGCTTTAGCACACAAGCTTCCAGTCAAACAGCTCAAAAGATTGCTTGCAGGCATGTTGTATGCGCTGGCCGCCTATATGCTTTACCGAGGCTTGAACACTTGAACGCCCGGTGAACCAGGACACCACACTGGAAACGAAAATGGCCTAGCGTTTCCGCTAGGCCATTGAATTTGTTGGTGGGATGTGCGGGGGTCGAACCCACGACAAACGGATTAAAAG
>NZ_JAQTWM010000063.1:12007-22312 GCF_028689305.1 Rhodoferax sp. | reverse complement strand
ATGCCGTAGCCATCCCCTTCGCGGCCAAGCAGGTTGTCGACCGGGATGCGGCAGTTGTCAAAGTTGATCTGCGCCGTGTCGCTACTGTGCTGGCCCAGCTTGTCTTCCAGCCGTGCCACCACATAACCCGGGGTGTTGGTCGGCACCAGAAAGGCGCTCAGGCCCTTCTTGCCAGCGCTCTTATCGGTGACGGCGATGACGATGGCCACGTCGCCATGTTTGCCGCTGGTGATGAACTGTTTGACCCCGTTGATGACGTAGACGTCGCCGTCTTTCACCGCCGTGGTGCGCAGACTGGAGGCGTCGCTGCCCACATGCGGCTCGGTCAGGCAAAACGCGCCCAGCAGCTGGCCCTGCGCCAGCGGCTCCAGCCACTGCTTCTTTTGCGCGGGGTTGCCGTGCTTCATCAGGATGGCGTTGACCGGGCAGTTGGTGACGCTGATCACGGTGCTGGTGCCGCCGTCACCCGCGGCGATTTCCTCCAGCACCAGCGCCAATGTCAGGTAGTCCAGCCCGGCACCGCCCAGCTCTTCGGGCACGCAGATGCCGTAAGCGCCCAGCGCAGCCAGGCCCTGGTGGGCAGCTTGGGGGAAGGTGTGGTCCTTGTCCCACTGGGCGGCGTGGGGCCACAGCTCGGTTTGGGCAAAAGCGCGTACCGCGTCGCGCACCATTTCCTGGTCTTGGGTCAACAGCATCCAATGCTCCGGTTTTAAAAAATCAACTTACCAACTGCCCAACGGTGTGCCATCCCAGCGCAGGTAAGGCACGTCCTGGCAACCATGCAGGGGTTTTTGGCTCTTGTGCGCGGCCAGCGTCTGGCGCATGGCGCTCACGCTGTCCTGCACGGTCAGCGGGGCGGCGGCGGTGCCCATGTCGGTCTGCACCCAGCCCGGGTGCATCAGCAGAAACTGCGCCCGCGGGTAGTCGGGCTGCGCCGCCACCACCGCCATGTTCAGCGCCGCCTTGCTCACGTGGTAGATCCAACCACGGCTGCTGCTGGTGCCGCCGATCTGGCCCATGTCGCTGGACAGAAAGGCAAACTGGCCGTGCGCTTCTTCCACCCAGGGCGCCACCTGCGGCAGCGCCTGCATGGCACCGAGCACGTTGGTGTGCATCATGGCATCAAAGGCGGGTTGGGTCGGGGGCGAGTTGGCACCATCAGCCGAAAAGACCCCCGCCACGTACAGCGCCAGGTCCAGCTTCTCGCCATCCAGCACCCAGCTCAGGCCACTGACGCTGGCGGGGTTGGCCACATCAAGCCCGATGGCCTGTGCCCCCAGCTCACGCAGGTGCGCCAGCCCCGCCTCATCCCGGGCGGTGGCAATCACGCGGTCCCCGGCGTGCAGGTACTGGCGCACCAGTTCCAGGCCAATGCCACGGGATGCGCCGATGACAAAAACAGTCATGGCACCTGGCTGCTTTTCAGCATCAAACAAGGCCTTATCCCACGTATTGATTGCACTGTATGCTTCACTATTTATAGCATTTCCAACGCCACAGCGGTTCCTTCACCGCCCCCGATACACAGCGTGGCGACACCGCGTTTCAAGCCGCGCGCCTGCAAGGCATACATCAGGGTGACCATGATGCGCGCGCCGCTGCAGCCAATCGGGTGGCCCAGGGCGCAAGCGCCACCGTTGACGTTGACGATGTCGTGGCTGAGCTGGAGGTCATGCATCAGCGCCATCGGCACCACAGCGAAGGCTTCGTTCACTTCCCACAGGTCCACGTCGCTCACGCTCCAGCCGGTCTTGGCCAGCAGTTTGTTGACAGCGCCAATCGGGGCGGTGGCAAACCAGTTGGGCTCCTGCGCGTGCACCGCATGCGCCACCAGCCGGGCCAGCGGCTTGCAGCCCAGCTTGGCCGCGGTGCTTTCGCGCATCATCACCAGCGCGGCAGCGCCGTCGTTGATGCTGGAGCTGCTGGCCGCGGTGATGGTGCCGTCTTTTTTGAACGCAGGTTTGAGGCTGCTGATCTTGTCGAGTTTGACCCGGCCCGGGCCTTCGTCAATGGCAATCACCTTGTCACCGGCACGGCCTTTGACCGTGACCGGCGTGATCTCGGCAGCAAAGGCGCCCGAGGCCGTGGCCGCCTGCGCCCGCGTCACGCTGGTGGTGGCAAAGGCGTCCTGCTGCTCGCGGGTGAAGCCGTACTTGGCGGCGCAGTCTTCACCAAAGGTGCCCATGGAGCGGCCCGGTTCGTAGGCGTCTTCCAGGCCATCGAGCATCATGTGGTCAAAAATGCGGTCATGGCCAATGCGGTAACCCCCGCGGGCCTTGGGCAGCAGGTAGGGCGCATTGGTCATGCTCTCCATGCCGCCAGCCACCAGCACCTCAGCGGTACCGGCCTGCAGCATGTCGTTGGCAAACATGGCAGCCCGCATGGCCGAGCCACACATCTTGGACAGGGTGACCGCACCGGCACTCAGCGGCAGCCCGCCCTTGAGCGCGGCCTGGCGCGCTGGCGCCTGGCCCTGGCCGGCCATCAGGCAATTGCCGAAAATCACTTCGTTGACCCGCTCGGGGCTGACCCCGGCGCGGGCCACGGCGGCGGCAATGGCCGCCCCACCCAGGTCATGCGCGGCCAGCGCCGAGAAGTCGCCCTGGAAGCTGCCCATGGGGGTGCGGGCGGCACCCACGATCACGATGTTGTCAGTCATTTTGAGTCCTTTCAAGTAAATCAGTGAATGCGGCATTGGCCCCCGTCAAATCGAATCTGGCAGCTCGGAGTTGACGGGATCGGGGTGGAAACGTTTGCTCTGTTCATACGGAAACACATCAAACATGTGACCGGCCAGAATGCGGTCCTTGTTCTTTTGCCAGAACGCCGGATCCAGCAGGTTGGCATGGTGTTTCATGAACACCTCGCGCACCGCCGTATTGCCCAGCAGGAACGGACCAAAGGTCTCGGGGAACACGTCGCGCGGCCCGACGGTGTACCAGACCTCGCCCGACAACTCGTCTTCTTCGCAGCGCGGGGCCGGCACCTTGCGGAAATGGCAGTCGGTGATGTACTCGATCTCGTCGTAGTCATAAAACACCACCTTGCCATGGCGCGTGATGCCGAAGTTCTTCCACAACATGTCGCCGGGAAAGATGTTGGCGGCAATCAGGTCTTTGAGCGCATTGCCGTATTCAATGACTCCGCGCTCAAGCTGTTCACGCGCACGCAGCGCAGCCGGGCTGGTGTTGCCGGGGTCGGCGCCACCAGCATCAAAAGCGTCCTGCAAATAGATGTTGAGCGGAATCATGCGCCGCTCGATGTAGACATGCTTCAGGATGACTTCGGTCTGGCCGTCACCGTCCCGGTCACTGATCTCGAGTTGGCTGGGGGCGAATTTTTCGATCTCGGCAATCAGCTCGTCGGTGAAGCGCTGGCGCGGGAAGGCCACCTCGCTGTATTCCAGCGTGTCGGCCATGCGCCCGACCCGGTCGTGCTGCTTGACCAGCAGGTATTTGCTCTGAATCTGTTCGCGGCTGGTGTCCTTGGGCGGCGGGTAAAAGTCCTTGATGACCTTGAACACATAAGGAAAGCTGGGCAGGTCAAACACCAGCATGACCATGCCCTTGATGCCCGGCGCAATGCGGAACTGGTCGGTGGAGTGGCGCAGGTGATAGAGAAAGTCCCGGTAGAACAGGGTCTTTCCCTGTTTGGCCAGCCCCAGCGCGTTGTAGATTTCGTTGCGCGGTTTGCGCGGCATCATGCTGCGCAAAAACTGCACGTAGGCACTGGGAATCTCCATGTCGACCATGAAGTAGGCCCGGGCAAAGCTGAACAACACATGCAGGTCGTCCTCACCATGCAGCAGCGCGTCGATGACCAGCTGATTCCCGCCCTTGGCGTACAGGATCGGCAAGGCAAACGGCACGTCCACAAAGCCGTTGATCATCTTGCCGACGATGTAGGCGCCCTTGTTGCGGTAAAACAGGCTGGAGAGCACCTGGATCTGGAAATTGGCGTGTAACTTGGCCTGGCCCAGCAGCGGCATGATGGCCTTGAGCACCAGGGCGACATCCCGCTCCAGGTCTTGAAACTCGCAATGCAGGTCAAAGTCGCGCACCATCTGCAGCAGCACCGCCTGCATGTTGTTGGCCTTGGGGTAGTAGGCGCGGTAGGTGGGGCGGGTTTCGTTTTCGCTGTTTTCAATGTACTCGGTGCTGACCGCCGGGCGGATGAAAATGAAGTCGTTCTGGAAATAACTGCGGTGCAGTATCTTGGTGGTGACCGAGTTGAAAAAGGTCTCGGCCAGCTCGGGCTGGTGGTGGTCCACCAGCAAGCCGATGTAATGCAGCTTGACCTGGTGCCAGATGTTCATCGGCTGCTCCCCAGCCTTGAATTCGCGCTCCAGCCGGTTGGAGCATTCACGCACCCGCAGGTCATAAAACTCGATACGTTCGCGCTGGGCACGCTGCTGGCCGGCCCAGTCGGCGGTCTCGAACCGGTGTTTGGCACGGGCTGACTCGGTGCGAAACAGGCGGTAATGGCGGTTGAAGCCGTCCATCATGGCTTTGGCAATCTCGTAGGCAACCGTGGAGTCAAGGCGGGTCGGGAACATGGGGGGCTCTCTTGTTGGGGTGTCAGATCATCTCACCACGAGGATAACGCTTGAACGCATTGCGAAACACCTCCACGACCTCATGGCTGCCCCGCATGCTGACCCCCAGGTCCTTCACCATGCCGTCTTTCAGGCCGTAACACCAGCCATGCACCGTCACCTTTTGCCCTCGGGCCCAGGCGTCCTGCATCACGTTGCTCAAGGCCACGTTGCCCACCTGCTCGATCACATTCATTTCACACAGGGTGTCTTCCTGCTCAGCCACACTCAGGTGGTCGAGCCGGCGGCGATGGCGCAGCTTGACATCATGCACATGGCGCAGCCAGTTGTCGGCCAGCCCCACCCGGGTGCCGCGCAAGGTGGCCAGCACGCCACCACAGCCGTAGTGTCCGACCACCATGATGTGCTCCACCTTGAGGTGGTCCACCGCGAACTGGATCACCGACAGCGCGTTGAGGTCCGAATGCACCACCACATTGGCCACATTGCGGTGCACAAACACCTCACCCGGGTCCAGCCCGGTGATTTCATTGGCCGGCACCCGGCTGTCAGAACAACCGATCCACAGGTATTTGGGCGCCTGCTGCTGCGCCAGCGCCTTGAAAAACCCGGGCCGCTGGGTCTCCATGCGGGTTGCCCACAGGCGGTTGTTGTCCAGCAGGTGTTGAAGATCGGTCATGTGGCGGGGTCTCCTGGTTAAGTGTTGGTGGCCTGCTTTTTTGATTGTCCCCGGACCTGGCCGGCGGGCTGGCACGCCACCATCAGCAGGTTTCCGCAAACAGTTCGCGCCCAATCAGCATCCGCCGGATTTCGCTGGTGCCGGCACCAATCTCGTAGAGCTTGGCGTCGCGCCACAGACGGCCCAGCGGGTAGTCGTTGATGTAGCCGTTGCCGCCATAGATCTGCACCCCCTCGCCGGCCATCCAGGTGGCTTTTTCGGCGCACCACAAAATGACCGAGGCGCAGTCCTTGCGCACCTGGCGCACGTGCCCGGCGCCCAGCAGGTCCAGGTTCTTGGCAACCGTATAGGCAAAGCTGCGCCCGGCCTGCAGCACGGTGTACATGTCGGCGACCTTGCCCTGGATCAGCTGGAATTCGCCGATGCTTTGGCCGAACTGTTTGCGGTCGTGGATGTAGGGCACCACGTTGTCCATCACCGCCTGCATGATGCCCAGCGGGCCGCCGGTCAGCACCGCGCGCTCGTAGTCCAGCCCGCTCATCAGCACCTTGGCGCCATTGTTGAGTCCGCCCAGGATGTTTTCTGCCGGGACTTCCACGTTGTTGAACACCAGCTCACCGGTGTGGCTGCCGCGCATGCCCAGCTTGTCGAGCTTCTGCGCGATGCTGAAACCGGGCATGCCCTTCTCGATCAAAAAGGCGGTGACACCGCGCGCGCCCAGCTCGGGCTCGCTCTTGGCGTAGACCACCAGGGTGTCGGCGTCCGGGCCGTTGGTGATCCAGAACTTGCTGCCGTTGAGCAGGTAGTAGCCGCCCTTGTCCTCGGCCTTGAGCTTCATGCTGATGACGTCACTGCCGGCGCCGGGTTCACTCATGGCCAGGGCGCCGACGTGTTCGCCGGAAATCAGCTTGGGCAGGTATTTCTGCTTCTGCGCGTCGCTGCCGTTGCGGTTGATCTGGTTGACACACAGGTTGGAGTGCGCGCCGTAGGACAGGCCGACCGAGGCGCTGGCGCGGCTGATCTCTTCCATGGCCACCATGTGGGCCAGGTAGCCCATGTTGGCGCCGCCATACTGCTCGGGCACGGTGATGCCCAGCACGCCGAGCTCGCCCATCTTGCGCCAGCAGTCCATGGGAAACTGGTCGTTGCGGTCGATCTCGGCCGCGCGCGGCGCGATCTCGGCCTGGGCAAATTCGCGCACGGCGTCACGCAAGGCATCAATGTCTTCACCAAGCTGGAAGTTGAGTCCGGGCAGGTTGTTCATGGTTTGTCTCCTGAAAAATAATGATGTTGGAGGGAAAGCGGCTATCAGTAAGTCTTGGGCACCGGCACCAGGGTCTGCTGCATCACGGCACAGGGTGAGGTCTTGCCGGCATCGTCCACATGCACCACTTCGGCCGTGGTCACGATGATGCGTTTGCCCCCCCTGACCACACGGCCGGTGGCACGCAGCTCGCCGCCCTGGAAGCTGGCCAGGAAATTGATCTTGTATTCCACCGTGACCACCTCCATGCCTTCGGGTGCCACGGTCAGGCCGGCATAACCGCCAGCGATGTCAGCCACAGCCCCCATGGCACCGCCATGGAAACCGTCCTGCTGCTGGGTCACCTTGTCGGAATACGGCAGCATGATCTCCACCAGCCCGTGCTCAACCTTGGTCAGGCGGGCAGCCAGATGCTGCATCATGCCCTGGCGCAGAAAGCTTTGCTGCACGCGCAAAAACAGCGCCGTCATGACAACGCCCCCGTGTCCGGGGTCTTGCGGCGGGCCGCGGGTGCCGCCTTGGCCGATTTGGCCAACAAGGCACGGGCCTCTTTTTCATGCACCTTGACCTCGTCCAGATTGGCCTGCACCTCGGCCAGTTGGTCCTCCAGCTGCTGCCGGTGGGAGGCCAGCACCTGCAGGAACTTGCGCAACTGTGACTCGGTGTCGCGCGGGCTGTCATACATGTCGATGATCTCTTTGGCCTCGGTCAGGCTCAGGCCCAGGCGCTTGGCGCGCAGCGTGAGCTTGAGCCGGGTCCGGTCGCGCCCGCTGTAGATGCGATTGCGTCCGCCTGGGCCGGTGCGCTCGGGCTGCAACAGGCCCATGTCTTCATAAAACCGCATGGCCCGGGTGGTTAAATCGAACTCTTTGGCCAAGTCGCTGATGCTGTAGGTGGATGACATGGGGTGAAGGCGCCGCAATTGACGTTAACGTAAACGTCAATTATGGCGCAAATCCGCGCCATCCAAACCATGTGCACGCCGCTCGCAACAGGCCCCGGCGTGACGCGCGTCACAGGTCCCAGCGTGGCGCGACTTCGCTTTTGAGTTGCTGGCGCAGCGCCGCGTAGTCCGGCACCACCGAACGCACGGTGTCCCAGAAGCGTGGGCTATGGTCCATCACGCGCAAGTGGCTCAGCTCGTGCACCACCACGTAGTCCAGCACCGACATCCTGAAGTGCACCAGCCGCCAGTTCAGCCGGATCGAACCATCCACACTGGCGCTGCCCCAGCGCGTGCCGGCATTGCTCAGCGCCAGCTTGCGCCACTGCACACCCAGCATCGGCGCATAGTGGTCCAGCCGCTGCTGGAACAGGGTTCTGGCCTGACGCATCAACCAGGCCTGCACGCGGTCGCGAATTTGTTCGGGACTGGCGCCGTGCGGCAGGCTCAGGCGCAGCACGGCGGTCGGCGCCACCTCGTCGGCGGGGTCACCCGCCGGCAGCAACTCGGCCCCACCGGCGCCAAAACGATGCCCGGGTTCCAGCCGAATGGTCAAGGCCTGCCCCAGATAAGGCAGGCGGGCACCATCACGCCAGTCAATCACGTGTTCGGCCAGACGGGCATGGCGTTCGCGGGTTTCCTGCAGCTTGCGCAAGATCCAGGGCGCCTTGGCCTGCACGGCGGCGTCCACCTGGACCAGCGTCACCCATTTGGGGGCGCGCACGGCCAGACCATCGGCCCCGACGCTGAAGCCGATGCTGCGGCGCTGGCCGCGCTGGAACTGGTAAGCCACCAGCGCGCCCCCCAGGCGCAGCTCGCGGCTGGCTTTCGGGTGCCGGAATTCCACAACATTTTTGATAGCAACAGGTGCTTTTTCCACCTGGGCTGGCGCCGGATTTGGCTCAAACAAATCCAGCGTGAAACGCAGCAGCGGATGCATGGCGGGCGAACCAGGTGTTAACGGTAGGCCTCGGGGTCGATGCGGCGCATCTCAGCCTCGATCCAGGCCTGGGCTTCACGCATCAGGGCCTTGGGGTCGCGCCCCTCACTGGGCATGGGCGGGCCAATCGACACCCGCACCACCCCCGGCTGTTTGACAAACCGGTCGCGCGGCCAGCAGCGGCCCGTGGCCACGGCAATCGGCACCACTGGTGCGCCGCTTTCCACCGCCAGCCGGGTGCCCGCGGTCTGGTAGGTTCCCTCCTGCCCACGCGGTATGCGGGTGCCTTCGGGGAACATGATCACCCAGGTGCCTTGCGACAACAGCCGACGCCCTTGTTCGATCACATGTTTCATGGCGGCGGCGCGCGATTCGCGGTCGATGTGGATCATGTCCAGCCGCGCCATCGACCAGCCAAAAAACGGGATCTTCAACAGCTCACGCTTGAACACAAAGGCCAGCGGGTGCGACATCAGGGTCGGTAGCCACAGGGTTTCCAGGGTGGACTGGTGTTTGGACAGCAGCACCGCCGCACTGGTGCGACCCAGCGGCAGGTTGTCCAGCCCTTGCACCTCCATGCGCACACCCAGAATCACCCGGGTGCCCCACATCACGACCCGGAACCAGTTCACCGCCACCCACCAGGCGGCATTGCGCGAGGCCACCAGCGACACCAGGATGACGGCCAGCGTCCAGGGAACCACGGTGATGGCCATCCAGAGCAGATGCAAGACAGAACGAATCAAAGAGATCACAAGCTTTTCAGGGCTCCAGCCCAGATAAACAAAGGACAAATAGCTACATTTTCCATAGCAAACAAAACCGGCATGGAACCCACCCCCGATCGCCTCAACCGGCGTCGGCCTCACGCGCCAGCAGATGGTCGGCAAAAGCGGCCAGATCAGCATGGACCTGGGTCTGTGACGGAAAGTCTTCCGGCAAACTGCGGCCCTTGTAGGCCAGCCCTTTGCCGGTGAGCACCAGATGCGGCTCACAGCCCAGGGCGACACCGGCCACCAGATCCCGCGCCGAGTCACCCACGGCGGGCACCCCTTTCAGGTCCATGCCGTAACGCTCGGAAATTTGCTCAAACAGCCCGGCGGCCGGCTTGCGGCAGGCGCAGGCGTCATCGGGCGTGTGCGGGCAGTAAAACACCGCATCAATGCGCCCGCCCAAGGCCGAGAGCTGTTGGTGCAACTTGGCGTGGATGGCGTTCAGGTCGGACACCTCAAACAGGCCGCGCCCCAGCCCGGACTGGTTGGACGCCACCACCACATGCCAGCCGGCCTGGTTCAGGCGGGCAATGGCTTCGAGCGCACCAGGCAGCGCCACCCACTCGTCGGCCGACTTGATGAACTCGGCGCTGTCGTGGTTGATGGTGCCGTCGCGGTCCAGAATCACCAGTTTGATCGGCGTCATGGCAGTGCCTCGGCTGCCATCAGGCCGCCAGCCGCGACAGATCCGCCACGCGGTTCATGGCCTGGTGCAGGGTCTTGAGCAGGCCCAGCCGGTTCAGGCGCAGATCCAGCGCTTCGGCGTTGACCATCACGTCGTCAAAAAACGCATCCACCGGGCCGCGCAGGGCCGCCAGGGTTTGCAAGGCCGTCGTGTAGTCGCCGGCCGCAAACAGCGTATTGGCTTCGGGCACAAAACGCTGCAACACGGCAAACAAGTCCTGTTCGGCCTGTTCCTGCAACAACTCGGGATTGACATGGGCATCCACCTCGTCGGCCTTTTTCAGGATGTTGCCGATGCGCTTGTTGGCCGCAGCCAGCGCGGGCGCCTCGGGCAAGGCGGCAAAGGCGCGCACCGCTGCGAGCCGCTTGGCCACGTCCCCCAGACGCTGCGGGCGCAGCGCCAGCACGGCGTCGACCTCCTGGGCGCTGTAGCCTTGTTCGCGCAGCATGCCGGCCAGACGGTCATA
>NZ_JAQTWM010000063.1:0-11907 GCF_028689305.1 Rhodoferax sp. | reverse complement strand
CAAAGGCGCGCACCGCTGCGAGCCGCTTGGCCACGTCCCCCAGACGCTGCGGGCGCAGCGCCAGCACGGCGTCGACCTCCTGGGCGCTGTAGCCTTGTTCGCGCAGCATGCCGGCCAGACGGTCATACACAAAGTCCGCCAGCGCCACACTGGCGTTGGTGATCTTGTGCTCGAACGCCGGTAACGCCGCTGCCAGCAGGGCCTGCAAATCCAGCGCCAGATTTTTCTCGACCAGCATGCGGATCACACCCAGCGCGTGGCGGCGCAGCGCAAACGGGTCTTTGTCACCCGTGGGCAGGTTGCCAATGCCAAACATGCCGACCAGGGTTTCGAGCTTGTCGGCCAGCGCCACCACCAGGCCGGCCGTGTTGCGCGGCAAGTCGTCACCAGCAAAACGCGGCTTGTAGTGGTCTTCAATCGCCTGCGCCACCTCGGTGCCCAGGCCATCGTTGAGCGCGTAATAACCGCCCATGATGCCCTGCAGCTCCGGGAACTCACCCACCATGTCGGTCAGCAGGTCGGTCTTGGCCAGTTGGGCCGCCTGATCCACCTGCGCCACCAGAGCGGCATCCCCAAGTTTCCCCGCCATCGCCCGGGCAATGGACCGCACACGAAGCGTGCGCTCACCTTGCGAGCCGAGCTTGTTGTGGTACACCACCTTGTCGAGCCCGGCGACACGGGATTCGAGCGTTTTCTTGCGGTCCTGGTTGAAGAAGAACTGGGCGTCGCTCAGGCGCGGGCGCACCACGCGTTCATTGCCGCCAATCACCGCACTGGCGTCCGCCGGGCTGATGTTGCTGACCACCAGAAAACGGTTGGTCAGCCGCCCCTGGGTATCCACCAGCGGGAAGTACTTCTGGTTGGCCTTCATGGTCAGGATCAGGCATTCCTGCGGCACTTCCAGGAACTGCTCGTCAAACGCGCAGGTCAACACATTCGGGCGTTCAACCAGCGCAGTGACTTCATCAAGCAGCGCCTCATCCATCAGCACCTCAAAACCCGGCCCGAGGCGTTCGGCGGCCTGGGCCAACTGCTGCACGATGGCAAAGCGCCGGTCGCTGAAGCTGGCCATCACCGCGCCGTCGCGCAGCAGGGTGGCGGCATAACTGTCGGCATCGGCCAGCACCACCGGGGACAGAGGTGCCTCAAAGCGGTGGCCCTGGGTGGTGTTGCTGGCACTCAGGCCCAGGACTTTGACCGGCACCACGGTGCGGCCATGCAAGGCCACCAGGCCATGCGCCGGGCGCACAAAGTTGACACTGCTCCAGCCGGGCAGCTCACAGTCGGTTTCCAGCTGGTAACTCATCACTTTGGGGATCGGCAGCTTGGCCAGCGCCGCTTCCAGCGCCTGCTGCAAGCCCACATCGAGTGTGGCGCCGCTGACCAGGCTGTCATAAAACAGCGCGTCAGCCTTGCCGTCAGGAGCCTTGCGCAGCGCCGCCACGGCAAACACCGGGTCGGACACATCTGCGCCCAAGGTCTGCAGCTTCTTGAGCAGGGCCGGGGTGGCGATGCCATTGGCATCGAGGCCGACACTCACCGGCATCAGCTTTTGCTGCACCTGCTTGTCGGCCGCCTTGGCGGCCACATGGGTGATGTGCGCCGCCAGCCGGCGCGGCGAGGCAAACGGTGTGACCACCGAGTCGGCCGAGGCCAGCCCCAGCGTGCGCAACTGTTCAGCCAATTGGCTGGCAAAAGCTTCGCCCAGTTTTTTCAGCGCCTTGGGGGGCAGTTCTTCAACAAACAGTTCAACCAGCAAATTTTGATTCGTCATGATCAGGCCGCCTTCTTCGTCATCTGGGCCACCCATTCGCGCGGGGCCATCGGAAAGCCCAGGCGTTCACGGCTTTCAAAGTAGCTCTGCGCCACACCGCGCGCCAGGTTGCGGATGCGGCCGATGTAGGCCGCGCGCTCGGTCACGGAAATCGCGCCGCGGGCATCAAGCAGGTTGAAACTGTGCGCACATTTCAGCACCTGTTCATAGGCGGGCAAGGCCAGCTGGGCTTCCATCAGGTGCTTGGCCTGCTTCTCATGGGCGGTGAAGGCGGTGAACAAGAAGTCGGCATCACTGTGCTCGAAGTTGTAGGTGGACTGCTCGACCTCGTTTTGTTTGTACACGTCGCCGTAAGTGAGCTTGGAGCCGTCGGCCGCTTCAGTCCAGATCAGGTTGTAGACGTTGTCCACCCCTTGCAGGTACATGGCCAGGCGCTCCAGGCCGTAGGTGATCTCGCCGGTGATGGGTTTGCAGTCGATGCCGCCGACCTGCTGGAAGTAGGTGAACTGGGTCACTTCCATGCCGTTCAGCCAGACCTCCCAGCCCAGACCCCAGGCGCCGAGCGTGGGGTTTTCCCAGTCGTCTTCAACAAAACGGATGTCGTTTTTCTTCAAATCAAAGCCCAGCGCTTCAAGTGAGCCCAGGTACAGCTCCAGGATGTTGCTGGGGGCCGGCTTCAACACCACCTGGTACTGGTAGTAGTGCTGCAGGCGGTTCGGGTTTTCGCCATAACGGCCATCCTTGGGCCGCCGGCTGGGCTGCACATAGGCGGCCTTCCAGGGCTCCGGGCCCAACGCACGCAGGAAGGTCGCTGTGTGGCTGGTGCCGGCACCGACTTCCATGTCGTACGGCTGCAGCAGCGCGCAGCCCTGGGCATCCCAGTAGGACTGCAGTTTCAGAATAATTTGCTGGAAGGTCAACATAAGGAATAGGGGACGAGTGTCAAACAAGGCCCGGGAGTTGAAAAATGCACGCCAGAATTCGCGTGCCAAACGATGATTTTACGGCTTGACGCTTAGCGCCGATGGGGCTGCTGCTGGCGGATCATTGCCCCGAACAGCACCAGCACCACGGCGCTCCCCCACAACGGCCACAGACCCCACTGGACCAGCCAGCGGGCATAGGGGGTCAGCCCGCTGCGGCCCTCCACCTGGCCGTGCAGGACCGTCGCAGTATGCGGCGTCGCGGTGTGGGTAACCTCCCCACGATGGTTCACGATGGCCGTGCGCCCGGTGTTGGTGGCCAGCAGGAAAGGCCGGTCAAACTCCAGCGCCCGCATGCGGGCAATCTGCAGGTGCTGGTCCATGGCCAGATGTTCGCCAAACCAGCCCAGGTTGCTGATATTGACCAGCATGGTGGGCGCGCGCTGCGGGTCGGCAAATGGCGCGGCCAGCTCTTCGGTGAACAGATTTTCGTAACAGATGGTGGTGGCCAGGCGCTGGCCCTGCCAGTCGAACGTGGGCTGCGGCAACCCGCCGCGATTGAAGTCCCCCAACGGGATGGCCATCAAATCGGTAAACCAGCGAAACAGCGGCGGGATGAACTCGCCAAACGGCACCAGGTGGTGTTTGTCGTAGCGCCAGGGCTGCGGCTGACCCGGTTTGAGCCCCACCACCGAATTGGTATAACCCTCGGTGTAGCTGCCCAGCGGCATGCCCACCAGTGCCGCCTGTTCACCGCTGGCAAAACGCTGTTGCAGCGCCAGCCAGTAGCCGTCCGGGAGCTGGCTGGGCAGCAACGGCACTGCGGTTTCGGGGCTAATGACCAGGCTGCTGCGGTTGGCCTGCAATTGCTCGCCATACCAGCGCAGGGCTTTGGGGACACCGGTGCCGGGCTCGAACTTTTCATTCTGGGCAATATTGCCCTGCAACAGGGTCACGTTCAAGTGGCCCTGGGTCGCGCCGTCAGGCGGCGGCACAAGCTGGGCGGCGGCCAGCAGCACCAGCATCCCGGTGGCGGCGCCCAGCTTGTCACGCCAGGACCTGACCCACATCACCTGCGCCAACAAGGCCGCCAGCACGGCGACGGCAAAACCCACCCCGTACTGCCCCACCCAGGCAATCAGCGAGGCCAGCGGGCCGTCCAGCTGGGCATAACCCACGGCGCCCCAGCCAAAGCCCGTCAACCACTGGCCCCGTGCCAATTCGGCCAACAACCAAAGTGCTGCAAACAAGATAGCTGTCAGAGCCCTGTTTGTGCGGGCTAGCGCCCTGAAAAGCCCACAAACTGCGGCGTAATACAAAGCCAGGACGCCAGCCAGCGCCAGGACCGCCAACACCGCCAACGGCGCCGGTAAACCACCATAGGTATGCATCGAGGTGAACAGCCAGCCAAAGGTCAGTGACAGCCAAGCCAGCGCAAACAACCAACCGCGCCAGGCGGCCTGGCGTGCGCTGCCGCAGCGCAGGAGCAGCAGCACCAGCCCCGCCATGGCCAGGCCCTGCAACCACCAGACGGGCTGGCCACGTGCCACACCGACCAGGCCCGGAATCTCCAGCGCCCCCAAGGGCCAGGCCAGACTGGCGGCCTGCAACACACCGGCCAACAGCGCCAGCAGCGCCGGCATCACCTGGCTGGGAGGACGCGTGACAAACAGGCCAAAGCCTGCCGCCTTAGACGGCCTCATCTGCGACCGGCGACACTTTGAACCATTTCACCGCACCCCCTTTGGTATGCAGGACGGCGAAGTCCAGGCCGGACATCACATGATGTTCACCGCGTTTGGGCACATGCCCCATTTCATGGGCAATCAACCCACCGATGGTTTCAAAGTCTTCCTCGGGGTCGGTACTTTCGAGTTTGACGCCAAAGGCATGCTCCACCCGCTCGATCAGCGTGTCGCCGCTGACACGGTAGGTGCGATCGGCCAGGCCGAAGATGTCGCCTTCGTCATCGGCAATGTCAAACTCGTCTTCAATTTCACCCACAATCTGTTCCAGCACGTCTTCAATGGTGATCAGACCGGCTACCCGGCCAAACTCGTCGATGACGATCGCCAGATGGTTGTGATTGCTCTGGAAATCCCGCAACAAATCATTCAGGCCCTTGCTCTCGGGGACAAACACTGCTGGTCGCAGCAAGGCACGGATGTTGAACTCTGGCGCACGCTGCAGTTTGAGCAGATCCTTGGCCATCAGGATGCCGATGATGTTTTCCCGCTCCCCCTCGTAGACCGGAAAGCGCGAGTGTGCGGTGTCAATCACACCATGCATCATGTCGTCATAGGGGTCTTCAATGTTGACCAGCTCCATCCGGGTGGATGGCACCATGACATCGCCGGCCGTCATCTCGGCCATGCGAATCACGCCTTCGAGCATTTTGCGGGAATCCGGGCCGATGAGCTGGTTGTGCTCGGCATCCACCAAGGTTTCAATCAGTTCAGCGGTCGAGTCCGGACCAGGATGAATGAACTCGGCAATCTTCTGCAAAAAAGTGCGGGTATCTTCCCGGTCGAAACGCGAGGGATTGGGGTCTGACACAGCCAAGAAAGCAGGACATGCGGTTGTTGCACAGACCTCTAGGATAGCGGATAACGCTGACAGGCAGTGATCGGCTCAGTCGGGGTGCGCCCCATGCCCGGATGGGCGCCACCAGGCCTGAAAGCGCCCCAGCCTTTTGAGCAACTGCTTGGCCTGGACTTTGATCCGATAGTTGGCCTGCGCCAGTTGTTCTTCGACCATCTCCGTCAACTGGGAGTTGATGGTCGCTGGCGGCAAATTCAGGTGACCTTCGGACTCGGGACCGTCTCGCACAAAAGTGGCCCCGGCACTGCGGGCGATTTTGAGCATGGCAGCGTTTTCGCTGAGCACATGCACATACATGGTGTGCACGCCTTCATTGCGGGCATGCATGACGGCGCGTTCAAACAGCCGCGCGCCATAACCGCGACAGCGTGCCTGGGCCAGCACCGAGACTCCGAACTCGGAACTCCCGCCGGCACGGGTCTCACCGGTGTAGGCCAGATGTGCCATGGCAATGAGTTTGAGACGCCGGTTGTAGATGCCAAAAATCTCGTCCCGCTCAAAATTCAAGCCGTCCACGTAGCGATCAATCTGCTCGTCATTCGCGGTGAATCCAAACCTGAAATAGCGATCATGGTCATTCAAGGCCTTGAGATGGGCCCGGATGCGGTCGCGGTGGTTCTCCCCCAGCGAGCGGATGGGGACCATCAGGTCCGGTTTGCGGACCACCAGCTCCTGCGACCCACTGGCTTGCGCTCCAAGCCCCAGCCGGGCGTCGGCTGCATCATCATCGGGCGTGGGGGTAAATTGCTTCATGGATCAAAATATAAGGGTTTTCCCTAGGTTTCTGGCTCTAAAAACCGCAAGCCCTCAACGAAGTTAAGGTGTTGACCTTACTCCACGGCGGCGGTGAACCGTAAACTTCACCGGCAATGGAACCCGCCACATCAATACGAGAAGCCATGGCGCAGGTGTCAGAGCTGCGATCAACGGCGAAAAATGACGTTGGTCTGACACAGGCCCTGTCGGATATCAAACTTTTCCAGACCCATCGGTTTGCCAACACCTACCGGGATCTGCTGACTTCGATCGACTACGGGGACTGTACCAACTTCTTCCTGCATGAGTTATACAGTGCCAGGGACTACAGTGAACGTGATGCGCAATTTGCCCGCATTGGCAAGGCGCTGGAGTTGACCTTCCCAGACCAGGTGGTGGCCACGGCAGTGACATTGGCCCATCTTCACCGTGTGACAGAAGAGCTGGACCTGGCCATGGCAGCACACTGGCACCGTCGCCCGAACCTGCCCGCAACCACACGTTATGTGCATGCCTGGCGCGCTGTCGGTCAGCCAGACAAACGCGATTGGCAACTTGAAACCGTCCTGCGTCTTGGCCAGGCCCTTGGTGAACTGACCGGCAAACCAGGATTACGCATGATGCTCAAGATGATGCGCCAACCGGCCAGACTGGCAGGGCTGGGGACCCTTCAGGTTTTTCTGGAAACCGGCTTTGACCGATTCGGCATGCTGGCTAGAAAAAGAAACGCTGTAGACACTTTCTTGAACATCATCCGCACCCGCGAGGCCACCTGGATCGAGCAGCTGTATCACGCCCGCATGACGGACATTGACAAATCACTGAGTGACCTGAAACCGACGATGCCCTGATCCGGCGCCATGACATTGATGAAAAGCAGGGCCCCCTGTCAATGAAAATCTCGGCTACTGGTGGCCAGCCCGCCCAGCAGCGGGGTGAGGTCGCGCAGATAGCCGGCAATCACATGGCAGACCTGGCCGCCACTGTCCACGTCGCGCTGCCAGGTGCCGTGCACCGCCAGCAGGCGGGCATGCAGCAGCTCGGCGCGCTGTTTCTCGCGTAGCGCCTTCCAGACAATCACATTGACGGTGCCGGTTTCGTCTTCCAGCGTGATGAAAGTGACCTGCTTGGCGGTGTACGGACTTTGCCGCATGGTGACCAGACCACAGGCCCGCACCAGCCGGCCATGGGGCAAGGCGCGCAATTGGGCGGCGTTCAAATACTTCATTTTTGATAGCTGATCACGCAGCAAATACACGGGGTGGGAGCGTAAAGTGAGTCCAACGGCGGCGTAATCCACCCGCACCTCTTCACGCTCAGTGGCTGCAGGCAAGGTCAGCGACACTTCGTTCACCGGGGCTTCTTGCAGCAGGATGGGCGCACGCCGCAAGGCGCTGGCATCCCAGACCTGCTGGCGGCGGTGGCCCGACAGGCTTTGCAGCGCGTCAGCACTGGCCAGCGCAGTGAGGTCACCGGCATCCAGTGTCGCGCGCAGGGCCAGGTCTTCGGTGCTGGTGAAGGGCTTTTGCCCGCGGGCAGCGGTGATCCGGCTGGCGGCAAGCTCGCTCAGGCCGCTGACCAGGCGCAGGCCCAGGCGCACGGCGGGCGGCTCGTCTTCCAGCGTGCAATCCCAATCGCTGTGCAACACGTCCACCGGCCGCACCACCACACCATGGCGTTGTGCGTCCTGCACCAGTTGCGCCGGGCCGTAGAAACCCATCGGCTGGCTGTTGAGCATGGCGGCCAGGTAGCAGGCTGGCTCGTGCCACTTGAGCCAGCAGCTCACGTAGGTGATCAGCGCAAAGCTGGCGGCGTGGCTCTCGGGGAAACCGTATTCACCAAAGCCCTCAATCTGCCGGAAGATGCTCTCAGCAAAGACCTCGTCATAACCGTTGCGCACCATCTGCCCCACCAGCCGGTCATGAAACTTGTGCACACCGCCCTGGCGCTTCCAGGCGGCCATGGAGCGACGCAGGTCGTCGGCCTCACCGGCGGTGAAATTGGCGGCGATCATGGCAATCTGCATCACCTGCTCCTGAAAAATCGGGATGCCCAACGTGCGCTCCAGCGCGGCTTTGAGCGCTTCGCTGGGGTAGACCACCTGATCCGGGTGTTCACGTGCTTTCAGGTACGGGTGCACCATGCCGCCCTGGATCGGCCCGGGGCGCACGATGGCGACTTCGATCACCAGGTCGTAAAAGCAGCGGGGTTTGAGGCGCGGCAACATGCTCATCTGGGCGCGGCTCTCGATCTGGAACACCCCCACGGTGTCGGCGTGGCAGATCATGTCAAAGGTGGCGGGGTCTTCGGCCGGGATGTCCTGCAGCACAAACGGCTGACCGCGCCGGGTGCTGACCAGTTCCAGACAACGGCGGATGGCGCTGAGCATGCCCAGGGCCAGCACATCGACTTTGAGCAGCCCCATGGCATCCAGGTCGTCCTTGTCCCACTGGACGATGGAGCGCTCCGGCATAGCGGCGTTTTCCACCGGCACCAGCCGGGTCAGCGGCCCTTGCGTGAGCACAAAGCCGCCCGGATGCTGGCTCAGGTGGCGCGGGAAGCCTTGCAACTGACGGCTCAGGTCCAGCCACAGGGCCAGGGTGTGGCTGGAGCGGCAGGCGGCAGCGGCCCCTTCGCGGTGGGGCTGGCTGGTGCCTGCACCCTCCCCGTCTGGCTGGTGCTCTGCAACCCGTACCCGCGCGGCCTGCAAGCGCTCGGCCAGCACCTCGCGGCTGTACATGCCAGGATGTTCCTTGGCCAGCGCGGTGATCAGCGCCTCGTCCACCCCCAAGGCGCGGCCCACGTCACGCAAGGCACTGCGCGGGCGGTAGCTGATGACCACGGCGGTCAGCGCAGCGCGGTCGCGGCCATATTTGGCGTAGATGTACTGGATGACCTCTTCGCGCCGCTGGTGTTCAAAGTCCACATCAATGTCGGGCGGCTCGTTGCGCTCACGGCTGATGAAACGCTCAAACAACGCGCTGGAGCGCGCCGGGTCGACTTCGGTCACGCCCAGGCAGTAACACACCGCCGAATTGGCCGCCGAACCGCGCCCCTGGCACAGGATGCCCTGACGACGGGCAAAAGCCACCAGGTCATGCACGGTCAGGAAATACATCTCGTACTTCAGCTCGGTGATCAGCGCCAGTTCATGCGCCACCTGCGCACGCACGGTCTCCGGCATGCCACCGGGATAACGGCGGCGAGCCCCCTCATCGGTGAACTGGCGCAGCGTTTGCGCCGGGGTCAGACCAGGCAGCACGGCCTCCATCGGGTACTGGTAACGCAGCTCGTCCAGGCTGAAAGTGCAGCGCGATGCCACCGTGAGGGTGTTGGCCAGCCACTGCGCCGGGTAGAGCTGCGCCAGCCGCTCACGGCTGCGCAGGTGATTTTCGGCATTGGGCTGCAAGGCAAAGCCACATTCGGCCACCGGCTGGCCCAGCCGCACGGCAGTGAGCACGTCGTGCAGCGGCTTGCGCGAGCGCAGGTGCATCAGCACCTCCCCGGTGGCCACCAGCGGCACACCGGTGAGTTGCGCGAGCTGCTGCATCCGGTGCCGCTGCAGCGCATCGTCGGCGTGTAACAACTGCGTCACCGTCAGCCACAAATTGATGCCAAACAAGCCTCTAGCCCAGGTCATGATTGCACAAGCAGCTTCCAAACTGATAGCAATCGGCAGTTCCAGCAAGATTTCACACCCTTGCAAGCTGGCCCAGGCCGGGTCAGGCCAGCGCACCTGGTAGTGGCCTTTGGGCGCACTGCGGCGCGCCAGCGTGATGAATTCACACAAGTCGCCCCAGGCCTGCAAGTCGTGCGGCAAAGCGATGAGGGTGAACGACGCGCCAACCGCTGCGCCGTGGCCGGGCGACGGCGCGCCCAGGGGCACCGAAAACAGGGCACCGGGCAGCAGTTGCAGCCCGCACTTTTTGGCCTCCAGGTGCGCGCGCACCACCCCTGCCACCGAACATTCGTCGGTGATGGCCAGCGCCGCATACCCCAGCGCATGCGCCCGCGCCACCAGCTCCTCAGGATGGGATGCTCCGCGCTGGAAGCTGAAGTTGGACAGGCAATGCAACTCGGCGTAGGCACAGCGGTCTGGCTGCGCCGGTGCTGCTTGCACTTTGGATGGGGAGGACACGGGCTGGCCTTAAATACTGTTTATAAAAACAGTATTGTGAGGCTATCTGGGTTCGATGACCAGAACAACAGGCATCCAACGGGAAGGATTGACTTACCATTCAGGCCTCTTTTTTTCACAAACTCTTGCCATGGACTATTTCCCTCAACTCGCGGCGGTGGCTGGTGTCATGTTGCTCGGCTGTATCAGCCCGGGCCCGGACTTGATGGCGGTGACCTCCCATGCCTTGACCCAACGCCGTGCCGGACTCTGGGCGGCGCTGGGCATCGCCAGCTCGCACGCCCTGTGGGCCACCTTGGCGGTTTTCGGTCTGGGGCTGATCCTGACCCAGGTAGCGTGGCTTTACGGGGCCATTCGCATCGCCGGGGCGGCGTATCTGGTCTATTTGGGCGTGAAAACGCTGCTGGGCCTGCGCCAGTCAATGAGTCAAATGGAGACAGCCGCTATGCCCGTGCGCAGCGGCTGGCAAGCCTGCCAGCGTGGTCTGATGGTGGGGCTGACCAACCCGAAAGCGGCGGCGTTTTTCGGCAGTCTTTTTGTCACCATCCTGCCCGCCCATGCGCCGCTGTGGGTACATGCAGCAACGATAGGCCTTGTTGCCAGCGTGTCACTGGCCTGGTTCGGCAGCATGGCCATGCTGTTTTCAACCCAACGGGTCCAACACGGCTACCACCGACTGCGCAAGCCCATCGACGCGGTGATGGGCACGATCCTGATCGGGCTGGGTGCCAAGCTGGCGGTGGACCGGTGAAGTTGTTGCGATGCGCGGTTTAAGCACCCCCAAATGGGTCACACCCAATTCTCCAGACGCAACCCGGGCACCCGCTCAAACTCACGCACATTATTGGTAACCAGCGTGAGTCCCAGGGCCAGAGCATGGGCCGCAATTTGCTGGTCCAGCGGGCCAATCGGGGTACCTTGTTTTTCGAGGTAAGCCCGCAATTCGCCATATTTCCGGGCCGCCGCTTGATCGTAATCCAGCACGGTCAAGGGGGACAAAAATTTGTCCAGCACCGTCTGGTTGCGCACCGAACCGCTCTTACACACGCCCCAGTAAAGTTCGCTGGCGGTGATGGCGGAGAGTCCCAGGCCATCCATTTCATGCGCCAGAAACCGGTCTAGCACCGCTGGCGGGCGATGGTTGATCACATAAATGCAGATGTTGGTGTCCAGCAGGTAACGCACCGAGGCATGCCGGGAGGTGATTTGCATGGCGGCTCTCAGGTCTGCGCTGCCGAAAACAGCGCCTCGCGTGCATCGGGCCGTTCGGGTTGTTCACGCGCCATCACAAAAGCCGGCTCAAACTCGTTGACGGCATCCAGCAGGTTTTGCATCGGCGCTTTGGGCTGGCTGCTGAGCACCACATCAGCCCCAACACGCCGCACGTAAACCTCGGTGCCTTCAAACCGGAACTCTTTGGGCAGGCGCACAGCCTGACTGCGTCCGTGGAAAAACAATTTGGCGCGCGCTGATTGGGAAGGATTGGCATCCATAGGAAACTCCCATGACAATTGATAGATACCAAATATACACCTTTGGAATAAATCGTGGTTAAACAAACACATCCCTGCTGCACCCGCCAACCCATTCACGCAAACACCCCATGCAAATACCAGTCGGCCGACGGCTGTGCGGGGTCGGTTCCGCTCAGGCGCTCACGGTAGATCCACAGCAGCGGCGAGTTGTCGCTGCGCGCCACAAAGTAGTCGCGCAAG
>NZ_JAQTWM010000062.1 GCF_028689305.1 Rhodoferax sp. | reverse complement strand
GGCAAAACCCGCGGGTGGTCTTTTTCCGGGAGGAGCCGCTGGGGGATTTTGACGCTGCATTTGGTCCGCGCGGAGCCCAGGGTGTGCCCTTGACGCCGGGGCGTTCGATCGCGGTGGACCCGGACAGCATTCCCTATGGCACCCCGGTCTGGCTAGCCTCCACCGGGACCAACCTGTCGTTGCAGCGGCTGGTTTTGGCGCAGGACACCGGCAGCGCCATTGTGGGTGCCGCCCGGGCTGACTATTTTGTCGGTTGGGGCGCTGAAGCGGGCGAACTGGCTGGCCGACTCAAACAATCGCTCAAACTCTGGGTGTTGTGGCCGAAGTCGCAGTGATCGCGTTACCATTGCCAACGCACAACCTTATTCCTTTTAACGAATGACTGCCATGAACAAATCCACCATGCGCGATGTTGACGAGCGAACCAACCTGACAGCCAATAGCATGTTTGAGTTGTTGCTGTTTCGTTTGGGTGAGGCACCGGGAACCAATCGACGCGAGTTGTTTGGCATCAATGTCTTCAAGGTGCGCGAGATCCTGGTCATGCCGGAAATCACCGCCATGGTGAATTCGCCGCCATCTGTCATGGGGGTGGCCAATATCCGTGGGCAAATGATCACGGTGATCAATCTGCCGCAGATTGTGGGTACCAACCCGACCAAGGGGCTCAATATCCTGCTGGTGACCGAGTTTGCCCGCACCACCCAGGCCTTTGCGGTCGAAGAGGTGAATGAGATTGTCCGGCTGGAGTGGAAGCAGGTGCTGTCCGCCGAGGGGCGTGGCGGTGGGCTGGTGACCAGCATTGCCCGCCTGGACGGCGACGTGGAAGACACCCGCCTGGCCCAGGTGCTGGATGTGGAGCAGATCCTGCGGGATGTGTTTCCAGAGCATAGCGAGACGGAGATGGAGGTCACCGACAAGCTGCACCTGCCGCCCGGCACCGTGGTGCTGGCCGCAGACGATTCGGCCGTGGCGCGCATGATGATTGAGCAAGGCCTCAAGGCCATGGGGGTCTCCTACATCATGACCAAGTCCGGACAGGAGGCCTGGGACCGCCTCAAAGGTTTGGCTGCTGAAGCGGAATCTCAGGGCCAGACCATCAAGGACAAAGTGGCGCTGGTACTGACCGACCTGGAAATGCCCGAGATGGACGGTTTCACCCTCACCCGCAATATCAAGCAGGACCCCCGTTTCAGCTCGCTGCCGGTGGTGATCCATTCGTCCCTGACCGGTACCACCAACGAAGAACACGTGCGCAAGGTCGGTGCCGACGCGTATGTGGCGAAGTTCGTCGCTGAAGAACTGGCACAGACCATCCGCAGAGTGGTTGCCAATGCCTGATGGATTGCTATATCATTTGTAGCTTAATGTGGTTTGTTTGTGCGGGCTAGAGCCCTAAATCGTCTATTTTTTTAGCGGCCATGGCGACGCCTGCAGGCGTCGCCATGGCTGGCTGTTTTCTTGTTCCAGGTGTCCAAAAGACGTCTTTGAGCCCACCAATGAGCCTGACCATGCGCCCAACCATCCCTGAATCCCCCGCGACCGAGACCAGCCACATGCGCCCTGACATGGCCGGTGTCAGTCTGGATGACAAGTACACCCTGGATCATGGCCAGGCCTTCATGAGCGGTGTGCAGGCCCTGGTGCGCCTGCCGTTGTTGCAGCGCCAGCGTGACGCGCTGGCGGGTCTGAACACGGCCGGCTTCATCAGTGGTTATCGCGGCTCGCCCCTGGGAGGGTATGACCAGGCGCTGGTGGCCGCCCGCCAGCATCTGGCGGCCCACCAGGTGGTGTTTCAGCCCGGTGTCAATGAAGAGCTGGCGGCTACCGCCGTCTGGGGCACCCAGCAACTGGACCTGTATCCGCAGAGCAAAAAGTATGACGGTGTGTTTGGCATCTGGTACGGCAAGGGTCCGGGTGTGGACCGCAGCTCAGACGTGTTCAAACACGCCAACATGGCGGGCACGGCGAGACTGGGTGGCGTGGTGGCGGTGGCTGGTGATGACCACGTCAGCAAAAGCTCGACTGCGGCGCACCAGAGTGACCATATCTTCAAGGCCTGTGGCCTGCCGGTTTTCTTCCCGTCCGATGTGCAGGGCATTCTGGACATGGGCTTGCATGCCATTGCCCTGAGCCGCTTTTCCGGCGTCTGGGCGGGCATGAAGACCATTCAGGAGGTGGTGGAGTCATCCGCTTCGGTGCAGGTGGACACGGGGCGCGTCAAGATTGTGCTGCCCGAAGACTTCGAGATGCCCGCCGGTGGCGTGCACATCCGCTGGCCGGATGCGCCGCTGGAGCAGGAGGCACGGCTGATGGACTACAAGTGGTATGCGGCGCTGGCGTATGTGCGGGCCAATCGCCTGAACTACAACGTGTTTGCCAGCTCGCAGGACCGCTTTGGCATCATCGCCAGCGGCAAGGCTTTCAATGACACCCGTCAGGCCCTGCAAGACCTTGGGCTGGACGAGTCCACCTGTCGCCAACTGGGCATCCGGCTGCACAAGGTCAACGTGGTCTGGCCGCTTGAAGCCAGCATCACCCGTGACTTTGCCCAGGGGCTGCAGGAGATCCTGGTGGTGGAGGAAAAGCGCCAGGTCATCGAATACCAGCTCAAGGAAGAGCTGTACCACTGGCGGGTTCGCCCCAATGTGGTGGGCAAGTTTGCCGGCGACAGTGATGGTGACGGTGGCGAGTGGAGTCAGCCCAACCCGGGCAACAGTGCGCTGTTGCGTGCCCGAGCTGACCTGAACCCCGGTCTGGTGGCCCGGGCGATTGCCCAGCGGCTGATCAAGCTCGGGGTGCCGCCTGATGTGCAGGCGCGTATGGAAAGCCATCTGGCCCTGCTGGCGGCCAAGGATCGCGCCGCGCTGGAGATCAACACCAATACGGGTGAACGCACGCCTTGGTTTTGCAGTGGTTGCCCGCACAACACCAGCACCCGGGTGCCTGAAGGTTCCCGTGCACTGGCCGGCATTGGCTGCCATTACATGACGGTCTGGATGGACCGCAGTACCAGCACGTTCAGCCAGATGGGGGGCGAGGGGGTGGCCTGGGTGGGGCAACAACCGTTCACCAAAGACACCCATGTGTTTGCCAATCTGGGGGATGGCACCTATTTCCACAGCGGTTTGCTGGCCATCCGCCAGAGCATCGCGGCCGGGGTCAACATCACCTACAAGGTCCTGTACAACGATGCCGTGGCCATGACCGGGGGGCAGCGCGTCGGGGAGCGCCCGGAAGGGCACAGTGTGCTGCAGATCATGCGCAGCCTGCTCTCCGAGGGCGTCGTCAAACTGGTGATCGTGACCGATGCCCCCGACAAATACCAGGGCGTGGCCCTGTCCGAGGGGGTGACCGTGCACCACCGTGACGAGTTGGACGCCATTCAGCGCCAGATGCGGGAGATCAAAGGCACCACCGCCATCATTTATGACCAGATGTGTGCCACCGAGAAGCGCCGCAAGCGCAAGCGCGGCACACTGGCCGAACCCGATCAGCGGGTGGTGATCAATGAACTGGTGTGTGAAGGCTGTGGTGACTGCGGAGAGCAATCCAACTGCCTGAGTGTGGAGCCGCTGGAAACCGATTTCGGCCGCAAGCGGGTCATCAACCAAAGCACCTGTAACAAGGACTTCAGTTGCGTCAAGGGTTTTTGCCCGAGTTTTGTCACGGTCAAGGGCGGCCGACTCAAGCAGGCCAAGCCAGGCCCGCAAGGCTCACTGGCCAGTCTGCCGGCCTTGCCGGAGCCGGTGTTGCCTGCCACCCCGCGGGCTTGGGGGATCGTGGTTGGTGGTGTCGGCGGCACCGGTGTGATCACCATCGGCCAGTTGCTGGGCATGGCCGCGCATCTGGAAGGCAAGGGCGTGGTGACGCAGGATGCCGGAGGTCTGGCGCAAAAAGGCGGAGCCACCTGGAGTTACATCCAGATTGCCGACTCCCAGGAAGCCATTTACACCAGCAAGGTGGATACCGCCATGGCCGATCTGGTGGTGGCGTGTGATGCCATCGTGGCTGCCAACAAGACCACACTGGCTGTGATGCAGGCAGGACGCACCTATGTTGCGCTGAACACCCATGCCACCCCGACGGCGGCTTTTGTGCACAACGTCAACTGGCAATTCCCGGAAAGTGGCTGCGAAGCCGCCATCCGTGGCGTGGTGGGGAGTGACGCGTTGGGCCTGCTGGATGCCGAACAGGTGGCACGCCAGGCGCTCGGAGATTCGATTTACACCAACCCCCTGTTGCTGGGTTATGCCTGGCAGCAGGGCCGTGTGCCCCTGAGTCGCTCGGCATTGATGCGTGCGATGGAGCTCAATGGTGTGCAGGTGGACAACAACAAGGCCGCGTTTGAATGGGGCCGCGCTTGTGCCCATGATCTGGCGGCGGTGCAGGCCCTGTTCGAGACCGCACAAGTGATCAAGCTGGTGAAAAAACCCGGTTTGGCCGAGCTGGTGGACAAACGCAAGGTGTTTTTGACCGCCTACCAGAATGCCGCCTATGCCGAGGACTACCAGGCGCTGGTGGCGCAGGTGCAGCGGGTCGACGCGGTCTGGGGGCAAACCAGTCTCAGTGAGGCGGTGGCACGCCAGCTGTTCAAACTCATGACCTACAAGGACGAGTACGAAGTGGCTCGTCTGCACAGCGATGGCAGCTTCGAGAAAAAACTGGCGGACCAGTTTGAGGGTGACTATCAATTGCAGTTCCATCTGGCCCCACCGTTGCTGGCCAAAACCAATGACCAGGGCCAGTTGGTCAAGCAGTCCTTTGGCCCGATGACCATGATCGCCTTCAGGTGGCTGGCCCGGCTCAAGGGGCTGCGCGGTACCGCGCTGGATGTTTTTGGTCACACCGGTGAGCGGCGCCAGGAACGGGCACTGATTTCCCAGTATCGCGGTACCGTTGGTGAACTGCTGGCGGCACTGGCGGTTGGTCCGCAGGCGCCCGATGCTCAAACGCGTTACCAGTTGGCGCTGGCATTGGCACGTATCCCGGACCAGATCAGGGGATTTGGCCATGTCAAGGCGCGCCATTTGGCGGCTGCCCGGGAGAATTGGCAGACTTTGCTGGCGCAGCTGCGGGCGCTCTGACGCCAGTTGGGGCAGGCGCGGTCCCCGGTGGTTGTGCCTTGGGTCTGGGTTGGATCGTCGGGTACGGCCGCATACAATCGCAGACAGCCTGTTTGCCGCAGGGATGGGCGCGCTCAATGGCGCGCTTGTTGTTTTTTTAGTCTATACATCTGGAGTCATTCGTGTTCATTTCTTCTGCTTTTGCCCAAACTGCCCCGGCTGCTGCTGCCGCTGGTGGCGATATCCAGTCTTCGTTGATGGGCATGTTGCCTTTGGTGTTGATGTTTGTGGTGTTGTATTTCGTGATGATTCGCCCGCAGATGAAAAAAGCCAAGGAACACCGCGCGATGGTGGACGCGTTGGCCAAAGGGGATGAGGTGGCCACGGCGGGGGGGCTGCTGGGCAAGGTCACCAAGCTGAATGAGGGTTTTATCAATATCGAGATTGCCAGCGGTGTTGATGTGCAACTTCAGCGCAGTGCTGTGGTCCAGGTGCTCCCCAAGGGTACGATCAAATAAGCCGCAGTGAAGCTGGCGTGTGCCAGCATTTTGTTTTGGTTATTCTCGAAGGGCGGTCATGAATCGTTACCCGGTTTGGAAATACGTGATCATTGTGATCGCGCTGGTGGTGGGCGGGCTGTATGCGCTGCCCAACTTTTTTGGCGAGTCGCCGGCCGTGCAGGTATCGGCGGCCAAAGCGTCGACCAAGGTGGATGTCTCGACCCTGGCCCAGGTTCAGGCAGCGTTGAAAACCGCCGGCATTGAGGCTGAACTGGTGGCGCTTGATGGCGCCTCGATCAAGGTGCGCCTGGGCAGCACGGATGTGCAGCTCAAGGCCAAGGACGCCATCCAGAAGGCGCTGGTGACTGACGCGGGTAATCCGGGGTATGTGGTGGCGCTCAACTTGTTGTCGCGTTCACCGGCCTGGCTGACGTCCCTGCATGCGGCGCCGATGTATCTGGGGCTGGATTTGCGTGGTGGTGTGCATTTCATGTTGCAGGTCGACATGCAGGCGGCTTTGGTCAAGCGGGCTGAATCGCTGGCTGGTGATGTACGCACCAGTCTGCGCGAGAAAAACATCCGCCACAGCGGCATCAGCCGTAATGCGCAGACCATTGAGGTCCGTTTCCGCGACATGCCGACGCTCACCGCCGCCAAAGCCGTGTTCCAGGACCAGTTTGCCGATTTGCAAACGGCGGACGCGGCTGATGGTGCCGAATTCAAGCTCACCGCCTCCATCAAGCCTGAGGCTGCCCGGCGCATCCAGGACCAGGCGCTCAAACAGAACATCACCACGCTGCACAATCGGATCAACGAGCTGGGTGTGGCCGAGCCGGTGATCCAGCAACAAGGGCTCGATCGCATCGTGGTGCAATTGCCAGGGGTGCAGGACACCGCCAAGGCCAAGGATATTCTGGGCCGCACCGCCACCCTTGAAGTGCGGATGGTGGACGAAAGCGCCGAGGCCCGTTCGGCCGAGCTGGGCACTGGCATGGTGCCGTTTGGGGCAGAACGTTATCTGGATCGTAGTGGGCAGGCGGTGATTGTCAAGAAACAGGTCATCCTGACCGGTGAAAACCTCACCGACGCCCAGCCGGGCTTTGACAGCCAGACCCAGGAACCAACCGTCAACCTGAATCTCGATGCCAAGGGCACCCGGATCTTCCGCGACGTGACGCGTGAGAACGTTGGCAAACGCATGGCCATTCTGCTGTTCGAAAAAGGCAAGGGCGAGGTCGTGACCGCCCCGGTGATTCGCACAGAAATTGGCGGTGGCCGGGTGCAGATTTCCGGGCGCATGACCACGGTGGAGGCCAATGACACGGCACTGCTGTTGCGCGCTGGCTCCCTGGCCGCGCCAATGGAAATCATTGAAGAGACCACGATCGGCCCCAGCTTGGGGGCTGAGAACATCAACAAGGGCTTTCACAGTGTGACCTGGGGTTTCCTGGCGGTGGCGGCTTTCATGTGCCTGTACTACATGCTGTTTGGTGTGTTTTCCAGTATTGCGTTGGCGTTCAATCTGCTGCTGCTGGTGGCCGTGTTGTCCATGCTGCAGGCGACGCTGACCCTGCCTGGCATGGCGGCCATGGCGCTGGTACTGGGGATGGCGATTGACTCCAACGTGCTGATCAATGAACGTGTCCGTGAAGAACTGCGCAATGGCGCCTCGGCGCAAGCCGCGATCCATACGGGTTATGACCGGGCCTGGGCAACCATTTTTGACTCGAACATCACCACATTGATTGCCGGTCTGGCCTTGCTGGCCTTTGGCTCAGGGCCGGTGCGTGGCTTTGCGGTGGTGCATTGCCTGGGCATCATGACCAGCATGTTCTCGGCGGTGTTTTTCTCGCGGGGTGTGGTTAATCTGTGGTACGGTCGCCAAAACCGGCTCAAGACCGTGTCGATTGGTACCGTCTGGCGGCCGGATACCGGAACCGCCCTCAAGGCAGAGTAAGGGAGAGACAGATGGAGTTTTTTAGAATCCGGCGCGACATCCCATTCATGCGCCATGCCCTGGTGTTCAACATCATCTCGTTGTTGACATTTCTGGCCGCGGTATTTTTCCTGTTCACCCGGGGCCTGCATCTGTCGGTGGAGTTCACCGGCGGCACCCTGATGGAGGTCACCTATGCCCAGCCGGCTGATCTGGGGGCAGTGCGCAGCACCGTGGCCAAGCTGGGTTTTGCCGATGTGCAGGTGCAGAACTTTGGTACCGCGCGTGATGTGCTGATCCGACTGCCGGCCCAAAAGGGTGTCAGTTCAGCGCAGCAGAGCACCCAGGTGATGGCGGCACTCAAGGCATCGGATGCCAGTGCCAGCATGCGCCGGACGGAATTTGTCGGCCCGCAAGTGGGAGATGAACTCGCAGCGGATGGTCTCAAGGCGCTGGCTTTTGTGGTGGTTGGCATCATGATTTACTTGGCGGTGCGTTTCGAGTGGAAATTTGCCGTGGCGGCCATCATTGCCAATTTGCACGACGTGATCATCATCATGGGCTTCTTTGCCTTTTTCCAGTGGGAGTTTTCGCTGCCGGTGCTGGCAGCGGTGCTGGCGGTGCTGGGATACTCGGTCAATGAGTCGGTGGTGATTTTTGATCGGATCCGGGAAAACTTCCGCCGTTATCGAAAGATGACCACGGTCGAGATCATCAACAACGCCATCACATCCACCATCAGTCGGACCATCATCACCCACGGTTCGACCCAGATGATGGTGCTGTCGATGCTGTTGTTCGGTGGTGCCACGCTGCATTACTTTGCCATGGCCTTGACGATTGGTATCCTGTTTGGCATTTACTCCTCGGTGTTTGTGGCGGCGGCCATTGCCATGTGGCTGGGTATCCAGCGCGAGGACCTGGTCAAGGGGAATGTGGCCAAAAAAGACATCGATCCCAACGATCCCAACGCGGGTGCCACGGTCTAACTTCAGCTTGCTGACCATGGCTACTGCCACTGTTTCGCCCCAGCAAGCGGCCAAACTGGTCGCGCAGACGCGGCAACGGCTGGTCGCTCAAGCCACAGTGGCCCTGGACTCGGTGCTCAGCCCGGTACATGACCGGCTGCTGGCCTTGGCCAATGAAGCCGCTCCACTGACCGAGATGCAACTGCGCCGGGATGCCAGCATGGCTTTCCATCGCTGCCGGATGGTCTGGCGTGATGGCGTGGTACAGGCCTGGCAGAAGGCGTTGTTGCCGGCGTCAACCTCATCCGCGTCGGCTGGAGGGCTGACGCTGGAGCTGCTGGGAACCGAGGTGGTTGAGAACCGGATTGCCGCCTCGCGGCTGGCCATGAGTTTGATGGACAAGGCAGCGCAGGACATCACCGATCTGCGCAAGCGGCTCAAGTTCCTGAACCGGGACCAGGAACTGGCGGCTGATGACATTGTTCACCCCGAGGCGCTGCTGCTGCCCCTGGTCGAGCAGTGGGAAGCCAGTGGCCTGTCACGTGAGGCTTGGCCGTTGGTGCGGGCGGTGGTGCAATTGCACTTCAATGAACAACTGCAAAAGGCTTATGCCCAGTGCAACGCCGATCTGATTGCGCAGGGGGTGTTGCCCGTGATCGAGTTGCAGCCTCGGGTCTCTGCTGCGGCTGCCCTGCCGGAGCGGCCTGCCTCCCGGCAAAGCGCTGTCGACGCCGCTGATACCGGCGTGCCGATGAACTCCCGGGCGATGCCGCAAGCCGGCGCTGGCCTGAACATCGGCCGACCAACGATAGGACATGCCCAAAGATCGGGTCGCGTGCAGGGTATTCTGGAGCAACTGGGCCGCCTGTTCAGTGGCGTGGCGCCCGGTGGTCCTGCCGCAGGCGCTCAGCAGGCTCCTTCGGCCCCGCTGATGACGGCGTTGGCACAACAACCCCGGTTGAATGAGGCCTATTTTTCGCCGGGGATGCCGCTGCAGACAGGGGCGCCTGTGATCATTGCCCAGGTGGCCAGTGATTTGCGGGCGCAGTCCACCGACCTCAAACGCAAGGCCGGGACTGACAACGAGAAGGCCATCATCGAGCTGGTGGCGTTGATGTTTCAGTCGATCTTGCAGGAAGACCGCCTGCCCAGCGGCGTGCGTGTCTGGTTTGCCCGTCTGCAAATGCCGGTTTTGCGGGTGGCGCTGGCGGAGCCGGATTTTTTCCAGAAGCTCGATCACCCGGCGCGTCTGCTGATTGACCACATGGGCTCCTGTGTCATGGGGTTTGATTCGAGTGGCATCAGCAGTGCCGAGCTGGAGACCGAGATCAAACGTGTGGTCCAGGTCATTGAGCAATACCCGGAGACGGGTGACAAGGTGTACCGGCGGGTTTACGAAGAGTTCCAGGCTTTTCTGAAACAGCATCTGGCCAAAAAACCGTCCAGCCAGGTGGTGCTGGGTGTGGCCGAACAACTGGAGCAGAAGGAGACCCTCACCATCCAGTACACCATCGAGATGCGCGACCAGCTCAAGGACATGCCGGTACGCGACGAGATTCGGGAGTTTCTGTTCAAGGTCTGGGCCGAGGTGTTGGCCATTTCGGCGGTGCGCCAGGGGGGCCAGCATGAAGACACCCTGCTGCTCAAGAAAACCGCCACCGACTTGATCTGGGCCGCCAGTGCCAAACCCAACCGGGCTGACCGGGCCAAGGTCATCGCTGGCTTGCCCACGTTGTTGCAGTCGTTGCGCACTGGCATGAGCCTGCTGGGCGCCAAACGCACCGTGCAGGATGCCCATCTCAAGGTGATCAGTGATACCCTGGCTGATGCCTTCATGTCCAAGACCCAGAGCGTGGCCGATACCCAGATCCAGGCCTTGGCCCAGCGACTGGCAGAGCTGGATGACTACGTCAGCGAGGACGGCGGGGAAGAGCTGCCGCTGGACTCCCAGAACATCGAGGAACTGCTGGGTATCGAGGCGATTGAACTGGATGTGATCAACGAAGGGGGCGAGCCAGCCAGCCCTGACATGCTGACGTGGGCGCGCAAGCTGGCCCTGGGCTCATGGTTCACCCTGAGTTACGGTTCACAGGTGGCCCAGGTGCAGCTGGTCTGGCGCAGCCCACTGGGGCACTTGCACCTGTTTGCCAACAACGTTGGACACAGTTATTTGTTTCAGTCAGCCCGCTTGGCCGGTTATCTGCAGGCTGGTCTGTTGCTGTCGCAGGAAGACGAGCCGCTGTTGACTCGTGCTGCGCGCCTGGCGATGGACGAAATCCAGGTCAACCCCGCGCGCGTGCTGCACTGAGCTTGCACGGCATCAGTGGGCCAGTCGATCGGTCCGGTGGTCGCAGAGTTCATCAAGCACCAGGGCGTCGGGCTCCTGGCCCAGGCTCCAGAACACCATCAGCACGATCAGCTTGAGGTCGTCGACGCTGAGTGGGTCGCCTGGCGCGGCCATCGCCCGCTCCATGACCAGCTCCAGCCGTTCCCGGGACAACGTCCCGATGGACACGAGAAACGCCAGAAACCCCCAGCCAGCCACCCCAACACGTCCGTGTTCGGAGGTGGTCAGCACGCGTGTCATGGGAATGACCGACGCAGTGGTCAGGGCTGTGGCCGGGGTGGTGTCCCGGTGACGGGTGCGCAAGACCCCGGCGGCGCTTTTCAGTTCTTCCAGCCAGATCAGGGCGGTGGTGATCTCCTGCGGGGCAAAGCCGACGGTACCGAGTGTGCGTTGCAGGGTGGGCAGCGCCGGACAGGCTTCGCCGTCCCAATAGTTGTCATACACATAGGCAAGGACTTCAAACATGGCTCCAATATAGCGCCAAGCCGGTCCGCCAAAACCTCAAACTGGCCGGTATTTCCGGGCTCAGGCGGTCTGGCGTTGAAACAGCCCACCTGGCAGCCGTGCCACCTGGCCGTCAAGCTCCAGCGTCATCAACTCGACCTGCAAGCTGGCGGTGTCCAGGCCGGTGCGGGCCTGCAGCGCATCGAGCCCGACGGGGTCAAACCCCAGTGCCGCCAGCACCCCGCCGTCTGGTTGAGCCTGCATCTTCTCCTCGCGGTCACTGGCGGTCGGGGGGCGACCTGGTGTGCCTGCGCCTGGCCAGTCCAGCTCTTCCAGCACGTCCTGTGCTGACTCCACCAGTTTGGCCCCCTGCTTGATCAGCGCATGACAGCCGCGTGATTGGGCGGCGTGGATCGAGCCGGGAATGGCAAACACCTCCTTGCCCTGCTCAGCCGTCAGCCGGGCGGTGATCAGCGAGCCTGATTTGAGCGCGGCTTCCACCACCAGCGTGCCCTGTGCCAGACCGGCAATCAGCCGGTTGCGTTTGGGGAAATTGGCGGTCAGTGGCGGTGTACCCAGTGGGTATTCACTCACCAGCAAGCCCTGTCGGGCAATGCGGTGCGCCAGATCACGGTGCGCCTTCGGGTAGACCCGGTCCAGACCGGTGCCGACCACCGCGACGGTGACGGCCTGCGAGGCGTCGCTGGCACCAGCCAGTGCGCCTTCGTGGGCGGCACCATCGATGCCCAGTGCCAGACCGCTGACCACGGTCAATCCGGCCTGGGCAAAAGACTGGGCAAACAGCCGTGCGTTGGCTGCCCCCTGTGGGGTCGGGTTGCGACTGCCCACCATGGCCAAACTGGTGCGGGGGTTGATCAAGGTTGAATTTGCTACTGAATTTATAGCAATGTTAGGTTGTTTTATCTGGGCTGGAGCGGTATTTGGCTCATAAATGGCGGTGCCCAGCAAATACAGCATCAGCGGTGGGTCATCCAACTGCAGCAGGCTGGGCGGATAAGCCGGGTCCCCGAGCGTGACCACCTGCCGCCGTATCTCACCGGGTTCATCGTGCTGCAGCCAGTCCCACGTGGTGCCGGTCAGGACGAGCAACTCATCGGGCGGGGTGCACAAGGCCCGGGCCTGGGTGGGCCCCACCACCTGTTGCAGGGTGCTGGTCGACTGGTCAAAGACCTGTTGCGGCAGGCCAAAAGCCGCCAGCAGCTTGCGGGCGCTGGCGTTGCCCACACCGGGTGTCAGTGTCAGGCGCAGCCAGGCGGTGAGTTCATCACGCTCCATGGGATGCCGGGCCAAGCGCTCAGAACGGGTTGGTCAGCCGATCACCGACCTTGACACCCGTGGTGATTTCCAGCACCAACGCATAAGACAGCTTCTCGAAGGTGCGAAACACCATCAGCAGGCCATAACGCTCATCGGGCAGTTTGATCTCGCTCAGGCTGGGATCGGTCTTGTCAATGATGCGGTTGCCGGCTTGCATGATCGCCAGCACATGGCCCACTTCCATGCCGTCACGTGTGCCGCGGTTGATCACCACCACCTGGTTCTGGGCGGCATTGGCCACGGCACTGCCATAGACGGACACGATGCTGGCGTCCACCCGGTCTTGCGGCGCGTGCGGCACGTAGCTGGTCAATTGCTGGGGCGGTTCAGGCAGCAGCCGGTCGCCAACCCGCATTTCCTCCTTGGCGTCCACGATGTCAATGGTCGCCGGCACGATGTCCATGCGCCGGGACCCGTCGGGATTGGTACCTTCCTGCATGGCTTCGCTGCGCACCAGCAGGGCGCGGCCGATGTATTGCGCCTCATAGCCCAGGATTTCCCCGCTGTCCGGGTCTTTCAGTGGGGTGGTGCTGCGGAAAATGCGAAAGGCCTTCTGCGGCTGCTGCGGGTCGTCGACAAGCTCCTCAGCCATGGCGCTGCCGCTGCGGATGTAGGCGCGGTCGCCCCGGGTCAGCAGCACCCGGTTGTCCTGGGTGGCCACAATGCGCGGTGCCCCACTCATGTCCGGGTCATCCACCACCTCCGGCTCCGACAGGAACGGTTCGATCAGGTGTGGTTTGAGGGTGGGCAGCGACTGCGGCACGAGTTTTTCAATGCGGGTGCGCGGCGACAGCCGCACGGTGGGCGGGTCGGTTGCGTCGGGTGGCTGGATCAGCAGGCGGGCCCGGCCACCCGTCTTGTCCAGGTACAGTGTTTGTCCCGGGTAAATCCGGTGCGGGTTTTTGATGTCGTTGAGGTTCATGCCCCACAACGCCGGCCAACGCCAGGGTGCTTTCAGGTACATGCCGGCGATGGCCCACAGCGTGTCGCCGGACTTGACGGTGTAGCTCTGCGGCGCGTCGGCCTTGAGGTCACTCAGTGGCACTCCGCTTTGGGCAACTTCGGTGGCGGTGGCGCGTTGCTGGGCTGTGATCGGGAAGCTCTGGGCATTGGCCGATCCCGCCGCCCATAGGCTGCCTGTCACGGCGGCTGCGGCCACCAGTACCGGAGTTGCTTTGAAGAGAGATATCACCATGGTGTTTCGTACCCTGTTAAATCGCATGAGATTTTGCGCCCAAGCCCTTGATTGAACAAGGATTGTCGCCTGACGAGGGCAACACCTTGCCGAAAATAGCGAAAATAGCGACATCTTAGAAGTGACACCATGGCTTTACTCCCAATTCTCTGTTACCCCGACCCCAAGCTCCATACGGTGGCCAAGCCGGTGGCCGCCGTGGACGCACGCATCAAAACGCTGATCAGCAACATGCTGGAGACCATGTATGACGCCAAAGGGGTGGGTTTGGCGGCCACCCAGGTGGATGTGCATGAACGTCTGCTCGTGATCGACGTGTCTGAAGAGCGCGATGCCCCGATGGTGCTGATCAATCCCACCATCCTGTGGGTCAGTCCCGAAACCCACCTTAACGAAGAGGGCTGCCTGTCGGTGCCCGGCATTTACGATGGGGTGCAGCGCCATGACGCCGTCAAGGTTGAGGCGCTCGACGAGAACGGCCATTCACGCCTGATCGAGGCCGACGGCCTGCTGGCAGTGTGCATCCAGCACGAAATGGACCATCTGATGGGCAAGGTCTTTGTGGAATACCTGTCGCCGCTCAAGCGCAACCGCATCAAGACCAAGCTGCTCAAGGCCCAACGCGAGGCACGCTCCTGATGGCGGGGCTGTCGCTGGTTTTTGCCGGCACCCCCGAATTTGCCGCCGTGGCGCTGGCGCGGCTGCTGGATGCCGGGCATGAGGTGTCCCTGGTGCTGACCCAACCCGACCGGCCGGCCGGTCGTGGCCTGAAACTGCAGGCCTCGCCGGTCAAGCAACTGGCGCTGCAGCGTGGGCTAGCGGTGGCGCAGCCGCGCAGTCTGCGGCTGGACGGCAACTATGCCGCCGACGCCCAGGCGGCCAAAGACGCGCTGCTGGCGGCCCACGCCGATGCCATGGTGGTGGCCGCTTATGGCCTGATCCTGCCGCAGTGGGTGCTGGATGTGCCCCGGCACGGCTGCTTCAACATCCATGCCTCGCTGTTGCCGCGCTGGCGTGGGGCGGCCCCGATTCACCGCGCGATCGAGGCTGGTGACGCCCAGACCGGTGTCACCATCATGCAGATGGACGCCGGGCTGGATACCGGCGACATGTTGTCTGCCCAGTCGCTGCCCATTCTGGACAGTGACACCACCGGCAGTCTGCATGACAAGCTGGCGGCGCTGGGGGGCACGCTGATGGTCCGCACCTTGGCCCAATTGCAGCAAGGGGCGCTGGCACCCGTGCCACAGCCAGCCGAAGGGGTGACTTATGCGGCCAAGATCGACAAGCAGGAGGCGATGATCGACTGGTCGCAGTCGGCCTCAGTGATCACCCGGCGGGTGCGCGCCTTCAACCCCTTTCCTGGCGCCAGCACCCTGTTGGCGGGTGAGCCGCTCAAAATCTGGGCTGCCCAGATTGGTGAAGGCCTTCCCTCTGCTGCTCAGGTTTGTGGGCAAATAATGGCTGTAGCCCACGAATACATTGCGGTTTCAGCTATGAATTCTGTAGTCAATATCACGGCGTTGCAGCGTCCTGGTGGCAAACGCCTGGCGGTGGCTGATTTCCTGCGCGGCTTTGATGTGCAGCCTGGCCAGCAACTGGGATAAGTTCCACCGTGTTTCTGCACCCCGCTTATTTCCGCCACGCCGAATTCCGCGTCGGGGTGCTTGATGCGCTGGGTGCGGCACCCGGGTTGGCCGCTTGGGGGGTGATGGCCGGTGTGGCCATGGTGAACTCGGGGCTGAGCACGTTCGAGGCGCTGCTGATGGGTGTGATTGTGTTTGCTGGCAGCTCGCAGTTGGCCGCCATTCCGCTGATCAGCTCCGGTGCACCGATGTGGGTGGTGCTGGCCACCGGGTGTTGTGTCAATCTGCGTTTTGTGGTGTTCAGCGCCCACCTGCGCCCCTACATGATGCATCTGCCCTTGTGGCAGCGGCTGCTCACGGGCTACCTGACCACCGACCTGAGCTACGTGCTGTTTGTTCGGCGTTATCCGCGCCATGACGACACGCCAGAACAACAGCTGGCGCAGCAGGCCTATCTGGCGGGGAACTCGGGGGTCAGCTGGGTGGCCTGGGTCGGCTGCAATGTGGCCGGTGTGCTGCTGGCGGGGGTGATTCCCGCTGCCTGGGGGCTGGCCTTCGCCGGCATCCTGGCGCTGCTGGGTATTCTGTTTTCGCTGGTGTCGAGTCCGCTGCGTTGGGTCGGTGCCGGAGTGGCTGGGGCGGCGGCGGTGGCGGCGTTTGCCTTGCCGTACAAGCTTAACATCCTGCTGGCCATTGCGGCGGCGGTGGCCATCTGCCTGCTGCTGGAGACAACGAACCGTAGCGCCGCCTCGATGAGGTCGTCATGACGGCGCAGACCGACCTCTGGACCGTGCTGGTGATTGTTGGCCTGACCGTGATCACGGTGCTGACCCGTTCCTTGTTTTTCATCTCCAGCAAGCCCTGGCAGTTGCCGTCCTGGGCGCAACGCGGGCTGCAATATGCCCCGATTGCCGCGCTGGCGGCGGTGATCATGCCCGAGCTGGTGATGACGCAGGGGCAATTCATCCACACCTGGCAGGATGCCCGCCTGTTTGCCGCAATGGCAGGGGCGGTCTGGTTTTTCTGGCACAAAGGCCAGGGCCAGGCCGTGCTCGGCACCATCGTGTTGGGCATGGCGGTGTACCTGCCCTTGCACCTTGGTCTGGGCTGGTAAGCGGTCATTCCACAGGCATCCGAAGGATGTCTGCTGTATTTTTGTTCTGCTCATGTAACCACTTCCGTGGGAAAATCACGAAACAAAATTACATGGAGACTTCTTGATGCCGCGTCGTGCCACCAAAATCGTTGCCACCCTGGGTCCCGCTTCCAGCGACCCGGCGTTGCTGGAGCAGATGATCCGTGCCGGCGTCAACGTCGTGCGACTCAACTTCAGTCACGGACGGGCGCAGGACCACATCGACCGTGCCCAGCTGGTGCGTGAAGCGGCCCAGCGTGCCGGGCGGGAGGTGGCGATCATGGCCGATTTGCAGGGTCCCAAGATCCGGGTTGGCAAGTTCGCGCAAGGCAAAGTGTTCCTGGAGCCGGGCCAGCCGTTTGTGATGGATGCCGCACGCACCGAGCCGGGGGATGCCCACGGCGTGGGTCTGGACTACCAGTCCCTGCCGCAGGAAGTCAAGGCTGGGGACGTGTTGCTGCTCAACGATGGCCTGATCGTCATCACGGTGGATGAGGTCAGGGGCACGGCGATCCACACCACGGTCAGGATGGGAGGCGAGCTGTCCAACAACAAAGGCATCAACAAGCAGGGGGGCGGTCTGAGTGCCCCGGCGCTGACGGCCAAGGACATGGAGGACATCCGAACCGCCATGAGTTTCAAGGCGGACTACGTGGCGGTCAGTTTCCCCAAAAACGCTACCGACATGGAGATGGCGCGCCAGTTGTGCAACGTGGCTGCTGTTGATGGTCACCGGCCCGGGCTGATTGCCAAGATCGAGCGTGCTGAAGCCATCCCCAAACTCGAAGAAATCCTGCTGGCCAGCGACGGCATCATGGTGGCGCGTGGTGATCTGGCGGTGGAAGTGGGTAACGCCGTGGTGCCGGCACTGCAAAAACGCATGATCAAGCTGGCGCGTGAACATGACCGGGTGGTCATCACCGCCACCCAGATGATGGAGTCGATGATCACCAACCCTGTGCCCACCCGGGCCGAGGTGAGTGATGTGGCCAACGCAGTGCTTGATGGCACCGATGCGGTGATGTTGTCGGCTGAAACGGCGGCGGGCAAGTACCCGCTGGAGACCGTGATTGAAATGGCCAAGATCTGTCACGCCGCCGAGAGTGGCAACAGCTTGCAGCTGGAGGCGGATTTCACTGACAAAACCTTTACCCGGATTGACCACGCGATTGCCATGGGGGCGTTGTTCACGGCGCACCACCTGGGCGCCAAAGCCATCGTGGCCTTGACCGACAGTGGCTCCACCGCGTTGTGGATGAGCCGGCATTTGGTGCAGATTCCGATCTACGCCATCACCTCCAAGCTGGCAACGCAGCGCCGCATGACGCTGTACCGCGCCGTGCGGCCCCTGTTCAGTGACACCAGCAATGACCGCGACACCGCGTTGGCCGAGGCTGAAAGCGACCTCAAGTCCCGCGGCGTGGTGCATGCGGGTGACGTGTATGCCATCACCTGTGGAGAACCCATGGGTTCTCCTGGTGGCACCAACATGCTGAAGATCTGCCGCGTCAAATAAATGGCGCTGGCCCTTATTTGGCGATGTTTTGTCGCACCAGGCGACTGGTTTCCGGGTCGAAATAGGCTTCAACCACCTGGTTGTTGCGGTCGAAACCATAAATTTCGTAGCAGTTGCCGACGGCAACCTTGAAGGTTTTGATGCGGTAGCCCCGGTGTTCGGCCAGCAGCCGCATCTCTTCCTCGGGCAACCACCGGCTGCGCGGGGCCGTGGTGCAACCCGCCTCCGGTTTGTCCCGTCCAGGCAGGGACGACACGGCAGCGGGTCTGGCCGCCACCGCTGAGGCCTTGGGGGCGGCTTTGGGCGGCGTCTGGGCCTGGCAGGCCATCCAGCTCAGCGAGGCCAGCAACGTGAGTGTGCGTAACTTCATGAGGGTCTTTCGTAGTAACGAGCCGCTATTGTCGGCACACAAGCTTGGATTTGTCTTAAAAGCCGGTGGATTCAGTGAAGCGTCAAAAGGGTTTGTCAGGTCGGCGTCGCCATTGCTGGCTAAAATTTGAGCCAGTTACCGCTCAGTTACCAACCTCAGAAGGACACCATCATGGCTCTTGTTTCCATGCGCGAACTGCTTGACCACGCCGCTGCCAACGGTTACGGCATTCCGGCTTTCAACGTCAACAATCTGGAACAAGTGCAGGCCGTGATGGCCGCCGCTGATGAGGTTGGTTCGCCGGTGATCCTGCAAGCCAGTGCCGGTGCGCGCAAATATGCCGGTGAAGCCTTCATCAAACACTTGATCCAGGCCGCCATCGAGAGTTACCCGCACATTCCGCTGGTGATGCACCAGGACCACGGACAGAGCCCCGAGGTCTGCCAGGGGGCGATCAACCTGGGCTTCAGCTCGGTGATGATGGACGGCTCCCTGATGGGGGACGGCAAGACCATTGCCAGCTACGAGTACAACGTCGAAGTCACCCGCAAGGTGGTGGACCTGGCCCATGCGGTGGGGGTCACGGTCGAAGGTGAACTGGGCTGCCTGGGCTCGCTGGAAACCATGAAGGGTGACAAGGAAGACGGCCACGGCACCGATGCCACCATGACGCGTGAACAGATGCTGACCAACCCCGAACAGGCGGCCGACTTCGTCAAGCGCACCCAGCTCGACGCCCTGGCGATTGCCATCGGTACCAGCCACGGCGCCTACAAGTTCACGCGCAAGCCCACGGGTGACATCCTGGCGATTGACCGCGTGATGGAAATCCACCAGCGCCTGCCCAACACCCACTTGGTGATGCACGGCTCCTCCAGCGTGCCGCAGGAGTCACTGGCCATCATCAACCAGTACGGTGGCAAGATGAAGGAAACCTATGGCGTGCCGGTGGAAGAAATCCAGAAAGCCATCCAATACGGCGTGCGCAAGATCAACATCGACACCGACATCCGCTTGGCCATGACGGCTGCCGTGCGCAAGTTCATGGCAGAAAATCCCGACAAGTTTGATGCCCGCGACTGGCTCAAACCCGCCCGCGAAGCGGCCAAGGCCCTGTGCAAGCAACGCTACCTGGAGTTCGGTTGCGAAGGCCAGGGTGGCAAGATCAAGGGCCACAGCCTGAGTGTGGTGGCCGGGCAATACGCGCGTGGTGAACTGGTGCAAGTGGTGCAATAAACCCGCCCGCCCCGGCCTGTCACCCCGTCGTGGCTGAGGTCACTGCGGGGTTGATTTTTTGTGGCAGCGGTTGACGCTCTTGCTACCATTGCCCCTTACATGGAATTTTTATGACGACCGTACACACTTCCTCCCTGACTTCCCTGACCCTGCTGGCGCGCGGCAAGGTGCGCGACAACTACGCGGTGGGTGATGACCGGATCCTGATGGTGGCCTCTGACCGCATCAGCGCGTTTGACGTGATCATGGGCCAACCCATTCCCGGCAAGGGCGCGCTGTTGACGCAAATGGCGCTGTTTTGGTTTGACAAACTCGGCCCCAAAGGCCTCAACATCTGCCCGATCCACCTCACTGGTGAGGCGCCCGAAAGTGTGGTCACGCCCGAGGAAGTGCCACAGGTGGTGGGCCGCTCGATGCTGGTCAAACGCCTCAAACCGATCCCGGTGGAAGCGGTGGTGCGTGGTTATCTGGCCGGCAGCGGCTGGAAGGAATACCAGGAAAGCCGCAGTGTCTGTGGTGTGCCGCTGCCCGAGGGCCTGAAAAACGCCAGCAAGCTGCCCGAGCCGATCTACACCCCGGCAGCCAAGGCCGAGATGGGTGAACATGACGAGAACATCACTTTCGAGAAAACCGTCGAGATGATTGGTGCCGACCTGGCCGGGCGTATTCGCGATATCAGCATCGCCCTGTACAAGGCGGCCAGCGAGATTGCCGCCGCCAAAGGCATCATCATTGCCGACACCAAGTTCGAGTTTGGTCTGGACAAGGACGGCACCCTGGTGTTGATGGACGAGGTGCTGACCCCCGATTCATCGCGCTACTGGCCGGCTGAGAGTTATGTCGAAGGGGTCAACCCCCCGAGCTACGACAAGCAGTTCCTGCGCGACTGGCTCGAAACCGCCCAGGTGGGTGGCAAACCCTGGAGCAAAACACCGCCGGCACCACACCTGCCGCGTGAGGTGATCGAGCAGACTTCAGCCAAGTATCAGGAGGCGCTGCAGCGCCTGACACACTGAGCCAGGCACAAGTCTGGCAGGCCTCACGGAGGTGAGCTGCGCCGGTAACGCCCCAGCGTGGCCGAGGGTGGTTCGCCAAACAAGGTGTGGTAGCCCGCTGAAAAATGCCCGAAATGCCAGAAACCAAATTCGGTGGCGGCTTCGGTGACCGAGGTCGCGGTTTTCAGGCGGCTGCGCACGGCGTTGAGGCGTAGCGTGTTGACCCAGGCCAGCGGACCCATGCCCCAGGTGGTTTGAATGCAGTTTTGCAAGGTGCGCCGGCTCACCCCCAGACAGCAGCACAACTCAGCCACCGAGGGCGGCTGGTCGAGTTGTGCCAGCACCAGGTCGCGGGCGCGGCGCTCCAGCGCCAGCGGCAAAAATCTTGCGCCGTGGCAGCCATGCCCGATGGCATGCATCGGCGTTTCCAGCATCAGCATCAATTTTTCAAGCAGTGTGTCATGTACCCATGTGTTTTCTGGCGCGGCATCCAGCGCGGCGGGCCGGCAGGCGGCAGACCGGAACAGAGCCACACCAAAGGCCCGCAAGCTGTCGGCTGCGTTCTGCTCAACCGGGTATAGCCCGGCTTGCAAGGCCGGCGCTGACGCCTGTTCTGCGCCGTCAGCGGCAAAAAAGTCCGCAAAAACCGGGCGGTCAATTTCAATGCCCAGCATCACATGCCGCTTGGGTGAATGGAATTCAAACCCCTCGGTACCGGAAAAAACATGCAACTCGGCCACACTGCCGGGCTTGCCACAAAAACGGGAGTTCCCACTGAAATGCAGTGGGATGCCGAGTGCCACGACGTCCGGGCGCACCATGCCAGTTTGGTGCACGGTTTGCTGCAAATCTTCGATGAACAGGCTGATGCCACTGACATTGAGGCGCTGCACACTCCCGCGAAAAGTACCGGCAGACAACTGGATGTAACGCTGGTTCCAGCCGTTCAGGCTGGCTGCCTGCTCGTCAATATCATCAAAAAACCGTCCACAGGCACTTGGCAGTGCGCTGTCGTCGATGGGTGCCGTCTGCACCCTGATGGGCGGGAATGATGCTTGCATTGGAGTCCCTTAGCAATTGACGTACCAGTACAAAAAGCCGTTTCGATTGCCGAAATGGGATAGCGCACCCCACATTTGGCTTCTTACGATGAAGTTGTGCAGAGCTGCACATGCGTCCTACTCACCCACCACCCTGGAGTCTCCGATGTCCATTGAACCTCATTCCGCCTCAGAGGCCGACCTCAAGTTGCTGCATAGCATGGGCTACGCCCAGGAGCTGGCGCGCAACATGAAGGGCTTTCAGAACTTTGCTATTTCGTTTTCCATCATATGCATTCTCTCCGGGGGAATCAACTCGCTGGGGCAAGGCATCAGCGGTGTGGGCGGTGCCGCCATTGGTGTCGGCTGGATTCTTGGTTGCGCGGTGAGTCTGGTGTTTGCGCTGGGCATGGCGCAAATCGGCTCGGCTTACCCGACAGCGGGCGGGTTGTACCACTGGAGTTCGATCCTGGGTGGGCGCGCCTATGGCTGGTTGACCGCCTGGCTCAACCTGCTGGGGCTGGTGACGGTGCTGGGTGCCATCAATGTGGGCACCTTCAATTTTTTCATCGGGGCCTTTGGCGCCACTCTGGGGCTGGAAGCCAACTTTGCGACTCAGGCAACTTTTGTCATTGGTGTCACCGTGGCTCAGGCCATCTGCAACCATGTGGGCATCAAGTTCACGGCCAGATTGACTGACCTGTCGGGTTACCT
>NZ_JAQTWM010000061.1 GCF_028689305.1 Rhodoferax sp. | reverse complement strand
GATTTGGCGGAAGCGGTGAGATTCGAACTCACGAACGGTTGCCCGTTGCCGGTTTTCAAGACCGGTGCAATCGACCACTCTGCCACGCTTCCTGCGCCGTGGATTCTAACCGTCTGGCAGACTCTTTTCTGCCAAGCTCTTCCATTAAGGCAATGCATTGCCGCACAATAGGCTGCTTGTAGCCCAAGGACGTTGCCATGAACGCTGCCCCTGTCGAAAGCCATCGCCTGTTCTCCCGAGTGCCCTTCAGCGCTGCCGTGACCTTGCATTTGCCTGGGCAGACGCTGGAGGTTGGTCTGCTGGATATTGCGCTGAAGGGCGCCATGGTGCAGACGACGCAGCCCGTGAGTCTGCGGCTGGAGGACCATTGCCAACTGCGGTTACCGTTGAACCACGATGGCGAGGTCATCACCATGGTGGGCCGCATTGCGCACCTGGAAGGTCGCCGCATTGGCATACGGTGCGAGCAGATGGATTTGACCAGTCTGACCTTGTTACGCCGCCTGCTTGAGCTCAACACCGGGGACGCCGACTTGATGCACCGCGAGTTATCGCAGTTGTTTGCCACCCACCCGACGGTTTAGGCCACGTTGCATTCGCGCCGCAACAGCGCCAGGGCGTCAGCCAGCTTGTGGTCGTGGTCGCTGCGCAGTGTGGTTTGTGCTTCCGCCACGAAGTTCTGCCACAGGTCGAGGTAGTCGTCCTGGTGTTGTTCCGGGGCATGGGTGCGGATGAAGGCCTCGGCCAGCTCGGGCTTCATCCCGGTTTTGCGTATTTTGCGAATCAGCGTGGCAGCGGATTTGTCCGTCAGCAGGGTTTTGGGGGCGGCGCCGGCCGCCACACACAACAACAGGGTCAGCAGGGTGCCATCGTCGCTGTGGCCCTGGGTGATCTTGTCCCAGGCGGCAGAACGGGCGCGATCATGCTGGCCAACTTCGCTGAGGGCGTCTTCCATCCAGAAATAACGGCCCATGAAGGCCGGCGTCTGGTCCAGCAGCTTGCGCAGGGGCAGGCGGGCGTCCAGCAGTTTGGGCAGGTCTGACAGCACACTGTCGCGCACCGACGCCACCACGGCACGGTAGTCGTCGGGCAGGTTTTTTGGCAGGGTCAGGGCTGCCGCAACTGCCGCCTGGTCCTTGCGGCGCAGTGTCAGCAGCATTTTTTCAAAAGCCACCCAGTCCGGCATTTCCTGGCGCCGGGTGGCGGTGACCAGCAGGGCGGTGCGGATGACGGCTTCGGCATCGGGTTCGAAGTCCTGCAGCTCGTCGGCAGACAGGCCCAACTGGTCTGCCAGCCAGACGGCTGCCTCCACCACCTGGGCCACGCGCTGGCGTTGCGCCAGCTCGGCGCGGTATTGTTCATGGCTGGCCAGGGACCAGCGAGCCAGTTGCGGGATGTGGCGATCGGTAAAGCCGCCACGCTCGTTCATGCCAAAGTGGGTGTTCTGGGGCATGACGATCAGGGCCTTGAGCATGTCGGAGCCGGCCTTGGAGCGCGACAGGAACGAGTGGTCGCGCAGCAGTTCGGCCGCTGCGCGCAAGTCGCCGCCGCTGGCTTCCTGCAGATGCAGACTGACCAGATTGACGATGCGGTCACGCGCCTTTTCCAGTTCCGGGCGCAGGAATTCGCTGCCAAAGTAGCGCGCGATTTGCACCATGCCTTTGGGCGCCTCCTGCGTGATGGCGTCGAGCTTGGCTTGGTTGATCAGGCCGTGTTGCACGCCGTAACGCAAGGTCTTTTCAAAGAAGGTGCTGTGGTCAAACAGCGAGACGGTGTGGGCTGCGCGGGAGGGGGACATGCGGTGCGGGGTCAGATGGCGGACTCTTCGTCGGACTCACGGGCCGCTGGCGTGGTCTGGCCCAGGTCCGTGTCGCGGGTTTCCACCTTGCCATCGTCTTCGGGCAGTTCCTGGTCGTCCAGACCGAGTTCAAAGGCGCGTGCCTTGGCGCGCAGCACCAGCAACATTTCGATGAACAGGTCAGGGCATTCGTGACGCAGCAGCCAGGCCATCTGCATCCAGTCCTGGTCGGCCACTTCGTCCTGTTCGATACGGGGCCGGGCCCAGGCGTTGGCACGCAGGTCGTCCTCGGACACCAGGTCACCGTCGTCCTCCACGGTGTCAAAGGTGCCGCTGCGGGCAAAAGCTTCGATGCGGCTCCATTTCTCTTCAAAATAGTCGGCCAGCGCTTCGCTGCCGCCTTCCAGGTCTCCAATGGCGTTCAGGAATTCGAGCGGCTCGGCGCCGTCACGGAAGATCACCGAATTCATCATGCCGCGCAAATGGGTGCGGGTCAGGTCACGGTACTGTTTTTCAATGACCACGGCGCGGGCAAATTGCTCCGGTGTGAGCATGAGGTTGATGATGGAAGACTTGGAGTTGTCGTACTCGCGGATCACGGCCAGCACGTCCTTGGGCGGCAGTTGTTCCAGCACCTCCATCAAGGCGCCATCACCCTGGCTGTCGGCCAGTTCAACCAGCGCCGACTCCGCGCCGGCAATGTCGCCAGCGGCGATCAGGGATTGGGTTTTTTCAATCAGGGCCAGATGGTGCATGTCATTCCTTGCGATCAAAACCCTGGCCTTCGAGCCAGTCGGCACCGGCTTCATCATGGTCCAGGTCACCACGACGGTGGTGGTCGTCATCCGCATCAAAATCATGGCCGTGATCAGGATGGCGGGGGTGTGGGTGGTTTTCGTGCTCAGCTTGTTCGTCCGGCTGGGCATGATCGTGATGGTGCGGCGAGGGCCGTTGGTACAAATACTCTAGCGTGGCCGCCACGGTCATGAACCAGGACCCCTGCGGCTCCTTGAGCAGGGGGGCGGCCAGATCCTTGGCCCACGGGGTGAGCTGGATGGCGTCTGCCAGGCTGTCCCAGTCAGGCAATTCGTCGGACTCCAGCGTCAGCATCTGCTCCATGACAGCCGGCAATTCAAAATGAAAGCCACCATGAAAAGCCACCGCCACCATTTCGGGGCTGGTTTCCATCATCTGGCTCAGAAAGGCCATCTGGCTGCGTTTTTCCAGCAAGCGCTGGCGCAGGACGTCACGGCCCTCCGAATCGGAGGTGAGGTCGTCAATCTCGGCTTGGTAGGACGAGCGCAGGGCGCGAAAATAGGCAGACATGCTCATGGCAGTACTTTCAATGGGGCCACGCTCAGATCAGGCGGCCGAAATAGTCCAGCCAGATGGTGCGGGCGGTGTCGATCGGGCTGTCCAGCAGATTGCGCTGGCGGTTGTCATCATAGGCTTTGCGCAGGGTTGGGTCAGACAGGACGTCGTAGGCCTCCTGTACCGCCCGAAATCGCGCCGGTGCATCGGCAGACGCATTGCGGTCGGGGTGATGCAAAGACGCCTGCTGGCGAAACGCTTTTTTGATGTCGGCCAGTGAAGCCGAGCTGCGCAGGCCCAAGGCAGAATAATGGTCTTTCATGATGGCAGTAAGCGTGAGCAGGGAGTTGGCGGCGCAACTTTGATTTTATCGCGCACGGTGTTGCAAGTTACAGTTCGGGGGAACGTCAATGCATGCAACGAACCGACCCATGACCGCCTCCATCTTGTCTGATACCGCATTTTTAAGCGATTTGCGCCGTCAGATGCTCAAGTTTGCGACCCTGCAGTTGTCCAATAGTCATCTGGCTGAAGATGCTGTGCAAGAGGCCTTGGTGGGGGCGCTGAAAAATGCCAAATCATTTGCCGGGCGTGCTGCCCTGAAGACCTGGGTGTTTGCCATCCTGAAAAACAAGATTGCCGACACGCTGCGACAGAAACAGCGCACGGTGGACGCCAGCAGCCTGCTGCGCGAAGATGAAGAAAACGAGGACTTCTCGGAGCTGTTTGACCGTGCGGGACATTGGTTGCCGGATGAAAGACCGGCGAGCTGGGGCAATCCACACGCGTCATTGCACCAGGAACAGTTCTGGAAGATCTTTCACGTCTGCCTGGAGGGCTTGCCGGGGAATCAGGCACGGGTGTTCATGATGAAAGAATTTGTCGAACTCGAAACAAATGAGATCTGCAGCGCGGTGGGTATCACCACCAGCAACCTCAATGTGATGCTGCACCGTTCGCGCTTGCGCCTGCGGGAGTGTCTGGAAAACAACTGGTTTCTCAAGGGAGAGCGGGCACCATGAACTGCCAAAAAGCCACACGCCTGATTTCAGAGGGGCAAGACCGGGCCCTGTCCCTGCCCGAGAAAATGACGCTGCGCGTGCATCTCCTGATATGTTCCGGCTGCAGGAACTTCAACCGGCAAGTGCCTTTTTTGAGCCAGGTGATGCAGGCGTATGCCCAGGGCCAGGACGAAAAGACCCCGAAATAGGCACTCAGGCCCGGACACCCTGGTGGCGTTGTGTGATCCAGTGGTCCAGCGACAGCTTGCCCGGCCCGTAGGTCACCAGATACAGCAGGACGGCCGCCCAGGTGCCGTGGGTGGGGTAGGCATCGGGGTAGACCAGCAGCTGGATGGTCATGGTCATGCCCAGCAGGGCCAGCGCCGACAGACGGGTGGCGAACCCCAACAGGATCAGCAGCGGGAAAAAATGCTCGGCAACGGCGGCCATGCTGGCGGCGATTTCAGGGGCCACCAGGGGCAGCCGGTATTCGTCCTTGAACAGTGGCACCACCGAATCCGACAGCTGTGGCCAACCCAGTATGAAGTGGCCGTTGACGATGTCGATGGCCAGCCCCTGTATTTTGGTTTGTCCCGATTTCCAGAACACGGCAGCAATGGAAAAACGTGCCAGCAGGGCCAGAGCCGATGGCGGAAACCGCCTGCAGATCGCTACAAAGCGGGGTATCAGGCGGGTGAGCGGTGATTGGGTGCCGGGCTGGTGGATGGGTTCAGTGTGGGTGGACATGGTCGGGGTCTCCAGAGGTGACGTAGGTGATGAGGTTGCAACGGATCAGCAGTGCCAGTGCGCTGGTCAGGTCGAAGTGGCTATCGGCGCTGACGGCGACCTGGACGGCTTCCATCAGGGGGCGGGCATGTTGCAAAGCCTGGACGAAGGTGCCGGTGGCCATGGTCACTGGCCGGGTCAGGGTTTCCAGTCCCTCCCGGTAGATCAGCACGGTTTGGGCCACTTGCGGGTCCACCCCGGAAATACACAACTCGCCCTGGTGGGCGGCCCAGAGTGAATAAATGGCGAAAGCGGAGTCAACCACCTGCACGCTGGGGTGTAACACCAGACGCACTGACAAAAGGCGTCGCGGGTCGGCCAGCGCCTGCTGCAGGGTGTCCGGGGCGGTGGCCTGCACGTCGGCGGCGTGGTAGGCCAGGACCCGGGCCATTTCCAGGCGCGCCACATCCGGCAGATAGGCCAGGTCAGCGGCTGGCGCAAAAGTGGCTACAAAATCGGCAAAAGACGTTCCATAAAAGGCCAGGACCCTGGAGAGCGGCGGCCGTGTTTGTGCAAACACGCGCGCCATGGCCCGAAAAAATTCCTCGCCCACCAGGGCCTGCACGACCGGAAAAGTGTCGGCCAGGGCGTCAATCAGCGAGACCGTCACATTGTTGCGATAAACCGCAAAGCGGGTGGCCGGGTCGGAGCCATTCCAGGTGACCAACTGGGCCGGGCATGCCAGTTCCGGGTCAAGCAGCGCCCGCGCAAACTGGGTCTGTGTGTTCATGCCACGGCCTCCCGGGGGACGGCCGCCGGTGCCCGGCAGGAGGATCGGGACGCCTGGCGCAGCAACTGGTCTGCCAGCCTGGCTTCAGCCAGCAAGACTGGCCATTCGGGGAGGTTGTTGTCTCTTTCGATCAAGGTGGGCACTGGCCCTGTCAGGTGCAGCGTCAGGGCATACAGGTCCCACACCGCTTGCGCCACGGGGGAGCCGTGGTCATCCACCAGCAACGCGTCCCCCAGGCTGTCGTGCTGCCGGGCAAAACCCGCCAGATGGATTTCGCCAACCTGCTGGAGCGGCAGCGCGCGGATATAGGCCTGGGCGTCGCGGTGATGGTTGATGCTGCAGACATAGGCGTTGTTGACGTCCAGCAGCAAGCCGCAGCCGGTGCGGCGGACCACCTCGCCCAGAAACCCGGCTTCGTCCATGGATGAATGGGCAAATTCCACATAGGTGGCCGGGTTTTCCAGCAACATGCGGCGCTGCAGGTGAGTCTGGACCTGGTCAATGTGGTCGCACACCCGCTGCAGGGTGCTGGCGTTGTAGGGCAGCGGCAGCAAATCGTTCAAATAGGTGTCGCCATGGGTTGACCAAGCCAGGTGCTCCGAGAACGAATGTGGTTGATAACGTGCCAGCAAGGTTTTCAGGGCATCCAGATGATCCCGATCCAAAGGGGCATCGGCCCCGATCGACAAGGCCACACCGTGCACCGAGAGCGCATGACGCTCGCGGATGCGGGTGAGGTAGTGGTGAAATGGCCCGCCCGGGACCATGAAATTCTCGGCGTGGACCTCGAAAAAACCGATGTCGGGCCGGGTGGCCAGAATGGTCTGGAAGTGCTGGCTTTTCAGTCCAACACCCGCCCGCACGGGCAAGGCCGGTGTGGGCGGGCCCGATGGGTCAGAAGGCAGGCAGGAAGACATGGTGCAACAGGGGGCGTGACGGCCGGATCAGGCCTTGACTTCCTTGAAGGCCTTGAGTTGGCCGAAACCGGTGGAAGAGGTTTTGGACATGGTTTTTTCGCAGGTGCCCTTCGGAACCAGTGACCAGGCGTTGCCTTGGTAATCCACCTTGGAGGTCCCGGCGCAAGTGGTGCCCGCGCCGGCGGCGCAGTCGTTCTTGCCTTTGAGGGCCACGCCAAAACACTTTTCCTTGTCGGCCGATTGCGCGGCCACCGGGTTCGCTGCCAGCGTCAGGGCCGCGCCCAGGGCCAGCGTCAGGGCGGCGGCAGAGACATGGCGGGGGGTAGTGGGGTTCTTCATTTCAATGACTTCCTCTCAATGGATGGTTGCAGGTTCGTTTGGCATGGCGTCGGAGGGCCGGGCCATGCTGAAGGGGTAGTCGTGGCCGTTCTGAACTTTCTTACACCGCGGGCGACTTTTTTTGCCAGGAGGTGCCGGCTGGGGGACGCGGTGAGGTGTTGGGCCGGTGTTACGATTTACCTTTTTTGGTTGGCCCCGGAAACCGGGCTAGAAGGACCGACGATTGAATCCCTCTGAAACCGAGTCCAAGGCGACGCTGACGGATCTGTATCGCACGATGGTGCGCATTCGTGCGTTCGAGAACGCGGCCGAAATTGCCAGCCAGGGCGGTGTCAGCGCCTATGGTCAAAGCGCCGCCGGGACGGCCCGGGTGCGCGGCCCCTTGCACCTGTCAACGGGGCAGGAAGCCGTGCCCGCCGGGGTGTGTGCGCATCTGCGGCCCGACGATTACCTCACCTCCACCCACCGCGGCCATGGGCACACCCTGGCCAAAGGGGCCGACATGGGGCGCATGATGGCCGAGCTGTTTGGCAAAGCCACCGGTTTCAACGGCGGCAAGGGCGGCTCGATGCACATCGCTGATTTTTCGGTCGGTATGCTGGGCGCCAACGGGGTGGTGGCAGCGGGTTTGCCAATTGCCGTGGGTGCGGCGCACGCGCAAAAACTGCAGGGGACGAACGCCATCACCGTCTGTTTTTTTGGTGACGGTGCCATCAATCGGGGGCCGTTTCTGGAAGCGCTGAACTGGGCCAAGGTGCATGCCTTGCCGGTGTTGTTTGTCTGTGAAGACAACCGCTGGAGTGCCACCACCGCGAGTGCGCCCATGACCGCCGGTCCAGGGGCGTCGGCCCGGGCGCTGAGCATGGACATTGCCGCCACACAGGTGGATGGCAATGACGTCATCGAGGTGTATCAGGCGGCGCAGTCGCTGGTTCAGCAGGTGCGAGCCGGCCAGGGGCCGCGTCTGTTGCATGCGCTGACCTACCGCGTCAAGGGCCATGTTTCGGTGGACCCGGCAGCTTACCGCGACCCGCAAGAACTCGCAGCGGCGCTGCAAACTGACCCGATTGCCCGACTTCGTGAACGTTTTATGGCTCTGGCCCAGACAAACAATGCATTGGATGCTATAGAAAATGAAGCAAATGCCGAGGTGGAGGCAGCCTTGATCGCCGCCGATGGGGCACCATGGCCGCTGGCCAGTGCCGCTTACACAGACATCCAGGACACCGGAGCCGGCACATGGTTTTGAGCGCAACACCTCACCAGACTGAAACTTTGAGTTATGCCCAGGCGGCGGTGCGGGCGCTGCAGTGCGACATGTTGGCCGACCCACGTGTGGTGGTGCTGGGTGAAGACGTGGGCCGCGGGGGCATTTTTGGCCAGTACGCTGGTCTGCAACAGCAGTTTGGCGCCCAACGCGTGATTGACACCCCGATCAGCGAGGCTGCCATCATGGGCGCCGGGGTCGGTATGGCGCTGGCCGGTCTGCGCCCGGTGGTGGAGATGCGGGTGGCAGACTTTGCCTTGTGTGGCATGGACGAGATCGTCAACCAGGCGGCCAAAAACCGCTTCATGTTTGGTGGTCAGGGCCGGGTGCCCCTGGTGGCCCGTCTTCCTGGCGGCATCTGGGACGCCTCAGCGGCCCAGCACTCGCAGTCGTTTGAGGCCTGGTTTGCGGCACTGCCCGGCGTGGTGGTGGTGTGCCCCTCGACGCCGCAGGACAATTATTCGCTGTTGCGTGCCGCACTGGCCTGTGGTGACCCGGTGATCTACATCGAGCACAAGACCCTGTGGGGCAGCCAGGGTGTGGTGGATGCTGGCGTCCAGGTGCCGCTGGGGCGGGCGGCGATCCGGCGTAGCGGTTCGGCGCTGACGCTGGTGAGCTGGAGCCGCCAGGCCTTGGTGTGTGCGCAGGCGTGTGAGGTGCTGGTTGCCGAAGGCATCGAGGTGGAATTGATCGATCTGCGTTCCATCTGGCCCTGGGACCGTGAATGCGTGCTGGCCTCAGTGGCCAAAACAGGGCATTTGCTGGTGGTTCACGAAGCCATCCAGGCCGCTGGCTTTGGGGCCGAAATCGCCGCCACTGCCGCCGAGGCCACCGGCTGCAAGGTCAAGCGCCTGGGGGCGCCACGTATTCCGGTGGGATACGCCCCGGTGCTGGAGGCGCAGTCGCGCATCAGCGCTGACAACGTCGCGGCGTCCGTGCGCAGCATGCTGTCATCCCATTGAACTCAGGTATTTCCCCATGGCCGAGGCTCGGCTTTGGTCCTAAACTGTGATTGTTCTTTATGCATTTACCCCACGAACCCACCCACTTGCCGATTGAGGTGCCAGACCCGGCGGCGCAGGATGAAGTCACGGTCATCCCGCTCAAGATCGAGGACTGGCTCACGGTCATCGTCATGGGCCTGCTGGCGCTGATCACCTTTGCCAATGTGCTGGTGCGTTATTTCACCAGCCAGTCGTTTGCCTGGACCGAGGAGTTCTCGGTGTTTTTGATGATTGTGCTGGCGCTGGTGGCGGGCTCGGCCTCGGTGGCGCGTAACCGCCAGATCCGCATTGAATTCTTTGCCGACAGCGGTTCGCCTGCCCGCCAGCGCGCGCTGGCACGTTTTGGTGCGCTGATGGTGTTCCTGCTGTTTGCCCTGATCGCCGTGCTCAGCACGCGGGTGGTCTGGGATGACTTCCGCTTTGGCGAGACCTCGCCGGGCATCGGGGTGCCGCAGTGGTGGTACACGATCTGGCTGCCGGTGATGTCGGTGGCCATTGCCGGACGGGCCCTGGGCCTGTTCATCCGCCGGGGGCGGCGCGCATGATTCCGACGCTTCTGTTCGTCGCCTTTCTCGTGATGATGCTGATGGGCGTGCCCATCGGTGCGGCGCTGGGTCTGGCGGGCGCTGGTTGTATCGCGCTGGCCAACGCCGACGCCCAGTGGTTTGGCCTGCTGGCCGTGCCGCAGAATTTTTATGCCGGTCTGGGCAAGTACCCGCTGCTGGCGATTCCGATGTTCGTGCTGGTTGGCTCGATCTTTGACCGCTCCGGCGTGGCGCTGCGGCTGGTCAACTTTGCGGTGGCGCTGGTTGGCCGTGGCCCCGGCATGTTGCCGCTGGTGGCGATTGTGGTGGCCATGTTCCTGGGGGGCATCTCGGGCTCGGGCCCGGCCAACGCGGCCGCCGTGGGCGCGGTGATGATTGCCGCCATGTCGCGCGCCGGTTATCCGGCGGCGTTTTCGGCCAGCGTGGTGGGCGCCGCGGCGGCCACCGACATCCTGATTCCGCCCTCGGTGGCGTTCATCGTCTACTCGGTGCTGGTGCCGGGCGCTTCGGTGCCGGCGCTGTTTGCGGCAGGCATGATTCCTGGCGTGCTGGCCGGTCTGGCGCTGATCATCCCGACCGTGTTGCTGGCGCGCAAACACAAGATGGGGGCGCTTGAATCGAGCCTGCCGCGGCCGCCGTTCTGGCGCAGCCTGCGCGAGGCGTCCTGGGGGCTGGCCGCGCCGGTGCTGATCCTCGGTGGCATGCGCGCGGGCTGGTTCACGCCGACCGAGGCCGCCGTGGTGGCGGTGTTCTACGGGCTGTTTGTGGGCATGGTGATCCATCGAACCATCCAGGTGCGTGACCTGTTTGTCATTCTGCGTGAGTCGGGCGAGTTGTCGGCCATCATCCTGCTGGTGGTGTCGCTGGCGGGCATTTTTGCCTTTTCGCTGTCCACGCTGGGCGTCATCGACCCGGTCACCAAGGCCATCGTCAATTCGGGCCTGGGCGAATATGGCGTGCTGTCACTGCTGATCCTGATGTTGATCACCGTGGGCATGTTTCTTGACGGCGTGTCGATCTTCCTGATCTTTGTGCCGCTGTTGTGGCCCATCGTGCAGCACTACCAGTGGGATCCGGTCTGGTTCGGCGTGATCCTCACGCTGAAGGTGGCGCTGGGCCAGTTCACCCCGCCGCTGGCGGTGAACCTGATGGTGTCGTGCCGCATTGCCGGCGTGCGCATGGAAGAGACCGTGCGTTGGGTGGGCTGGATGCTGTTGTCGATGTTCCTGGTGATGGTGGCGGTGATTGCCTGGCCGGAACTGGCACTGTGGTTGCCGCGTTATCTGGGTTATTGACCCCGCGGAAGATATTTTTTTAACAGGAGACTTGAACCATGAAATTGCGTAGAACCCTTCTCGGCCTGGTCGCTGCTGCAGCGGCCCTGGGCTCTTTTGCGACCGCGGCCACCGCACAGGCGGCCTACAAGGCTGAATACCGCATGTCACTGGTGCTGGGCCCGGGCACACCCTGGGGCAATGGCGGCAAGATCTGGGCTGACCTGGTCAAGGAGCGCACGCAGGGCCGCATCAACATCAAGCTCTACCCCGGCGTTTCGCTGATCCAAGGTGACCAGACGCGCGAATTTTCAGCACTGCGCCAGGGTGTCATTGACATGGCCGTGGGCTCAACCATCAACTGGTCTCCCCAGGTCAAGCAGCTCAACCTGTTTTCACTGCCGTTCCTGATGCCCGACTACGCCGCCATTGACGCGCTGACCCAGGGCGACGTGGGCAAGAAAATCTTCCAGACGCTGGACAAGTCCGGTGTGGTGCCGCTGGCCTGGGGTGAAAACGGCTATCGCGAAGTGACCAACTCCAAACGCCCGATCAAGTCGCCGGCCGACCTCAAGGGCATGAAGATCCGTGTGGTGGGCTCACCCATCTTCTCGGACATGTTCAGTGCCCTGGGCGCCAACCCCACGCAGATGAGCTGGGCCGATGCCCAGCCGGCATTGTCCAGCGGCGCGGTGGACGGGCAGGAGAACCCCTTGTTCCTGTTCACCGTGCTGAAGATGCACACGGTCGGCCAGAAATTTGTCACCACCTGGGGTTATGTGGCTGATCCGCTGATCTTCGTGGTCAACAAGGACATCTGGAACTCCTGGACGCCAGCTGACCAGGCCATCGTGCGCCAGGCCGCCGTGGATGCGGGCCAACAGGAGCTGGCCCAGGCCCGCAAAGGGCTGGTGGAGGCCGACAAGCCGGTGCTCAAAACCATTGCCGACATGGGTGTGACCGTCACCTCGCTGAGCGCTGCCGAGCGTGACGCCTTTGTCAAGGCGACGCGCCCGGTGTATGACAAGTGGAAGGTCACGGTTGGCGCGGACCTGGTGGCCGCCGCGGAGCGTGCTGTCGCCGCGCGTAAGAAGTAATTCCACACGACACCAGCACCAAGGCTTCTCTCGGGAGGCCTTTTTTGACATGAGCGCCTTGCGCATCGTTGATTCGATCACCCAACTCGGCCCGCAGGACGCCGGTTGTGTGGCCGTGAGTGGTTCACACGGCGGCATCAGCTCAGCCCGGTACGCGGCGGCAGCCCGGCCAGTGCTGAGTGTGTTCAACGACGCGGGTGTTGGCAAGGATCAGGCCGGACTGGCGGCCTTGCCGTTCCTGCAGGCGCAGGGTCTGGCCGCGTGCACGGTGGCGCACCACAGTGCCCGCATTGGTGAGGCGGCCAGCACATTGGCTGACGGTGTCGTCAGCCATGTGAACCCGCTGGCCCAGGCGCTGGGGGTGGCGGTGGGGCAATCGTGCCAGCGGGTTGTCCAGCAGCTGCAAGACCGGAGCCAACACCAAGACGCCAGGGCGGCCTGCAGTGGTCCGGGCTGAGATCGACTTCAACTGTCCAGGTACACCACGCGATTTCGGCCCTCACGTTTGGCCTGGTACAGGGCGTCGTCGGCCAGGCGCAAGGTGTGCTGGTAATCGGGATGGCCGTTGTACATGGTCAGACCGATGCTGATGGTCAGCTTCAGTGATTTGTCCAGGGGCAGCCGGAAGATCTCATGCTCAACCTGGTGGCGCAATTTTTGCGCCACCATCATCGCGCTGGCGCTGCCGACGTCCACCAACAGCATGAGAAATTCCTCGCCGCCCATGCGGAAAATATAGTCCCCTCCACGGCAGGTGTTGTTCAGGATCAGCCCCAGCTGCTGCAACACCGCGTCGCCGCCCTCATGACCATGTGTGTCATTGACCAGCTTGAAGTGGTCGATGTCCAGGGCCAGCAGGGCAAAACTGCTTTTGCGCTTGCGGGCAAAGTGAACCTCCTTGCTCATCACCACCGGCAGGTATTTGCGATTGAGCAGGCGGGTGAGCGCGTCGCGCCCGGCTTCCAATTCATTGTTTTGCTCAAACAGGTTGTCCAGATGATAGGCAATGCCTTTGGTGGCCTCGTGCAATTCGCGCATCTGTCTGATCCGATCCGCTTGTGAGTCGGGACGAACGAGGGCAAACACGGGCAGCAACACCTCATCGATGTGATCAATGGCATCCATGATCAGCCCCGCCTCGGGTGAACCATGGAAGGCATGCAGGCCTTTGTGACGGAACCACAGGCCGAATTCGGAGGTGCTGATGCGCGGCAATTGGGCGGCGTCGGTCCCGACCGCCTGCTCAAACATCATCTGGTTTTCCCAGGCCAGCAAGGCGGCTTTCTGGCGTTCCCGCTCAGCGCCCACATGTTGCGAAATGGAGAACAGGCGGTACGCCTCTTCGGAGCGGGACTGGCGGTCATGCGAGCCCGAATAGGCCTGGCTCATGATCTCCATGGAGGTGTCAATCACATTGGCCACAAAGCGGCTGGCCATGTAGCTGTTGGCCGTTCCCAGCGTGTCGTCTGCGTGGATGACCTCGCTGAACCGCTCCTTCAGGCGGCGGGCACCACGCAGCACCAGATGCACCGGGATGCCAATGCGGGCATGGACTTCGCCGATTTGGACTTGTTGTGCAATCAGTGGCGCCAGGGCATCCACGGTTTGCGCTGAGAACAGGCTTTCCACCCAGCGCTGCATCGAACGGTGCAGCCGATCCTGCACCTGATGGTGGGAAAGAAACTGCGAGGCCGTTGGGTCGGCGAGCATGTGGTCGTAAAAGTAGGTCGCCAGGGCTTCCTGGTGCAGAGAGGCAAGGGTTTGCACGCGTTGCCGGACGGTCTCGGTCTGGCTGGTCAGCAAATATTCCCATTCCTGGGTGAGGCGTTCGGGGGAGATTTTCGGCATGGTTCGGGTGTTGCGAGCGCAGTGACGGGGCAAACCTGTCGATTTTCCGCTTCCCGGGCGATTCAAGCTTGAAACAAAATCAATTTGGAGGAACTATTTCTCCTTTTTGGCTTGACGGCGTGTGGTGCGCCTGCCCACAGGTTTTCCGCCGATGGCCGGACACCCCGCCAGGCCGCTGCCTGGTTGATACTTTTTTAAAGACTTTTCGGCCTCTAGCCCGGAAGAAATAAGCCTGAATAGCTATAAAAAATATAGCTATATTCGACTGTCACCCGTCTGACAGCTGACGCCAGGCCTGGGCCAGAGCTGGCGCCATACCGACGGCGTTGCTCGGGTGGGCAATGCAGTCGGTGCTCCAGACCTCGCCGACACCCGCAGCGCGGATGACCGGCAGCGCATCTTCGGCAAACAGCGCGTGGGTGACGGCCACGTCGACCGAGGCGGCGCCGGCGGCCAGCAACAGCTGCGCCGCCCGCGCCAGGGTGCGCCCGCTGCTGGCCACATCGTCCATCAGCACCACGCAGCGGCCACGCACATTGATCGCGGGCAGAACAATATCCACCGCCTTGTCACCGTGGCGCACTTTGTGACAGACCGCGCGGTCAAAGCCGTGGCGGACCGCCGCCTGGTCCACCCACTGGGCGGATTCGCTGTCCGGCCCGATCAGGAAGGCGCCGGGCCGGCGTTGGGCGATCCAGTCGCCCAGCAGCGGCGCACCACTGATCACCACCGCCTGGGCGACCGGGATGGCCTGCTCCAGCGCGGAAATGCGGTGCAGATGCGGGTCGACGGTGATCACGGCGTCAAACAGCGTCGCCAGGAAATGGCCAACGATCTGCTGGCTGACCGCCTCCCCCGGCAGGAAGGCGACGTCCTGGCGCATGTAGGCCAGGTACGGCGCCACCAGCGTCAGGTGGCGGGCGCCCAAGGTGCGGGCGGTGCGCGCCGCCAGCAACAATTCGACCAGCTTTTCGTTGGGCTGGGCCAGGCTGCGCAACAGCACCACCCGTTCGGGCAAGGTGGCTGGCAGGCGCAGCTTGAGTTCACCGTCCGGGAAACGGTGCCGGTGGATGACGGCAGCCGACAGGGCGGCCGCATCGGCCAGGCGCATGGCCGCATCGTGTTCGTCGTCGAAGTGCAGCAGACAGGGGCGGATGGGCATCAAAACTCCACAAACACATGGGGCAGGTCGGCAACGACGCCGATGGTGTAGCCGCTGGCTTTGCTGCTGAGTTGCTGGGCGAAGCCCAGGTCGGTTTGAAACTCGGCATGGACCCGGTACAACACGTCACCAGCGGCGACGGGGTCACCCAGCTTGCGCAGCAGGTCGACACCGGCACCATGTACCTTGGGAGCGCCGGCGAGCCGCGCCAGCCGGGCAATCACCATGTTGTCGATGCCGGTGACCACGCCATCGGATTCGGCACGTACCTCAAACGTCAGGGTTCCGAGCTGGGGCTGGTTGTGATCAAAGTGGTGCGAACCCTGGGCCTGGATGATGGCATTCATGCGGGTCAGAGCGCGGCCCGAATCCAGGATGTCCCGGGCGATGGCAAAACCGTCGCCACCGCGTACGTCGGGGCTGGATTCGATCAAGCGCCCGGCTAGGCGCAGCGCCTTTTGCCGCAGGTCCATCGGCGCCCGCGGGTCGTTTTCCAGTACCCGCATGACGTCACGCGCTTCCAGGTTGGGGCCGATGCCAAAACCGATCGGCTGGCGCCCATCGGTGATGACCACATCCAGCGACAGATCCAGGCGCTTGGCCACATATTCGAACAGGCGGCGCAGCCGCTGCGCCTCCGGCATCGAGCGCACCTTGGCGGAGGGGCCTATTGGGATGTCGAGCACCAGATGGGTGGAACCGGCGGCAATTTTTTTGGACAGGATCGACGCCACCATCTGGCCGGGGGAATCGAGCGAGAGGGGGCGCTCCACCGAGATCAGCACGTCGTCGGCCGGAGACAGGTTGGCGGTACCACCCCAGGCGAGGCAGCCGCGATGGGTGTGGACAATTTCCTGCAGCTGCCTGAACGGCAATTCAACCGAGGCCAGCACTTCCATGGTGTCGGCGGTGCCGGCCGGTGAGGTGATGGCGCGTGAGGAGGTCTTGGGACACAACATGCCGTGAGCCGCCACAATCGGCACGATCAGCATCGAGGTGCGGTTGCCGGGAATACCGCCGATGCAATGTTTGTCGACCACCGGGTGTTCGTGCCAGTCGAGCTTGCGTCCGGCTTCGATCATCGCCTGGGTCAGGAAATAGACCTCCTCGCGGTCGAGTTCGTCCCGGTTGGTGGCGACGACAAACGCCGTCAGTTCGATCTTGGAGTAGTGGTGTTCGGTGACGTCATTCACGATGGCGCGAAAGTCGTCCAGCGCCAGCCGTTCACCGCCGAGTTTGCGGTGCAAGGCGCCAATCGACTCGGGTGGCTCGGCCTGAGACACCGTGGCGGTCTGTTGCTCCTTGGCGCCAAGCTGAACAAAAGCCGCCTTGGACAGGCCAAGCTGCCCGCAGGCCACAATGGTTTCATCGTCCACCACGTTCAGGCTGGCCAGAATGCTGCGGCCATTGACCCGGATTTCCACCTTGGACAGGGCCTTGAAGCCTTCGGCCCGGTAGACCGCGCAGTCCCGGTGCAGGTAGGCCACGTTCTCGTGGTAGGTGTCGATCAGGACCCGGTGCAAGGCGAGTCTGGAAGCAGGTTCATGGTGGTTGGGCGCGACACTGGGCGCCAGAACGGCATCAGGATGTTGGGTCATGGCCGATAGCCTACACCAGAATGGCGCCGCCATGGCACACCTGCCTGGTCGCCCGCCGGTCAGGCCATCTGGCTGATGGTCCTGCGAAACCGGGCCAGCGACAAGGCAAACAGGACCGAGCCAATCAGCAGCAGGGCCACAAACGAGGTCCAGACCACGGCCAGCCCGGCGCCCCGGTACAGAATGGCCTGGCTCAGTTCGGTGAAGTGGGTGGTGGGGGCGAGTGACATGACGTATTGCACCCAGAGTGGCATGCTTTCACGCGGCGTCATGCCGCCCGAGAGCAGCTGCAGCGGCATCATGGTCAGCATCATCAGCAGGCCGAACTGCGGCATGCTGCGGGCCAAGGTGGCCATGAAGATGCCCATGGACGTGGTGGCAAACAGATGCAGGGTGGCCCCGATCAGAAACAAGCCGATCGAGCCTTCGATCGGCACCCGCAGCATCCCCTGGATCACCACCGTGAGGGCGACCCCGGTGGCCAGCAGCACCACCAGCGCCATGGCCCAGACCTTGGCCAGCATGATCTCGGTCGGCGTCACGGGCATGACCAGCAGGTGTTCAACCGTGCCGTGCTCACGCTCGCGGATCAGTGCCGCGCCGGTCAGGATGATGGACAGCATGGTGATGTTGTTGACCACCTCCATCAGCGAGCCAAACCAGGACGATTGCAGCGCCGGGTTGAAGCGCGCCCGCAGGGCCAGTTCCACAGGCAGGGTTGTCGCCCCGCGATGGCGCTGAACGAATTCATTGACTTCGCCGATAACGATCTGCCCGATGGCGCCGCTGCCGGCAAAGGACTGGCTCATGCGCGTGGCGTCCACGTTGAGCTGAACCGCCGGGGCGCGTCCAGCCAGCACGTTGCGCTGGAAATTGGGCGGAATCACCAGCACGAAGGTGAAGCGTCCAGAGTCCAGCACGGGGTCAACCTCGGCATGGCTGATGCGCACCGGTGCGGTGAACTGCGGCGGGTACAACGCCGTGATGATTCGACTCGACAAAGCCGAGTCATCTTCATCCACGATGGCGATCGGGGTCTTGTGCAGTGTCTCCGGCATGGCCGTGGCGGCCACATAAATGGCCACTGTGAAGGTGTAGATGATGAGGATCAGCATCATCGGGTCGCGCCACAGGCTCCACAACTCCTTGATGCCCAGGCGGTAGATGTTGGCGAGGTGGCGCATGGCTCTTCAGCGCTCCTGCTTTTTCAGTAGCGCAATCGAAGCGCCCAGCAAGACCGGCACCGCGATCAGCAGGGGCCAGAAGGCGCCACGCAGGTCGCCGAAATCCAGCGCCTTGCTGAACACCCCGCGGCTGATGCTGAACATGTAGGTGGCCGGATAGATTTGCCCGATCACCCGGCCAACACCTTCCAGCGATGACACCGGGTTGATCAGGCCGGCAAACTGCACCGCCGGAAGAATGGTGCCCACCATGGCGAAGAACATGGCCGCAATCTGGCTGCGCGTGACGGTGGACGCCAGCAACCCCATGGCGGTGGAACTCAGGCTGAACAGCAGGGCCGCCAGCGTCAGGGCGCCAAAGCTGCCGGTGATGGGCACACCAAACACTGTGACCGCCAGCAGGCTCATGAAGCCGAAGTTGAGCATCGCCAGTGCCACATAGGGCATCTGTTTGCCCAGCAGGAATTCGGTGCGGGTGGTGGGGGTGACGTACAGGTTGATGATGGAGCCCAGCTCTTTCTCGCGCACCACCGCCAGCGCCGTGAGCATGGCTGGCAACATCAGCAGCAGCATCGGGATCACCGCAGGCACCATGGCCGGCAGGCTTTTGACATCGGGGTTGTAGCGAAAACGGGTTTCGACATTGGCCGTGCTGGCCAACTGCAGACCGGTACGGGCGCGGATCTGCTGCGTGAGCCAGTGCAGGTGCATGCCCTGCACATAACCCATCACGGTCTCGGCGCGTTGCGGCATCGCGCCATCGACCCAGGCGCCGATCTGTACCGCCTGGCCGCGGGCCACGTCACGTGCGAAACCCGAAGGGATTTCGATCGCCAGGGACAGCTCGCCGGTGCGCATGCGCCGGTCCAGCTCGGCATCGTCATGGATCGGTGGGCGCTCCGTGAAGTAGCGCGACCCCGCCAGATGGAGCGCATAGTTCTGGCTCAGGCCGGTCTGGTCGCGGTCCAGCACCGCGTAGCGCAGGTTTTCCACATCCATGCTGATGCCATAACCGATCACAAACATCAGCAGCATGGAGCCAAGCAGGGCCAGCGCGCCACGCACCGGGTCGCGCTGCAGCTCCAGCGTCTCGCGCCACATGTAGCTGTAGACCCGGCTCAGGCTGCGCTGAAAGCGCTGTGCCAGGTCTGGCCGCCGTGGGGTGGCGGGCACCGCATTCCCGGTCGCCGCGGCAGTGGGCGGCTGGCTGGCGGGCAAGGCCCCGCCATCGGCTTCGACCAGGGCCTGGATAAAGGCTTCTTCCAGTGTGCTGGCCCCCCGCTTGGCCACCAGGGCGGCGGGGGTATCACTGTCGAGCACACGCCCGGCGTGCATCAGTGAAATACGGTCGCAGCGTTCGGCCTCGTTCATGAAGTGGGTGGAAATGAAGATCGTGACTTTGTCGCGCCGGGACAGCGCCATCATCAGGCGCCAGAAATTGTCACGCGCGATCGGGTCCACGCCGGAGGTGGGCTCGTCCAGGATCAGCAACTCGGGCTGGTGCACCACGGCCACGGCCAGCGACAGGCGTTGACGGATGCCCAGTGGCAGTTTTTCCGGCAGCTGGTCCACGTTGTCCTGCAAGTCAAAACGCGCCACCATGTCCTGAACCCGGGCCGGGACCTCGGCCTCGGGCACATGGAACAGCCGGGCATGCAGTACCAGGTTCTGCCGCACCGTGAGCTCACTGTAGAGCGAAAAGGCCTGCGACATGTAACCCACCCGCCGGCGCGTGATCATGTCCTTGGAATCCACCGCCTTGCCAAACAGCAAGGCCTCCCCGGCGCTGGCGGGCAACAGGCCGGTCAGCATCTTCATGGTGGTCGATTTGCCGCAGCCGTTGGAGCCGAGAAAACCGAAGATTTCGCCGCGGCGGATGCGCAGGTCCACCTGATCGACGGCGACAAAGTCGCCGAAACGCATGGTCAGCCCCCGGGCCTCGATGGCCATCTCGGCCGGGGTGTCGAGTGCCAGCGCCTGCCGCTCGACCGGCAGGTGGCCGCGCTTCTTTTCCGGCGGCAGCAGCGCAATGAAAGCGGCCTCCAGATTGGCACCGCCAGTTTGGGCCAGCAGATCAGCCGGTGCCCCGGTGGCCAGCACCTGGCCGTCGTCCATGGCGACCAGCCAGTCAAAGCGCTGGGCTTCGTCCATGTAGGCGGTGGCAACCACCACACTCATCTGCGGGCGCAGGCGGCGGATGCCGGCAATCAGCTCCCAGAACTGGGCGCGTGCCAGCGGATCCACCCCGGTGGTGGGTTCGTCCAGAATCAGCAGGTCCGGGTCATGAATCAGCGCACAGCACAGGCCCAGCTTTTGTTTCATGCCGCCCGAGAGCTGGCCGACCGGGCGGGACAGGAACGGGTACAAGCCGGTGCTGCGGGTGAGCAGGTCAATGCGGCGGCGGCGCTCGGTGGCGTCGTGGCCGAACAGGCGCGCAAAAAACTGCAGGTTCTCCTCGACCGACAGGGTCGGGTACAGGTTCTTGCCCAGCCCCTGCGGCATGTAGGCGATGCGTGGGCAGACCGCGTTGCGGTGGCGTTGGCTGGCCATGTCACCGCCCAGCACCTGCACCTGACCCTGCTGCAGGGCGCGGGCCCCCGAGATCAGCGCCAGCAGGCTGGACTTGCCGACACCATCCGGGCCGATCAGGCCGACCATGCAGCGGGCCGGAATGTCAAGGTGGATGCCCGTCAGGGCCGCCACCTTGCCGTAGCGCAGACCGACATTGGTCAGCCGAACCACGGGGGGAGGTGCCGCCATGCCTTACTCCGGCACCTTCACCGTCAGGCGGGCGGGCCAGACAGCCTGGGGGTCGAGTTTGAGCCAGGCTACGCCGGGCAGGCCGGTCTTGACCACGGCCTGGTGTTTGCGCAGCAACTCGGGGGCGATCTGCGCCTTGACACGAAACATCAGCTTTTGCCGCTCACTGGCGGTCTCTACGGTCTTGGGGGTGAACTGCGCGCTGCTGGCCACGAATGACACCTTGGCTGGAATCACAAACTGGGGCGCGGCATCGAGCACGATGCGCACCTCGCTGCCCAGCGCCACCTTGCCAGCGGCCTGTTCAGGCAGGAAGAAGGTCATGTAGACATCGGACAGGTCAACCAGATTGAGCACCTTGCCACCACCGCCAATGACCTCACCGGGCTGGGCAACGCGGTACTGCACCCGGCCATCACGCGGTGAGGTGAGGGCGCTGTCAGCCAATTCCACCTCGATGCGGGCCTGCGTGGCCTGGGCCGCCTTGACACTTGAGCCGGCACTGCTGACCTGGGCCTGGGCTGCCACCACGGCGGCCTGGGCGGCCTTCACCTGGGCCAGGGCGGCAGCCAAGGCGGCGTGCAGGCTGTTGACCCGGGCGCGGTCATCGTCGAGCTCCTGCCCGGAAGAGGCGCCTTCCTTGGCCAGTGTTTCGGAGCGCGCCAGCCGACGTTGGGCGGCGTCGAGTTCACTTTCGCGCTGCTTGACCAAGGCCAGCACCGCCTGATGGTCACTGTCGCGCAGCGCCACCTGGGCCTGCGCGCCGACCACACTTTGCTGGGCCTGTTGCAGCCTGGCGATGGCTTCGTCGCGCTGGGCCTGCAGGCTTTGCACCTGCATGTGTGCCAGCACCTGCCCGGCTTTGACGAACTCCCCCTCGGCCACCAGAATGTCGGCCACCCGGCCGGCGATTTTGGTGGCGACGTCAATTTCAGTGGCTTCGATGCGTCCGTTGCCGCTGACAAAGCCGGCTCCCAGTTCCTGCTTGTGCCATTGTTGCCAGCCCAGGTAGGCCACGCCGGCCAGCACCGGCACCACGGCCAGGGAAAGCACGGTTTTCAAGGTCAGTTTCATGGGGCGGTCCTGTGGTGTATTACGGGGTGGGGTGCTTGGCCTGGCCAGCTTGATCCGGTTGCATGCCACCTCCCAGTGCGGCATACAGAGCCACCTGGGCCGCCAATTCGGCGCGGCGTGTCTGTACCAGCGATTGTTCCGCTGCCAGCCGGTCACGCTCGGCGTCCAGCACTTCCAGGTAACGGATGGCGCCGTTGTCATACCGCAGCTTGGCCAGACGGCTGCGCTCGTTTTGCAGCGTGAGTGTTGCGCGCAGGGTGTTGACCTGCTGCGCCAGCCAATGCCGGGCTGACAAGGCGTCGGACACATCCCGGAAGGCGGCCTGGATGGCGTGTTCGTAGCGGACGATGGCTTGTTCACGCCGGACAGCGGCCAGGTCCAGCGCGGCCTGGCGCCGGCCCCCGTCGAGTATCGGCAGTGACAGCAGCGGGGCGAAGGTCCAGGCCTGGCTGCCGCCCTGGAACAGGCCGTCCAGTGCGGCACTGGCGGTGCCGGCCGAGGTGGTCAGGGCGATGCGCGGGAAAAAAGCAGCGCGGGCCGCCTCGACGCTGGCCCGGGCCGCCAGCAAGTCGTGTTCGGCGGCCACGATATCGGGGCGCCGCACCAGCAGCTCGGACGGCAGTCCTGGCGCCAGGTCGCGGCTCAGGGTCAGGTGGTCCAGTCCTTGGGTGGCCATGGGCCAATCCACCGCTGTACCGGCCAGCAGGTGCAGGGCATGGCGCTGGGTGGCGCGGGCCTGCTCCAGCTGGGCCACCAGGGTATTGGCCTGTTGCCAGAGCAGCTCGACCTGGGTCAGCTCCAGGCGCGAGGTGGCGCCCAATGCCACCCGCCGTTGGAAGATCCGCAGCGACTCGGCCCGGCTGGTCAGCGTGCGCTGCGCCAGCGTCAGGCGTTCATCCAGCTCGCGCAAGGCCAGGTAGCTGTTGGCCACCTGGGCGATCAGGCCCACCGTCACCGCCTGTTGTGCCGCTTGCGTGGCCAGATAGGTTTGCAACGCGGCTTCATTGAGGTGGCTGACCCGGCCCCAGAAATCAATCTCCCAACTCGAAAAGCCGA
>NZ_JAQTWM010000060.1 GCF_028689305.1 Rhodoferax sp. | reverse complement strand
ACGGTGTGCTGGGTGGTGCCGGTAGTGAACTTGCCAGTCAGGCTGGGCGAGAGCACGGTCGATTCAAACTGCTGGCCCATGCGGTAGCCGTACACGTCTTGCGTCGCCTGACCAAACGCGCCAGGCAAACCAAACATGCCCAGGTAGACATCAATCACCGAGGCGTTGAAGGCCCCGGTCTGCATCACATCCACCCGGTTGTGGGCCAGCGTCAGCGCCAGATCCCACTTGGCATTGAGCTTTTGCTGCCATTGCAGGTTGACCCCTTGTGAGTTGCTGGTGGTGGGCGGCAAGCCGTTGGCCCCGATGAAGCGGCTGCGGGCCACGCCGCTGACCACGTCCGGCTGGCCCGCCACCGCACGCGGCAGGCCAGGGTAGTCCAGCGTCTCGTTGCGCACATCGCGCAGGCGCAGCACCAGTTTGCTGTCGGCGTTGGGGGTCAGCAGCAGGCTGGGCGCCAGCGCACGGCGTTTGAAATACACCTGATCGGTCTCGGAATCCTTGCTGGAGACCTCGCCCGACAGGCGCAGCGCCAGCATCTCATTGACCGGCTGGTTGACATCAAACGACAGCGCCCGGTGCCCGTAGTCACCCAAGCTCAGACCCAACTGGCGGCTGGCCACGGCCTGCGGTTCGGTGGTGGTGACAAGCACCGTGCCGCCCAGCGAGGGGCGGTTCATGCCTTGTGAGCCGCCATACAGGCCCCCAGCCGGGCCTTTGATCACGGCCACCTCTTCCACCCCGGCCAGCGACTGCTGGTTGTGCAGGTTGCCCGGCATCGGCGCGCCGTCCAGAACCGTGGTGGCGGGAAAGCCGCGCACCTTGAACCCGGTCAGGTTGGCATCACGCTGGTCAATCGCCGTCACGTTGCTGACGTTGCGCAGCACATCCGACAGGGTTTGCGCGGCCTGATCGTCCATCACCGCGCGCGGGATCACCACCACCGACTGCGGCACCTGCTCCAGCGGGGTGTCGGTGCGGGTAGCGGCGCTGCTGCGCTCAACCGCGTAGGTCTCAGCGATGCCGGTGACGACCACTTCTGGCAGCGTGGTGATCTGCGCATGCGCCGGTGCAGCCAGCACAACGGCGACTGCCAGGGTGGCCGGTTTCATGGCAAAGCCATGTGGAGAGGATCGGAAAACGTTCATTCTTGAGTTCACAGTTCAATCACAGAGGTAAAAATGTCATTGCGGGAAGGGCGTGACGGACTCAGGCACCAGCGATTTGCAGCCTGCGGCTGGCACGCGGCGCCGACATGCCGGCCACCACCTCCAGCCCGCGCAGGGCCTGGCTGCTGAAGCGGGCTTTTTGCGGGCGGCGGTCCTGCAGGAAATCGAGTTCACGCATGCTGCCAAACACACGCGACACGGTTTCGGGCGCGGCGTCCACAATGTCGCTGAGGTCGGCCAGATGGGGCACCGGGCAGTCCGCCACCGAGTTGCCGGTGGCGCTGTTGCTCTGGGCAAACATCAGCAGCAGGGACTGCAGGCGCTTGGCCACCGGGCCGGTACGCAAGCTGACCACCTCGCGGCAACGCTGGTGGCTCACCACCACGGTGTCCATCAGCATCTGCATCATCGAGTCGCCGCTGGCCTGCATCGGCGCCAGCTGGCAGGCAATGAGGGCGCGCAGCTGCAAGCGATCATGGGTACCGGCCCATTGCTCAACCCCGATCACGTCGCCCGGCAGCGCCAGCCGCACAAAACGGCTGGGTTCGCCGCTGGGGGCACTGTCGATACGCAAGGCGCCCGACACCACCCGCCACAACGGTTGCCCGGCATCGGGCGCAAAACGCTCACGCGCATCCAGCTGGCAAACCGTGGCAAGATTGGTTTCAGCGTTCATGACTTTCCCCCTTCTCATACAAAATCAGGCTCTAGCCCACATCAACAGGACATTGATAGCTATTATTTTTATAGCAAATCAGAATTTCACCGTCACCCCGAGGTAAACCGTGCGCCCCATGCCGGGCACCGCCGTTCCCCATTGGGGGTAGTTGGGCAGGGCCGGGTTGGTCATGGTGGTGCCCTGGCCGGTGTAGGCGCCGCCCGTGGGCAGGTCATAAAACTTGTCCAGCAGGTTTTCAATGCCAAAGTTCAGGCGCAGCTGTTTCCAGGCATAACTGCCGCGCAGGTTGACCAGGGCGTAGCCCGGCGTCTGGATTTCATTACGCACCGCCGAGACACTGTTCTTGGCCTGAACCAGCACCAGCTCGGCGCTGTTGTCCCAGCCGTCAAGCTGCTGCGTCACGGCCAGTTTGGCGTTGAGCGGCATGACGTTGTAGAGCCCGCTGCCGGTGTCCTGATTGGTACCGTGGGTGTAGTTCAACAAGCCCTTGAGCCCGAAAACACCCCAGGCCGTTGACGCCAATGGCAGGTGGCCCGAGAGGTCAATGCCATACAGACGCGCCGACTGGTTGACGTACTTGAGCACGCTGAATCGGTTGGTCGCCAGCGTGGTGGCCGGCTGGTTGGTGGTGGCATTCCATTGCACGGCGTCGATGTAATCACTGACCTGGGTGTAATACGGTGTGGCCTTGAAGCCCCAGCGGTTGTCGTCCGCATGCCAATCAAAAGTGGCCGACAGGGTGTTGGCCTTTTCGGGTTTGAGGTTGACGTCGCCCAGATAACCGTTGCCATCACCGACAAAGTTGTTCATCAGCGCCGCCATCTGCCAGGTTGACCAGGTGTAGCGCTCATACACATTGGGGGAGCGCACCTTGTGGGCAAAACCAAAGTCGATGTCGTAATTGGCGCTGGCGGTGTAACGCGCCGTTGCGGCCAGGTCCAGGTTGTGGTCGGTCTTCTGGCGATCCTGGGCATTGAAGGCGGCGGCATCACGCGCCTGGTTGCTGGCCAAGTTGGCCGGGTTGTAACCCACCACGGTCCCGGCGTTCATGCTGACTTGTTCCACGCGTGCGCCCAGCAGGGTCATCCATTGGGCGCTGCGGCGGGCTTCCCACTCACCAAACACCGCCGTGCGGTCGCGCTGGGCATCGCGGATGTTCCAGAACGTGCCCGGAAACATGCCCCCGCCTGAGGGTGGCCACCAGTCGTTGAGCCGGTAGTTCTGCAGCTCGCCACCGACCCGCAGCAGGTCCTGCGCCGTCAGCGCCACATCGGCCTTGAGGCTCACCCCGGTGGTCTTGCCCTCGGTGTACATCGGCATGCCCGCCGCGCAGGTGGTGCTGATCGGGCTGCAAGCCTGCCCAAACAGCGCCGTCGGGCCGCCCGAGCCCAGTGGCGGAACCCCGTTGCCATACCAGTACCGTTTGTCCGCACCGAAGTCCATGACATGGTCCACGTTTTCGTGCCAGGCACGGGCCTGCAGTGCCCCCCAGTCAAACTGGCCGGTGTAGCGCAGATTGACACTTTTTTGGGTGTTGCCCAGCATGTCCATGCGCTGGTTCGGGTAGAGCTGCGACGGCAGGTCCTGGTAACCCAGTTTGGCTTCCAGCAGATGGTTGTCGCTCCTGAAGGCCAGCCCCAGGCTGTGGTTGCGCGTCTCGTAGGCGGTGGAGCCGACCTCGTTGCGTGCCAGGTTGTGTCCGGCCCGGCCCGTGAAGTCATAGGTTTTGAAATCGGCGCCAGCGCGGTAGTTGTCGGCCTGACTGCTGGCGCCGGTGTAAGACAGGGCCAACTTGTCAGTGGCATAACTGGCCGCCACATTGACACCCCGCGCCTGGTTGTTGCTGCGGTAAAAGGCCCCGATCTCGCCCTGGGTCAGCGCCGCCTGGCCCGGTGCGGCAAACGCTGGCGCACGCGACTCGGCCATGATGGTGCCGCCAATGCTGTCCCCGCCGACACTCACCGGCGTGATGCCGGCGTAGACCTTCAGCGAATCCACCTGGGTCGGATCGAGGTAGGACAGCGCCGGGTTCATGTGGTTGGGGCAGGAAGCGATCAGGTCCATGCCATCCACCTGGATGCGCAGACGGTCATCGGCCAGACCGTGGATCACCGGCAGGCTCGACACCCCGCCAGCGCCAAGCAGGCTCAGACCGGGAATGTCGGTGAGCAGGCTGGCGGTGTCGCTGGTGGCGGCCGAGCGGGTGTTCAAGGTGGCTCGGTCCACCGACGTGGCACCCGACGCCTGGCTGCCAGAGCCTGGGGTGGCGGTGACGGTGACAACCGGCAAGGTGGCCGCCGCTTCCTCAGCGGCCTGGGCCTGGGCGCACAACAGCCCCAGGGCTGGCAGGGCCAAGGTCATGGCACGGGCGAATTCAGCGTGTTTCAGTTCCAGCATAAAGCGATTCAAAAGAGGTTCAGGGGTGGGCCGAGGGGGACAAGAAGCGCCGGATGGGTGCGGCTCAGTGGCTGGCATGGCTGGCTTGCGCCGCCCGCGGGGTCTGCACCCAGACCTGGACGGTCTGGCTGCCGGCATGTTCAAAATTCAGCGTCAACGCAAAGCGGTCACCGTCCTTGAGCGGTGCCTTGAGGTTTATCAGGCTGAGCTGGTAATCACCGGTGTGGCGCAGCAGGGTGGTGGCCTGGGGCGGCAGCTCAATGGCGTCAAGCTGCATGCCACGCAGGCCGTTGGCATCGGGTTTGAGGCTGTGCAGCTTCACCGCCGCCGCCACCGGCGTGCTGGCCCCCAGCAAACGATCAGCCTGCGCCCCGTTATTCTTGATGCCACGCAAGTAAACCTTGCCATGGGGCTCGTTGGGTTCGCTGGGCACGGCATACGGATGGTCAATCTGCAGGGTGCCGGCCTTGGTGCCATGGGCATGGCCCGGCAGCGGCAGGGTGGCCAGCAGGGCCAGGGCAGCGCCCACAGGGAGGCGCGTCATCCAGCGCACCCGGTTCAGTTCGGAAAATGTCATGAATCGCTCTTGAGTTGATGACCAGGGACCGCGTGCAACCGGTTCAGACCGGCACACACCCTTCAAGCCGGTCCGACCGTCAACGGCAGGCCCGGCAGAACCAACTCAGAGCGCAGGCGGCCCGCGTGAATGCGCCGCCGCGATCAGACGCGCCGGGCCGATCAACGCCGCCGCGGCGGCGGGTGGCGGCGGGGTGCCGGGCAGGCCCCGCCAGGGCAACGCAGCGGGCGGCGGCGCGGCCAGACGTTCTGCCGACAGCAGGCAAAACGGGCAATGGGCCATCAGCCCCGCGCGGTCGGGCTCCCCCTGGCCCGGCGCACCTGGCGCGCTGGCGTCGGCCAGGGCCAGCCAGCGCGGGCCGCTGCTGCTGCAAACTGTCGCACCGAACCCGGCGTCCCCGCGCACCGCCTGAACGGCGTGCGACAGCGTCGGCGCCAGTGCGCCAAACACCACCAGCAACAAGGCCAGCCACACCGCCCAGGGGCGGCGCAGGGTGTCAAGGCGGTGCAACAACAACATCATTCGGGCAGGGACAGGAGGTCAGCCTTCAGACACTCAGGGGGCCTTGTGGGCGGGCATGTTGCCATGCATCGAATGGTCCATGGCCGGCGGGTTGGCCGACACCGGCACCTTCAGCTCCAGCTTGGACTCGACCCCCTTGGCGTCCTTGAACACCAACGTCAGCGGCACGGTGCTGTCCTTGAGCAGCGGTGCTTTCAGGTCCATCAACATGATGTGGTAACCACCGGGTTTGAGTTCCACCGCCTTGCCTGCGGGCAGCTCCAGGCCACCCTTGACTTCAGCCATTTTCATCACACCGGCGTCCATCTTCATCTCGTGCACCTGGGTCACACCGGCAACCGGGGAAGAGCCGCCCACCAGTTTGGCGCCATCCTTGGCCTTGAGTGTCATGAATGCGCCCGTGGCCATCTGGCCCTTGACGGTGGCACGCGCCCAGGCGTTGTTGACTTCAACGGCTTCACCGTGGGCGGCGGCGCCAAACGAGACCAGTGCCAGCGCAGCGGCAGTCATCAGGGAGGTGAGTTTCATGGGTTTCCTTCTCAAGGTTAGAAAATGGCAACTAAGGCCTGGTTACGAATCAAATTAGCCTCCAGCCCGCACAAACAAACCAAAAATAGCTATTAAAAGCATAGCAAATGTTGATTGGAAGAGCGCCAGGCCGGCAGAGGTGTGCCGCGCCGGATGCACCGTGGCATCGGTCAAAAGTGCGTGCGCCGATCGCGCCAGGCACTATGACGTCAACAGCTTAAAGAAAAGCGGGAGGGCCACGCGAAGGTGGCGGCGCGGCCGTGGCCGCAGCAAGACGGGCTGCCGGGATGCTTTGCAGCACATGGCCCAGGGGTTGAACCGGCTCGGGCGCCACCACTGCCACTGGCGCGGCAGCATGGCCCAGCACACACAGCGGGCAGTCCAGCGCGGCACTGGTGCTGCTGACCGTGCCATCGTCATTGAGCACGATCTTGACCATGCCGCCCGCAGCGCTGCAAATCAGCACTTCGCTTTGCGGGTTGACCACCGGAGAGGCCACCGCCACACCCAGCGTCAAGGCAAACCACAGCAGGGCCAGGCGGGCCAGCCAGGGTGTGTTGCGCAGGGTTTGCAGGGCAGTCATGGCGTGGGATTATGACACCGGCGCCTGGCGCTCAGCTGACATGGATCAAGACCGGGGCCAGATCGGACGCCAGCGGGCCTGCTATCCTGCGACCCATGAACAGCTTATTTCACCTTGCCTTCAACGTCACCGACCTGGACCAGACCCGCCAGTTTTACGGCGGTGTGCTGGGCTGCCGCGAGGGGCGCAGCACCGCCACCTGGGTCGATTTTGATTTTTATGGTCACCAGCTCTCGATGCATCTGGGCGAGCCGTTCAAGACCGCGCCGACCGGCCATGTGGGGGACCACCTGGTGCCCATGCCCCACTTTGGCCTGGTGCTGGCCCTGCCTGACTGGCAGGCGCTGGCCCAGCGGCTGCAGGCCGCCGGCATCCACTTCATCCTGGAGCCACAACTGCGTTTTGCCGGGCAGCCGGGCGAGCAGTGGACAATGTTTTTCTGCGACCCGTTTGGCAATCCGATCGAGATCAAGGGCTTTGCCTCGCTGGACACCGTCTACGCCACCTGAATCCGCCCGGCGCGCACCATGAATTACACCTTTGTCTCGGCCACCATCCTGCTGATCCTGATCACCGACCCGATTGGCAACATCCCGATCTTTGCCAATGCGCTCCAACACGTGGCGCCTGAGCGGCGCTCGCTGGTGATCCTGCGCGAGGTGTTGATTGCCTTTTTGCTGCTGCTCACCTTCATGTTTGTCGGTGAGAGCTTTTTGCGCGTGATGAACCTCAGCGAGCTGTCGCTGCAGATTGGCGGCGGCGTCATCCTGTTCCTGATCGCCCTGCGCATGATTTTTCCGCCGCCAGCCAGCGGCGGTGCCGAACCGGCGGGTGAGCCGCTGATCGTGCCGCTGGCGATTCCCGCCATTGCCGGGCCGTCGGCCCTGGCCACCGTGCTGCTGCTGGTGTCGCAGGCGCCACAGAAACGGCTGGAGTGGATTGCCGCGCTGTGTGTCACCATGACCGTGAGTGCCGTGGTGCTGGTGCTGGCCGAGCGCATTCAGCGTGTGGCCGGTGACCGATTTGTGGTGGCGCTGGAACGCCTGATGGGCCTGGTGCTGGTGGCGGTGTCGATCGAAATGATGCTGCGCGGCATCAAGACTTTCGTCAAACAGATCGCCGGGGCCTGAGGTTCACACCGCAACGGGGGTTGGCTGCGCGCCCACCTGAACGTCCTGGTCGATGGCGCCAAACACACTTTGGCCGTCGCGGCCCTTGATCTCGACGCGTACGCTGTCACCTGGTGCCAGCCACGGCGTCTTGGCCTGACCATCCTGCGCCAGCTCTGAAGCGCGGCGGCTGGCCAGGCTGCAGTAGCCCCGCACACTGTCGCGGTTACGCACCTCCCCCGAGCTGACGATGGCACCCGCGCGCAGGCGGCGGGTCTGGCACAAGGCGGCGATCAACTGGCCAAAATGCCAGGCCATGTCCTGCCCGGTATCACACAGACCGAGCTTGCGGCCATTGAGCGTGCACTGGAGCATCAGGCCCAGACGCCCCTGAGCCCAGGCACTCTCGCCGCCGTACACCAGTTCATCAGGCGTCACGGCCACCGGACTGAAGGCGGTGGACGGGCTACTGACCAGCGGCCGGTCCGACGCGCCCTGCAAGGCCCGCAGCTGCACATGGCTGGCCAGCATCAGCAGGCGAACCCCCTCGAGCGCCTGCTCCGCACTGGCACCAGCGGGCACGTCCCCGGTGACCACGGCCAGGGCGGCTTCCACGTCCAGCTGCAAGGCGGCACTGGCGGCGCGCAGTGGCGCACAGGGCCCGGCCAGTTCATCGGCAAAGCCCAGGCGCAGCGTGGCCGCCAGCTCAGACGACTCAGGCGCTTGCGCGGCTGCATAAGCATCTGCCACGGCCAGCAGATGGGCTCGCGGCAAGGGCGCCAGGCACAACTGGGGGTCGAACGGGAAGGCGTGGCGCGCCTTGCCGTGGTTCAGGGCGTCATACAGGTCCTGCAGTTGCGGCGACATGAAGTTCCAGTCGTCGAGCACCTGCTGCAGGTGATCGGCAATGCCGGTCGCATAATGCGCCGTGCATAAATCGCGCGACACCACGACCAGCTGGCCGTCGCGGGAACCGTCATTCAAGGTAGCTAGTTTCATGGTGGGATTCCCTCTGGGGCGCAAATTTTAGTGGACGCATTCAAGACCCGATCGCCGCTCCGGCGTTGGCTGGTGCTGGGCCTGGTGGTACTGCTGGTGCACCTGGGGCTGCTGCAGTCGATGCCGCTGGCGCTGAACCCGGCCAGCCAGCGGGGGGATGCGGCCCTGACCTTCACCACGCGGACCATCACACCCTTGCCGGACCCGCTGCCGGTGGTGCCGGCACGGGTGGTGCCAGCCCAACCCAAACCTCCGCTGCCACGTGCAGCCGCGCCCAAACCTGTCGTGCCCCCACCGCCCGCCCCCACGCCAGAGACAGCCGCGGACAGCACTGCGGTGACGACCGGCTTGAGTGCCATGTCCGAGCAGCTGGCCGCGGCCCGTGCCGCCGACGCCGCCTCGACCCCCGAGGCCACCAGACCGCCGCCCGAGCCGCCGGCAGAGCCGCCAGCGGCACCGCGCCCGCCACGCGAGCGGCCGCCCAGTTTCAGTCTGGACGCCCTGACCGGCTCCACCCGGCTGCTGTACAAAATCCAGGCCAACAAGTTCCCCTACAACCTCAACGGCGAGCTGTTGTGGCGCCATCTGGGCACCAGCTACAACGCCCGCCTGAGCTTCAGCGCGTTTGGCCAAAGCCGTTCACAAACCAGCCGTGGCCAGATCACCGACGTCGGGCTGGCGCCCGAACGTTTTTCAGACAAATACCGCAGCGAGGTGGCCGCCCATTTCAACTACACCCAGGGCAAGGTCACGTTCAGCGCCAACACCCCGGATGCCCCGCTGCTGGTCGGCGCCCAGGACCGCCTGAGTGTGCTGCTGCAGCTCGGTGCGCTGGTGGCGAGTGAACCCGAGCGTTATGGGCCTGGTACCACCTTGACCGTCCAGACGGTGGGTCCGCGTGATGCCGACCTGTGGCTGTTCACCTTTGAGGGCAGCGAAACCCTGGAACTGCCCGGCGGCACGCTGCAGGGGCTGAAACTGGTGCGCAACCCGCGCCAGCCCTATGACCAGAAGGTCGAGGTGTGGCTCGCCCCCCAGCTCGGCTACCTGCCTGCGCGCATCCGCATCACCGAGACCAACGGCGACAGCATCGACCAGCAATGGTCAGCCACCCAACCGGCTGACAGCCCTGACTGACCGCGGACCGCCAGGCCGTTGGCTGGCGGCACGCATCTTGAATTTCCGCCAAATGCTGCCAACTGCAGTGGTAACCGGATTCAAGGATAATTTGCCCATGCACACGCTTTACGACTCTGACACTTACTCGGTGACCCACATGCTGGCCAACGCCGTGGCCGCGGATGTGCCTGACCAGCCCCTCAAGGACGGTGAGCAGTTGCTGATCGTGCCCCAGCTGGCGCGCCATGGCTTTGAGATTGTCGACAAACGCTCCGGCAAGGAGGTGTATCTGGACGGTTCCTGGGCCGAACTCTTCCAGCAACACATCGCCGCCTGGCAGCTCAAGACGCCAACGCAGGAAGAAGTGGAAGACACGCTGGAGCGCTACGCCGAGCTGGCGCAAAACCCGGTGGTCATTCACTGAAGCACAAAAATCGACTCTAGCCCGCACAAACAAAGGGCTTAAAGCTATACAAATTATAGCAATCGAATCTCTCTAGCCACCCCACTGGCGGCTGCGACAATAGCGCCCCTATGAACCCTGTCTACATTCTGACCCTGTCCTGCCCGGACCGTCTGGGCCTGGTGCACGCGGTGTCCGGCTTTTTGCTGGAACGCAGCGGCAACATCGAAGAAGCCGCCCAGTACAACGACGCCGATACCGGCCTGTTTTTCATGCGGGTGCAGTTTGCCTGCGCCCAGCACAGTTTTGCCGAACTCAAGACCCAGCTGGCCGCCTTTGCCCAGCCGTTCGAGATGCAGTGGCAGCTGCATGCCCAGGCCCAGCCGATGCGCACCGTCATCATGGTCAGCAAGGAAGGGCATTGCCTCAACGACCTGCTGTTCCGCTGGAAAAGCGGCCTGCTGCCGCTGGACATCCGCGCCATCATCTCCAACCACCGCGAGTTTTACCAGCTGGCCGCCAGCTACAACGTGCCGTTTCACCACCTGCCGGTGACCGCCGCCAGCAAGGCGCAGGCCGAAGCCAAACAGCTGGAAATCATCCAGGGTGAAGAAGCCGAGCTGGTGGTGCTGGCGCGTTACATGCAGATCCTCTCCAACGAGCTGTGCCGCAGCCTGTCGGGCCGGGCCATCAACATCCACCATTCGTTCCTGCCCAGCTTCAAGGGGGCCAAGCCCTATTACCAGGCGCATGATCGCGGCGTGAAGCTGATCGGCGCCACCGCCCACTATGTGACGGCTGACCTCGACGAAGGCCCGATCATCGAGCAGGACGTGGCCCGCGTCGACCACAGCAAGACGGTGGAAGATTTGACCGCCCTGGGGCGCGACACCGAAAGCCAGGTGCTGGCGCGCGCCGTTAAATGGCACAGCGAACACCGCGTGCTGCTCAACGGCCACAAGACGGTGATCTTCCGGTAGTGCCTGACCGGCCGGCCAGGCTGGCGGCAACTCAACCAGCGTTCCGGTAGCTGTTGCGCAACTCCCGCTTGAGCAATTTGCCACTGGGGTTCTTTGGCAGCGTGTCGGCAAAGACAACACGCTTGGGCGTCTTGAAGGTGGCCATGTGGCTGCGGCAAAACGCAATCACCTCCTCTTCGGTCAGCACCTGGCCGGCCTTCAGCACGATGACGGCGGTGACCGCCTCCACCCAGTGTGGATCGGCCAAGCCAATCACCGCCACTTCACTCACCTGGGGCAGGCGGTAGATCATTTCCTCGACTTCACGGCTGGCGACGTTTTCTCCGCCGGACTTGATCATGTCCTTCTTGCGGTCCACCACACTGATGAAGCCTTCCTCGTCGATGGTGCCGAGGTCACCACTGTGGAACCAGTCACCGTCGAAAGCTGCCGCAGTCCGTTCATCGTCATGGAAATAACCCAGCATCAGGTGCGGTGAGCGGTGCACGATTTCACCCACCTCGCCCACGGCCACGTCTTGCATGTCGTCATCCACAACACGTGTCTCGACATTGAGCACCGGGCGTCCGCACGAGCCGGGTTTGCGCAACTGGTCATCCGGCCCCAGCAGGGTCGCCAGCGGCGCAATTTCAGTCTGACCATAAAGATTCCACAGGCGCACTTGGGGCAATCGTGCCGCCAGCTCGCGCAACACCTCGACCGGCATGATCGAGGCACCGTAGTAACCCTTGACCAGGCTGGCAATTTTGGCAACGTCCAGGTTGGGAGAACGCAGGATGGCAATCCACACCGTCGGCGCCGCAAAAAAGCTGGTGATCCTGAACTTTTCGATCAGACCGAGCAGGTTGTCCGGCACCGGCCTGGCCGTGATGACATTGGTGCTGCCGACAAAAATGCTCGGACCAAAAAACACATCCAGCTGCGCACAGTGGTACAGCGGCAAGGCATGCAAGGTGACGTCGCTGGCCTGGATTTCGGCATCGGCAACACAGCTGACGTACTGCCAGAGCACGGCGTCATGGGTGAGCATGGCGCCCTTGGGGCTGGATTCGGTGCCGCTGGTGTAGACGATCTGCAGCAGGTCCGCGCCGGTGAACGTGGTTTCCGGGACGCGGCCCTGGCAGGCGGCCAGCTCATCAAAACAATGCATGCCCGGGACCGGGGCGCTGGCGTCTTCTGCGGGGATCCAGATGAATTCGCGCACCAGCGTTTGCAGTGCCGCCGCAGCGCGGGCCACCTCGGCCAAGCCGCTGTCAGTGACCAGCATCCGGGCGCCGGCATGGCGCAGGATGTAGGCCACCTCCTCAGCCTTGAGCATGAAATTGATGGGCACCAGCACGGCACCGAGCCGCGCCAGCGCAAACCGCATGGCGGCGAATCCGTGGGAGTTGCGCGCCAATACCGCCACACGCTCACCTTGCACCACACCCAGTTGCGACAGGCCGGCGGCCAGGCGCGACACCAGGGCGTCAAACTCCGCATAAGTCCAGCGGGTGTCACCACAGATGATGGCAGCCTTGGCCGGGAACCGCAGCGCGGTGCGGCGCAGAACATCACTCAGGGTCTGGCGGCGAATGGTCGTTTTCAAGCTCGTCTCCTCGTTATGGCACGGATTCATGGGGTGGAAGTTCAGCCTCGCCTCAGCCCAGACGCTCGATGACGGTGGCGGTGGCCATGCCATGGCCGATACACATCACCTGCAGGCCAAACCGGCCACCGCGCTGCTCCAGGCCGCAAAGCATTTTGGCCATCAGGGCCGCCCCCGTGGCCCCCAGCGGGTGGCCGTGGGCAATCGCGCCGCCCCAGGGGTTGAGCCGGTCGGCATCCGGCTTGAACTCGCGCGCCCAACTCAGGGCCACCGCGGCAAAGGCTTCGTTGAGCTCAATCCAGTCGATGTCGGCCATGGACAGCCCCGCTCGCTTGAGGGCCAGATGGGTGGCCGGGATGACCCCGGTGAGTTGCATCACCGGGTCTGAGCCGGTCACCACCCGTGCCAGGAATCGCGCCTTGGGTTGGAGCCCATGTTGCGCCGCCGCCGCGCGGCTGCCGATCACCACCGCACTGGCACCGTCAGAAACCTGGCTGGCGTTGGCGGCAGTCACCACGCCGGTGTCGGGCGAACGAAACACCGGTGCCATGCTGCTCATCCTGGCGTGGTCGATGACCGAACGCACCCCTTCATCAAAGTCCAGTGTGAAGCCCGCGCCGTCCTTGTCGACCCCGGCCACCGGCACCACTTCCTTGTGCCAGCCGGCCAGGCGGGCCGCGTGGGCACGCCGATGGCTCTCGATCGCAAACGCATCCAGTTCGGCCCGGGAGAGCTGCCACTGGTCGGCAATGCGCTCCGCACTTTCGACCTGATGCACGATGGGATACCGCGCCACCAGGTCGGGATGCAGCTTGTCGAATCCTGTGAACGGACCTTGACCCAGCGTGAGGTCCAGGAACATGGGGACCCGGCTCATGTTTTCCACACCGCAAGCCACGGCAAAGTCCAGATCACCAGCAGCCACCGCCTGCGCTGCGGCATGCACGGCGTATTGGCTGGAGCCACACATCCGGTTCAGGCTGACGCCCGGCACCTGCTGCGGCAGCCCGGCCAGCAAGACCGCCTGACGGGCAATGTTGGCGCCCTGCTCGCCGGCCTGACTGACACAGCCGGCAATGACGTCGCCAATGGCTTCACCGGGAACACCCGCGCGCGCCAGCGCGGCATTGATGATGCCGGCCAGCAAGGCATCGGGCCGGGTTTCGCGCAAGGCGCCGTTGCGGCGGCCGAACGGCGTGCGCACGGCAGCCAGGATGACCGGTTCGTTGTTCGGGTGTTGCATGCTGTGGGTCCTTTCAGTTGCGGGCCATTTCCCGGGCGATGATGTTGCGTTGGATTTCGCTGGTGCCTTCGTAAATCTGCAGTACTTTGGCGTCCCGGAAGAGTTTTTCCACCGGGTATTCGGTGCTGTAGCCCATGCCGCCAAAAATCTGGACCGCTTCCGTGGCGCACCACATGGCGGCATCAGCGGCATAAGCCTTGGCAATGGACGCCTGCAGGGTGCAGCGCTGTCCCTGATCGGTCATCCAGGCGGCCTGGTAAGTCAACAGGCGGGCGGCTTCAAGGCGCATCTGCATTTCCGCCAGCTTGTGGGCCACGGCCTGATGTTCGATCAGCGCCTTGCCCATGCTGACGCGTGAGCGTGCGTAAGCCAGCGACTCGTCCACGCAGCGCTGGATCAAGCCCAGACCAAAGGCGGCCACCATGGGGCGGGAATGGTCAAAGACCTGCATCGCCAGGCCAAAACCACTGCCTTCGGCGCCAAGGCGTTGGGTGTCCGGCACAAAGACAGCATCCAGGAACACCTCCGCCGTGGGTGCAGCGCGCTGACCGAGTTTGCTCATGGATGGCCCCACCGTGAGCCCCTGGCTGTCACGCTCGACAATGAAGGCCGTCATGCCCTTGTGACCGGCGTCCGGGCTGGTTTTGGCAAACACGACAAAAAAGTCGGCCATGGGCGCATTCGAAATCCAGATCTTGCTACCGGTGAGCTGCCAGCCACCGTCCACCCTGGTAGCCCGGGTGCGGATGCCCGCCACATCCGAGCCGGCCCCCGGCTCCGTCAACGCAAAACTGGCAAAACGGCCAGCCAGCAAGGGCGCCAGATAACGTTGCTGCTGCACCTCGCTACCGGCCAGCACCACCGGCTCGGCCGCCAAGGTGTTGATACACAAGGCCGTGCCAATGCCCAGGCAGGCATGGCAAAACGCCTCGGTCACCAGCACCAGCTCCAGGCAGCCCAGGCCCGCGCCCCCCAGACTCTGTGGCAGCGTCAGGTTCACCAGGCCCAACTCAACGGCTTTGGCCTGGATCTGCAGCGGCAATGTCTGCTGGCGATCGGCGTCAGCAGCCAGCGGAAGGATTTCACGGTCGGCGAACCGGCGGGCCAGTTCCTGGATTTGACTTTGCTCCGGCGTCAACTGGAAATTCATGTGCGTCCTGCTGTCGGGTGCCCTCCGGCGTGACCATGGCTGTCTGCTGCAGTCAAAAAAACTTGCATAAACCGCCAAGTCACCAGATTTGTCACCTTGTGTTGTGTCTGTGAAATTGCCTGGGGATACGCCAATTTCACGGGTATTTTTGGCATTCTAAAATCCATGACTGGTGGGTGTTATGACAAAAATGGTCTAATAATTTGCATTTCGCGCCAAAATAGGATTTATTCAAACGGTGATGTATGCCGCCACATGATCAGCTGTCTCCAACCGTTCCGGTGGCCATGGTCACAGAACTGCTGGCGGGCCTGGACCTGGACGACGCCCTGATCAGCAAGGCCACGGCACACGCACTGATTGCGCCGAATCTGCTGGAGGAGTCCGGCGCCCGGATTTCGATCGAGCAGTTCTCCCGGCTGTATCGCCAGATCGCCTTTGCCTGCGACGATGAAACACCGGGATTCTTTTCCCGCCCCTTGCGCCGGGGGACGCTGAAGTTTCTGTGCCTGGGCCTGTTCGGCGCGCCGAATCTGGGCATCGCCCTGCAGCGCTTCAGAAGTTACTTTCGCCTGCAGCTCGATGACATGGGGTTTGAGGTGTCCCGCAGCGGCGCCTTGACGCGCATCGCGCTGGTCGAGCATATGCCGCCCCAGAGGTCGCGCGTGCTGGTGCACGAGATCATGCTGAAACTGGTCCACGGCGTGGCGTCATGGATGATTGACCGGAAAATCCCGCTCGTCCAGGTGGACCTGGCCTACGCCCGCCCACCGCGTGCGGCCGAGTATGTGTACCTCTTTCCCGGGCCGATCCACTTCGACCGGGCCCAAACGGCCCTCTATGTGGATTCGGAGTATTTGAAGGCGCCCCTTCGGCAGGACCGGGGAAGCTTCAGCGCATTTCTCCGCAATGCCCCGGCTGACTGGCTGTATGTGCCTTTCAGCGAAAACATGCAGACACACAGGGTGCGCAGCCATCTGGAGAACCGCCTGGCCGACAAACCCACGCTGGCGAGTACCGCCCGGGCACTGCACTTTTCGGCGCGTTCGCTGTCCCGCCGCCTTGCCAACGAAGGCACCAACTTTCAGGCCATCAAGGATGAGCTTCGGCGCGACATGGCGATTTTGCAGCTGCAAAAAACCAGACTTTCCGTGACGGCCATCGGCGCCGTGATCGGCATTGACAACCCGAGCGTGTTCAACCGGGCCTTCAAACTGTGGACAGGCAGCAGTCCGGGGGCCTATCGGCGCCTGGGCTCCGGCACCCGGCGCGCGGCTTCGGCCGGGTCAGCACACGCCCCAGGCGGCAACTAGACAGACTGCGCCATCCGCTCGCCCATGCGGATCGCGCCGCCGGGCTGCCAGCCCGGGTTGAACTGCAGCGGCCCCTTAGGAAACAGCATGACCACGGTGGAACCCAGCAGAAAGCGGCCCATTTCGTCACCCTGCTTCAGCGCCACACGCTGCGGCTCATAAGACCAGTCACACAGCTGACCGGCCCGCGGGTTGTTGATGACCCCGTGCCAGACGGTGGCCATGCTGCCCACAATGGTGGCCCCCACCAGCACCAGCACCCACGGCCCGCGGGCTGAGTCAAACACGCAGACCACCCGTTCGTTGCGGGCAAACAGGCCCGGCACCCCCCGGGCGGTGGTGGGATTGACCGAGAACAAATCACCCGGCACGTAGATCATGCGGCGCAACACCCCGTCACAGGGCATGTGGATGCGGTGGTAATCGCGCGGACTCAGGTACAGCGTGGCAAAGTGGCCGTCGTCAAACTGGGCCGCCAGCGCCGCATCGCCGCCCACCAGCGCCGTGCTGCTGTACTGGTGGCCCTTGGCCTGGAAAATCTGCTGGCCCTGGATGCGGCCAAACTGGCTGATGGCCCCGTCCACCGGGCAGATCAGTTCGGCCTGCGCCAGCGGTCGGGCGCCCGGCCGCAATTCACGGGTGAAAAAGTCGTTGAAGCTGGCGTAGCTGGCCACGTCCGGGTTGGCCGCCTCGGCCATGTTGACCCCATAACGCCGGACAAACCAGGCAATCAAGCGGGTGGTGAACTGGCCGGCGCGGGCGCGGGCCACACGGCCCGCCAACAGGGTCAGCGCTTGTTTGGGAATCAGGTATTGCGGCAAGACCGCCAGAAAATCAGACATCGTGGGCGGGGATTCTACGCAGTGCACACCCAAGGCAGCGATGCCACAATGCCGCCATGGCCGCTGCCCGTATTCCCCCCATCCAATGTTTGCTGACCTTTGAAGCGCTGGCGCGCCTGCGCAGCGTGACACAGACCTCGGAAGAGCTGTGTGTCACCCCGAGCGCTGTCAGCCACCGTGTCAAGCAGCTGGAGCAGATCATCGGCACCCGGCTGTTTGGCCGCGCCGATTTTTCGCTGACCACCGAGGGGGTGGAATACCTGGCCCATGTGCGCGAAGGGCTGGGCATGCTGCAGCGTTTTCCCAGTTCGGCGGCCGCCCCCGGCAAACGCAAGCTGCGGCTGGCCGTGACGCCCACTTTTGCCCGTTCGATCCTGATCCCGCGCCTGCGCCAGTTCACCGAGGCCTACCCCGAGATCGACCTGACCCTGCAGGTGTCGATTCCGCTGCTGGACGTGGTGGCCGAAGACGCCGACCTGATGATCCGTTTTGGCACCGGCCGCTACGCCGACGTGGAACACGTCTGCCTGGTCAAGGACGAGGTCACCCCGCTGGCGTCACCCGCGTTTGTGCGCGAACACGGCCCGTTTGAGGTGGCGCAGGACCTGGAGGGCGAGGCCTTGCTGCGCAGCCCGCTGGAGCCGTGGCGCACCTGGTTTGCCGCTTGCCACCTGGACTGGCCCGAGCCGGTGGACGGCTCACAGTTCAACGACGTCGGCCTGATGTGTGACGCCGCCGCTGCCGGTATGGGCATCGCCCTGGTGCGCCTGAAACTGGCCCAACCCTGGCTGGACAATGGCGCCCTGGTCCGCCTGGGGGCCAACGCCGTGTTTGGCCGCAATGTGCCCAGCCCGCACGCGCACTACTTGTGCTGGCGCACCGGCATGATGGAGCGCTGGGAATGTGTGGCGTTTGCCGACTGGCTCAAGCAAAGCGTCAAGTGATTGAGAGTGTTTTAGGCCTCTAGCCCTGGTGGAATAAGCTTGACTAGCTATTAAAACAGTAGCTTAATTCCATTTGCGAATGCCGCTCAAAGCGGTAGAGGTTGAGCTACGTTTGCACATTCAGCCTGGCTTCTTGCTCATAAGTTTGAACATTGAAGCCCTCTTCCACTGTGGGCGGCTGAAAAAAGGATGAAATGTGATAGAACGCTTCTTCTGTAAGTACGTGCGAGCCTTCTGGCCGCTCAATGTTTCGCTTTGCAATTTGGCTTAAACACTGGGCATTCGACGTATTGATGAAGTGCAGTGTGTGGGGGACGCTTGCAGCTTCAAAAATGCTTTTGAACCAGAACCTGGTTTCGCGAGTATTCGCCGGGAAATCAAGCACAACCGATTGTTGTTTGAGCAACTCGATGACCAGTGGCGCAACAACCGTCTTGATGCGGCGGGAGTACTTGATGTAGTCATCGAATGTGACCAATTCAGCAGGAAATAGCCTGGCGAGCCACACGTCTTCGCAAAGCAATGCGGCGCCATGTTGCTGCGCTAGTGCCTTGGCCACAGTACTTTTGCCAGAACCTGCCTTCCCGCACATGAAATGAAGTGATGGGCTCGTTTTCATTCTGTTTGTCATTGGTTACCGAAGATCCTAACCATCAGCGCTTATCCGCCGCGCAACCATGCTCGTAGACACCATAAACATCTCCTTGCGGCGGACAAACCATGTGGCATCGCCTCAAACGCTACGCGAACCATTGATGTCATATGCAGTGAACTTTCGGTCAAGCAAACCACAACGGCGAGCAACGGTCCGCCAGGGTTCAATATGCGGAGCCTGAAGGTGCTTGGCAAGGCTTTCGTGATCTGGCCACAGTTCGGAGAAGCGAATAAGCCCGGGATCAAATGGATCTTCAGCGACATCGTAGGCAACGCACCCATCGTTTTGGTAAGTCGTCTCGACCAAAGTTCTTAGGTGGGGCCGCACTTCTGGCATTTGTTCAGGTGGAAATCTAAGAATTCCGAAGACAGCTACGGTAGGTTGCATAGAAATATCTCAATCGAGTTTCGGCGTGCAGATCGCCTGGAATACCGTCTGCAGACAGCGTTGAGCAACAAAGGGCAAGGCGCATGGGGCCTGGGTTTGCCGTCAATCGCACTGGATAGTGAAGCCATCTCCCGCCCCTTGAACCCTGTCGCCGCTGCTGGCGATATGTTGCCAGACTATAGCCCATGGGGTCGCGCCCCTGAACTGGGATTCCCAGGCTGGCCCAGCCCGCACGCGCACTACCTGTGCTGGCGCACCGGCATGATGGAGCGCTGGGAATGCGTGGCCTTTGCCGACTGGCTCAAGCAAAGTGTCAAGTGATTGAGGGTGTTTTACCCCTCTAGCCCGGGTGGAACAAGCTTGATTAGCTATCGAAATAATAGCCATCTTCCATTTAAGAATGCCACCCAAAAGCGACGTCAAACCGCGGGCGATTCTTGTCGGGTGTTCATCTGGCCTGGTGCTGCGGCGGCGCGGCATAAGTGACGTATGGCGAGCGGCTCTGCCGTTCTGCGCTGTCAATTTCCGCCGTGAGCTGCTTCTCCTCTTCTTGGAGAGCAGCCAGCTGTCCTTCGGATCTTGGCCTTTCCGCCGGCTCGGCCGCAGCGAGCGCAGTACGCAAGGAAACCGACTCGGCCTTCACTTCGGCCAACCGGGATTTCAGTGGCGCAATGCCCGCCTGGACCGGCTGAAACTCGCTGCCAAGCGCTAAACCGCACGCGGCGAAGGCAAGGCAGGCGAGCAGGATGGTTTGCGGTTTCATTGTGAGGGCCGATGTTCAAATTGAGCGCCCTTGCTCGGCATTATGCGCAAGGTGCGGGCAAGCGCTTAGTTGGAGAAAGCCCTTGCGTCAAAGCTACGCGGTAACGCGTTTGCGCGTTGTCCGACCTGAGCGGCCTGTCAAACTTTGTGTTTCTTTTGCAAAGGCCAACATGCTTGCCAGAGCCTTGTTAACAGCCTCAGAGGTCGGGAAAGCCTTTTGGATTTCTGGCTGTAACACAACGACATTGCTACCTTGAGTAAAGTGCTTCAGGTACTTGCCTCGTACACCTTTGCCCAGTTGATCCCGCTTCAATTCGGGAATGTCTTGATCAGCCGTTTTCATAGATGCCTTTTTCATATCGTGTCGCCTTTCTCGCGCCGATGATTCGAAGACCGTTGCGTCGTTCAGTATGAACGACCACCAAGAGACGCGTCTTGTTTGAGATTCCGTAAGTTCGACTTCGATCTTCAAATTCGCTGTGATCGGTGTCAGAAAAAGTCAGTGCCCGTCCATCACCAAAACACTGACCTCCTCGTCGAACGATACACCGTGTTTCAGCAAATTGGTTGCAGCCATTTCATCATCCCATTCAAAATTGAACATCCGAAATACCGGAAGGGTTTATCGTTCGACATGAACGGCGACTGTAAGCAAGCAAAGCTCGCTGGAAGACGTCCCCTCGATGGACGCGTTAGCTATCCTAGGCGCGAAACGGAATACTTGCTGAGATGAGAACTTGCTGGGCAACGAATTGAACGAGCTCGATGTCGTGCGCAAGCTGCTCCGCCTCACGTGAGAAGGGCAAGAGAAGTTCAAATTCAGAATTCTTCGCATCAGTCTTTGTATGAACGATCTTGCACCGGATCTCGTAGATTCGCTCCGCAACATCGCCTCGTAAATCTGCGGTCGGGTTGGCAACCGGGATCTTCTGTTCACACAATCCCTTTGCTTTAGACGAGAGGAAGTCAGATCTGGCCGGATCTGACGCGATAAATTGGTGAAGTAATTCTGGCTCGATACATTCCAGCAACGTTGCGCGGAGTTGCGAGCGCTCATCTCCAAAGGCACCAGACCGACTAACGTGAATGGCTGACAAAAGGCGACCGAGGTCTGCGTCCCGATCGCCACGAAATCCGGGATCCTTCAGAATAGCTTTCAGTTTTCGTCGCGCGTCGGCTTGTGAGTAGGTTGGGAAGTAGTATTCAATGACCTGGTAGAACGCCAGATATTGAAGTAGCGGCATCCCGATTGCGCTGCGGCCATACCAGTACAGGGAAACAGGAGCTGGATCATACTCATGAGACGGAAACGTAACATCGGGCGGCGTTTCCGCGCGAGCCGTTCTGCGACGACGAGCGACTGAACGCCGCTCGCGTACCAAAGTCAGCGGAATTTCGTGGAGTAGATCGATCTGAAAAAACAAGGCATCTGAAGCTCGTTTGACCAGTTCAAGTGCCTTGTCATGTTGATTGATACCTTCAGAAATTATGGAAAGCGAGAGCCTTGGCCTCATACCTCGGACCAGTGTCGACAATTCAGTCGATGGTGTGCCAAGAACCAACTTTGTCTTTCCTTCTGACAACGGTGACGGCAGCTCAAGCCTTGGAATTTGGTCGGGTTCTGGAGAATCACTTACCGCAACCTTGAAGAGCCGCGAAAACAGTAGCCTACTTGAGGGCGCGCCGAGCGTTCGAATTCCAACTTCAATTGTTGATATCGAGTAGTTGCAGATTGCTTCAAGGCCCTGCAAGAAGACAAGCTGCTCGAATGGGATCGACAACAGCTTCTGATAGTCGCCATAGTCCCAGCAGTAGATCCATCGGCGATCTCTCCCAGATGGCATGCCTATGCGAACGACCTGCTGATCAGGTTCGTAGCCCTCCGTTTCCTCGATAGGTATCTTGGCAGCTGCGCATCTGGATTCAAGTTGCGCGCGAACGGCGCTTACGTCGCCTTGCGGTTCGTCTTCTGGCGGGAGGTCGTCATTTTGGAGTGGTTCGAGGTTCGACATGCGTTCCTGAGTAGGCATATGGAATAGCTAACGTGAAGGTCACCGGTGCTGCGCTGCTATATTGCGCAGCGCCCGGTGGACCGCAGGGTTGGACGTCATTTTGCGCGCCCGGTGACGACGTGCCGTCCAAGAGCAACCATGTCAGAGTTACGTGCTATGAGCTTTATGCGTACATCGTCCCAGTCGAGCATAAGCGGTACAGACACCTTTCGCCCGTGAGAGTCAGTTCTGTATGCCGCGAGCCCAATAGTGGAGCCATTGTTTTCTTTGGAGTACTCAGAGAGATGCCCTTCTATCGTCTGTCTCGCTTCCTTGACCCGTTCCGTCACATGACTACGGACAAGCTTATGAAGATTGCCAATGCACTGTAGGTAATCACGAATAAGAAGCGTCAAAATAACCTGGTCGGGCATTTCATCTAGCATCTTCTTTTTAAAGCCTCCATCGGTAACCAAGTAGCGCTTCTCAGCAAATGGTTGTATTGAGAGTTCAAGCACTCGGTCTTCTCCCTCTCCAATCCATTTTTTGTTTAGGCTCAAGCGATGAACAGCCAAGCCACAATGCTGGACATGATTGCGCAAGGCCTCAAGAAACCGATACCCGAACGTGGCATCGTAATGATCTCGAGTTCGTTGCCTAAATTCGGAACGGGCATCTTCGGGAGCCGTAGCACAATCCGATAGTCGCTGTGGTGTTTGATCAAGGTAAAGACGAGTTGCTGTCAGCAAATTGACGACACGCCGATTAATCGTTGATCGAAGTTCAAAGAAGTCGTGATATTCACTCAAATCCCGAACCGCATTTATAGCGGTAGCCGTCAATAGCTCCTGCTCGACTTCAACGTAGTTGCCAATTAGGAGATCATAAGATTCTTCAATAGCGAATGCCGAAGTAAGGATGGCACGAGCATTTGCGAGGGCTTCATACTGAATCGCCCCGGGTATCGTGGAGGCTGGTTAGTTAAAGTGAAACCGGGGATTCGGTCTTCTCGGCGAGTTGCCGGTAGTAGTTGGCCTCAGCCTCGGCCGGTGGAATATACCCAATCGGCTCCA
>NZ_JAQTWM010000059.1:6090-23242 GCF_028689305.1 Rhodoferax sp. | reverse complement strand
GGTCATGGTCAAGCCCGGCATGCCCTACCTGGACGTGGTGCGCCGCGTCAAAGACGAATTCAGGGTGCCGACCTTTGCCTACCAAGTGTCGGGCGAATACGCCATGCTCAAGGCCGCCGCGCAAAACAGCTGGCTCGACCACGACGCCGTCATGCTGGAAAGCCTGCTCGCCTTCAAACGCGCCGGGGCCGACGGTGTGCTGACCTACTTCTCCCTGGAGGCTGCCAGACTGCTTCAAAAATAGGAGCATTCAAGGCAATCCACATCCGGGCTAACACCCCATTTCCCTGATAAAAGCAGTCACCCATGCGCGTCTTCAGCATCCACGGCGCCAACGTCACCGAAACCCCCACCCAGACGCCCGGCGAACTGGCCTGGCCAGCGCAGGGCTACCTGTGGCTGGCCTGCAGCCGCAGCGAGTTCGAGCAACAACAGGGCGCGCTGCAAGGCGCGCTGCAAACCCTGTGCGGGGTGCAACTGGTGGACCTGCATGTGTCCGACCTGCTCAACCTGCAACTGCCGTCACGCTACGACTACACCTCGCAATACGACCTGCTGGTGTTTCGCCGCCTGACGGTGGCCGCTGCCGAGGTCAAGCCCACCCCGCCCCAGCCCGGCGACAAACGCGGCGGCCCGCCGGTGCTGCGGCGCATCGACACCAGCCCGATCGGCTTTGTGGTGTTTGACCGCCTGCTTCTGTCCGTGCACCCGGACGACTGCCCGCTGCGCGACAGCTACACCCAGCGGCTGCTGGCAGCGGGCAGCCCGCAACCCGAAGCCAACGGCAACGGCCATGGCGCCGCACCCGACAGCCGCTCCGCCGGCGCCCGCGGTGTGCCCACCGGCCCCGCCGACCTGATGCTGCGCATCGTCAACCACATGGTGGACGGCTTTCTGGCGCTGCGCCGCGAACTCAGCCATCAGCTCGACCACTGGCAAACCGAGCTACTCAGCCCCAAAACCCGCTTTGCCAACTGGCGCACCCTGCTCGATGCGCGCCAGACGCTGCACCAGCTCGACGACCTGTGTGAAGACCAGCGCACCGCCATCCAGGACTGGATCGAAACCCTGAAAACCTGGCCCGACGGCGACGGCCCGCTAAGCCAGCATGAGCGCGACCTGCTGCAAGTGCGCAGCCGCGACGTGCTCGAACACATCGAACGCATGGTGCACCACGTGCGCCAGCTGGAGCACAACACCGAAGCCGCGGTGCAAATCCACTTCAACGCCCAAAGCCACCGCACCAACGAAATCATGCGCACCCTCACGGTGCTGACGGCGGTGTTCCTGCCGCTGAACCTGATGGCCGGCATCTTTGGCATGAACTTCGAGTTCATCCCGCTGCTGCACCGCAGCAACGGCTTCTGGCTGGCCGTCAGCGCCATGGCGCTGATCGCCCTCGGGCTGGTGCTGTTTTTCTGGCGCAAACGCTACCTGGAACGCTCGGCGCGCTAAACACCCGCCCCCGCAGTCAGCGCAGGTGCCGGGCCAGAAACGCCAGCGTGCGCTCCTGCGCCAGCGCCGCCGCGGCGGGGTCATACGCGGCGCGGTGATCACAATTGAAACCGTGGCCCGCCGGGTAAATCCGCACCGCCACCGCCGGCTGCGCCTGCTGGAACTGCTTCACCCCGTCCAGCGCAATCGCATGGTCCCGATCCCCAAAATGCGCCAGCACCGGGCAACGCGGCGTGCGCGCCAGCTCGGCGGGCTGCGTCATGCCACCCCCGTAATACGGCACCGCCGCACTCACGCCCGACAACAGGCACGCGGCACGCCAGGCCAGCAAGCCACCCCAGCAATACCCCAGCACCGCCACCTTGCCCGCGCCGGCGGCGTAGTCCACAGCGGCCTGCACGTCTTGCAGCACACCTGGGGACGGCAAGGCCTCCACCGCCGCCTTCAGCGCCACACCCGCCGCAATCTCCTCGGGCGTGTAGCCCATCTCCACCCCGGGTTTGACCCGGTGAAAGGTGCTGGGCGCCAGCACCAGATACCCCTGCGCGGCAATGTCAGCCGCCACGGCGCGCATGTGGGCATTGACGCCAAAAATCTCCTGCAGCAACACCACCGCCCCACGCGGCGGCGCCTCGGGGCGCAGCAGCAGCGCCGGAAAACAAAACCCGTCGGCGGCGGTCAATTCAATGCAATTCGTCATCGGTCTGTCCAGTTATCTGTTGAATGGGCGAGTGCCAGCGGCTAACATGCCCCCATGGACTTTAAACCCCTTGTCACCCTGCTGGCCATCGTCAACCCGCTGGCCATCGTGCCGTTTTTCATCCACTACACACAAGACTTCACCGACGAACAACGGCGCCGCACGATTCTGATCTCCTCCTTCAGCGCCTTTGTCGTCATTGCCATCAGCGCCCTGATGGGGCTGCACATCCTGGAGTTTTTTGGCATCTCGCTGGCCAGCTTCCAGGTCGGTGGCGGCATGCTGCTGCTGACCTCGGCGCTGGCCATGCTCAATGCCCAGCCGGCTGAAGCCAAGTCCAACGAGGAAGAAATGCACGACGCCGCCGCCCGCGCCAGCATTGCCGTGGTGCCGCTGACCATCCCGCTGCTGACCGGCCCGGCCACCATGTCCACCGTGGTGATTTACGCTGACAAGGCCAAAACCGTTTTTCAGTTGACCACCCTGGTCGGCTACGGCGTGGTCATCGCCCTGGCCACCGCGCTGTGCTTTTCACTGGCGCAGCCCATTGCCCGCGGCCTGGGCAAAACCGGCATCAACGTCATGACCCGGCTGATGGGCCTGATCCTGGCCGCGCTGGCCGTGGAGGTGATGTCCGACGGGCTGATCAAGCTGTTCCCGGCGCTGGGGCGGTGAGGCTGGGCAAGGTCAGTGCTGGTCACGGGCGGCCAATCAATCAAAAAGCGTGCAAGGCTCAGATTCAACTGTGGGAAGGCAGGCAGCACCACATCGTCCTTGCAGAACAAAGCCACTGCCGCACGGGACAATTGGTCGCCCTGCACCAGCAAGCCCAATCCGCGCAATATGCCCAGTGGGTTGCGGGTGCCGGGGTCTACCATGCGGCCACGGCGAATGGCTTCTTCCAGGGTGACCACCATCTCAGCGCTGTCGAGCGCTGTCGACCTCACACCCCGGTGCTGGCAGCGTTTCCCACCGGTTGGTGGCATGCAGCCCTTCCATCAACAAGCGCTGATAGTTGGTGCGCTGCATCACCCGGGGGGTGTTGAACACCCGCTCATACGGCATGCACGGAAGGATATTGTGCCATCGTGACACTGGCTTTTGAGTACCTCAAGGGCAGCCCGGCTGAGCAGGAGGCCGTGGCCATCAATCTGTCGCCGCAGAGTCTGGTTGATCAGGACTTCATGGACTGGCTGGCGGCGCGGCTGGGTGTCTTGGGCGAGAACAGCCGTCGGCTGGCCATTGAGGTGTCGGAATTTGGCGCCGTGCGCAATCTGGCTGCGACGCAGCGGTGCCGGGATCTGGTGCGCAGCCATGGCGGCAAGTTTGGCATTGACCATTTCGGGATGGATCCCAAGGCGCTGAACCTGCTGCGCGAGCTGCTGCCTGACTATGTGAAGCTGACTGGCTCGCTGATCGAGGACATCGAGGCGGTGGAGTCGGCCAGTGAGATGCTGCAATCGTTTGTGAAGCTGGCCCATTCGCTGGATGTGCTGGTGATCGCGCAACAGGTGGAGCGGGCGGAACAGCTGGCGGTGCTGGCCTCGGCCCAGGTGGATGCCGGACAGGGCTATTATTTTGGCGCGCCCGAGTAAGCGCTGGGCAACAGCCGGGGTTCAGATCAGGCTGATGTGATCGGCCTGCGTCAACTCATTGAGATGCGGCAGGGTGTTGAAAGTTTTCAGCGTCAGGCGTTTGCCGGAAAAACTGAATTCCGTGACGGCGCTGTTGCGCAGGCGCATGTTGAGTCCGATGACCACTTCGGGTGCCGAGCCCATCACCTGCGCCACGGCGGTTGAAATCGGCCCGCCGCTGGACACCAGCAGGACTTGCTGACCGGCGTGGTTGACGCGGATGTGTTCCAGCGCCTGTCTGACCCCATCCGAAAACGCCGCCCAGCTTGGCATGCCTTCAGGCTGGATGCTGCCGGCCATCCACTGCGCCATGGCGCTGCACAACAGACGGAAATAGTGGCTGCGGCGCTGGACGGTGTCGGCCCCGGGCGGAAGGTCAGACCGGATGGCGGCAATCAACGCGGCGCTGTCGTATTCGTCCAGGCCGGGCCATTGCAAGGCGTCCAGGCCACATTGCAAACCTTCGGCAATGCCGGCCAGCGTCTGACCGTGGCGACGCAAGGTGCCCGTGAGCACGGCATCAAACCGCTGGCCGCGGCTGCGCCAGAACTCACCCAGGCGCAACGCCTGCTGCTGCCCCAGCGGACTGAGCTGGTCATAGTCATCAGCGCCAAACGAGGCCTGTCCGTGGCGGACCAGATAGAGTGTTCCCATGGAGCGTTCAGAGTTGGAAGGTGCCGTTGAAGCTGTAGCGCCGGCCCGGATACACCAGTCGCGCCAGGCTGGCCACATGCGGACCGCTGATGGTGCTGCGGGTCATCACCAGGCAGGGTTCACCAGGCGGGATACCGAGCTGACCGGCCTCTTGCGCGCTGGCCAGGGTGGCTTCGATCGAGTAGCTGGCCTCGGTCAGGGGCGCCTGCTCCAGCAGGTAATGGGTGGGGGTGATGGTGGAAAAATCCACCGCCAGATAGTCCGGGGCAGCCACCGGGTTGACATGCCGGTCTTCCAGCTGGATGGGCACCCCGTTTTCCTCATGCACCATGACGGAATGGAACATCCGGGCACCGGTGCGCAGCTTGAAGACGCGCGCCAGCGCAACGTCAGCCCGCACGGTTTCCAGGGTCAGCACACGGGTGGTGTGGGTGTGTCCGCGTTCCAGGATTTCCTCATGGATGTCGCGGATGGCCAGGGTGCTGGAAATGCGGTGCAGTTGCGCCACGACCGTGCCCGAGCCTTGCACCCGGCTCACCACACCTTCCACCGCCAGCTCCTTGACAGCACGGTTGACCGTCATGCGGCTGACGCCAAATTGCTGCTGCAGCGCGGCTTCGCTGGGCACCGCGTCGCCCGGACGCCAGGTACCGCTGTTGATCTGCGCCTTGACAAAAGCTTTGACCTGCTCGTAAGCAGGCAGGGTGGTGGTGGGCATGGTGGTCCATTGAGTCGAAAAAAACGCGCTCATCCAGAGGCGCAAAAAATTATCGCATCCATGGGCTTGCAGAGTTTTTCAAGTTGTATATACAATTACGCCACGAATCAAACCACAACCCCAAGGTGACCCCATGACCGATCACACCCATCCCCCATTTGCCCAGAGCCAGGCCCGTGTGGTGCGCGCCCCGCTGGGGAGTGAACTGAGCTGCGCCAACTGGCAGATCGAAGCCGCCTACCGCATGCTGCAAAACAACCTGGACCCCGAGGTCGCCGAAAACCCCGATGCGCTGGTGGTCTACGGTGGCATTGGCAAAGCGGCGCGCAACTGGCCGTGTTTTGAAGCCATGCTGGACACCCTGCGCAAACTCAAACCCAACGAGACGCTGCTGGTGCAGTCGGGCAAGCCGGTGGGCGTGTTCCGCACCCACGAGGGCGCGCCCCGTGTGCTGATCGCCAATTCCAACCTGGTGCCCAAATGGGCCACCTGGGAACACTTCAACGAACTCGACCGCAAGGGCCTGATGATGTATGGCCAGATGACGGCGGGCAGCTGGATCTACATCGGCTCACAGGGCATCGTGCAAGGCACGTATGAGACTTTTGCCGAAGCTGGCCGCCAGCACTACGGCGGCAGTCTGGCCGGGCGCTGGGTGCTGACTGCAGGTTTGGGCGGCATGGGCGGCGCCCAGCCGCTGGCGGCCACTTTCGCCGGAGCGTCTTCGCTCACCATCGAGTGCCAGCAGTCCAGCATCGACTTCCGCCTGCGCACCCGTTATGTGGATGAACAAGCGACCGATCTGGACGACGCGCTGGCACGCATCGCCAAGTACACCGCGGCGAAGAAGGCGGTGTCCATCACCCTGTGCGGCAACGCCGCCGACATCGTGCCCGAGCTGGTGCGCCGCGCCCAGGCCGGTAACCTGCGCCCCGACATCGTCACCGACCAGACCTCAGCCCACGACCTGGTGCACGGCTACCTGCCGCGTGGCTGGAGCGTGGCACAGTGGAAGGCTGCGCAGCAAGATCCGGCGCAGCACGCCGAGTTGACCCAGGCCGCTGGCGAGTCGTGCGCGCTGCATGTGCAGGCCATGCTCGACTTCCACACCATGGGCATTCCGACGGTGGACTATGGCAACAACCTGCGCCAGGTGGCCAAGGACTTTGGTGTGGCCAATGCCTTTGACTACCCCGGCTTTGTGCCGGCTTATGTGCGCCCGCTGTTTTGCCGTGGCGTCGGGCCGTTCCGCTGGGTGGCGCTCTCGGGTGACCCGCAAGACATCCGCAAGACCGACGCCAGGATGAAGGCGCTGTTCCCGCACAACACCCACCTGCACCGCTGGCTGGACATGGCCAGTGAGCGCATCGCCTTCCAGGGCCTGCCCGCGCGCATCTGCTGGATCGGCCTGGGAGAGCGCCATCTGGCCGGGCTGGCCTTCAACGAGATGGTGAGAAGCGGCGAGCTCAAAGGCCCGATCGTCATTGGCCGCGACCATCTGGACAGCGGCTCGGTGGCCAGCCCCAACCGCGAGACCGAGGCGATGCTGGACGGCAGCGATGCGGTCAGCGACTGGCCGCTGCTCAATGCCCTGCTCAACACCGCCAGCGGCGCCACCTGGGTCAGCCTGCACCATGGCGGCGGGGTGGGCATGGGCTACTCACAACACGCCGGCGTGGTGATCGTGGCCGATGGCACCGAGGAAGCCGCCGACAAGCTGGCACGGGTGCTGTGGAACGACCCCGCCACCGGTGTCATGCGTCACGCCGATGCCGGTTATGACATGGCGGAACAATGCGCCCGGGAACACGGCATGAACCTGCCCATGAAAGGACTGTGAGATGTTGACCACCTTATGTATCGAACCCGGCCAGCTGACGCTGGCGCAAATCCAGGCGATCCACGCCGATGTGGTCCAGCTCAGCCTGCCCGAGACCTCGCGTGAACTCATCCGCGCCAGCCAGCAGGTGGTGCAAAACGCCGCAGATGGTGACGCGCCGGTGTATGGCGTGAACACCGGCTTTGGCAAGCTGGCCAACCAGCGCATCAGCAAGGCCGAGCTGGCGACACTGCAGCTCAACCTGATCCGCTCGCACAGCGTGGGTGTGGGTGAGCCGCTGGCGCCAGAGATCATGCGGGTGATGATGGCGCTCAAGGCCGCCAGCCTGGCACGCGGTTATTCCGGCGTGCGCGAGGTGGTGATTGACACCCTGCTGGCTGTGCACAACGCCGGGCTGGTGCCGTATGTGCCGTCGCAGGGGTCGGTCGGCGCCAGCGGCGACCTGGCCCCGCTGGCGCACATGACGCTGGCGCTGATCGGTGAAGGGGACATGCTCAGGGACGGCAAACGCATGGCCGCAGCCCAGGCGCTGCGCCAGGCCGGCATCACACCGCTGCAACTCGGCCCCAAGGAGGGGCTGGCGCTGATCAACGGCACCCAGACCTCGACCGCGCTGGCCCTGCATGCGCTGCTGAGTTTTGAGCCGGTGCTGGAATCGGCGCTGGTGATTGGCGCGCTGACGATCGACGCCGCCCGCGGCAGCGACGGCCCGTTTGATCCGCGTATCCACCAGCTGCGCGGCCAGCCCGGGCAAATCGACGTGGCGCAGTATTACCGCACGCTGCTGCGCGGCAGCGACATCCGCAACTCGCACCGCAGTGGGGACGACCGCGTGCAAGACCCGTACTGCCTGCGCTGCCAGCCCCAAGTGGTGGGCGCCTGCCTGGACCAGCTGCGCCACAGCGCCCGGGTGCTGGTGCGCGAAGCCAACGCCGTGACCGACAACCCGCTGGTGTTTGCCGAAGACGGCGTCATGCTCTCGGGTGGCAACTTCCACGCTGAACCGGTGGCGCTGGCCGCCGACGGCATGGCGCTGGCGGTGGCCGAAGTCGGGGCCATTGCCGAGCGGCGTATTGCCATGCTGATTGACAGCAGCGTGTCGCGCCTGCCGCCGTTCCTGACGGCCGACGCCGGGCTCAACAGCGGTTTCATGATTGCCCATGTCACCGCCGCCTCCCTGGCCTCGGAAAACAAATCGCTGGCCCACCCGGCCAGTGTGGACAGCCTGCCCACCAGCGCCAACCAGGAAGACCATGTGTCGATGGCCACCTTTGCCGCCCGGCGCCTGCAGGCCATGATCAGCAACACCGCCAACATCCTGGGGGTTGAGCTGCTGGCCGCCGCCCAGGGCATCGAGTTTTTGCGCCCGCTGAACAGCTCGCCAGCGCTGGAGCAGGCCCATGCGCTGCTGCGCAAGCAGGTACCGGCCATCACGCAGGACCGTTACCTGGCGCCGGACATCGAGCACGCCGCGCTGCTGGTGCGCAACGGCGCACTGACCCGGATCTTGCGCAGCCTGCCCGGCCTGCCACCCCTGTGGCTGGCGGAATAGACCAGGCTGGCGCCATCCAAATGCTATATTTAATATAGCTATAACAGCAATCAATACGCGGGCTAGAGTGCATTTTTATCATGAATATTGAGTCCATCACCGCCGCTACCCTGAGCCAGGTGCGCCACACATGAGCCTGAGCCTGTGGACCCACTGCCGGCTGGCCACGCTGCAAGCCGACACCACGCCGGCTTATGGCCTGATAGGCGATGGCGCGCTGGTGGTGGATGGTACGCAGCTGGCCTGGGTTGGCCCGCGCCGGGACTTGCCTGCGGCGCTGCGCAAACGCTGCAGCGCGCAGCACGACTGCGGCGGGGCGCTGGTCACGCCCGGGCTGATCGACTGCCACACCCATCTGGTGTATGGCGGCGACCGGGCGCATGAATTCGAAGCGCGCCTGCATGGCGCCAGCTACCAGGAGATCGCCCGGCGCGGCGGCGGCATCAACGCCACCGTGCAGGCCACGCGCGCGGCCACGCCCGAGGCGCTCACGGCCCAAAGCACGGTGCGGCTGAAACACCTGCTGGCCGAGGGCGTCACCACCGTGGAGATCAAATCCGGCTACGGCCTGGCATTGGCGCAGGAACACAAATGCCTGCAGGTGGCCCGGGCGCTGGGCCGGTCGCACCCGGTGGACGTGCGTACCACCTTCCTGGGCGCCCACGCGGTGCCGCCCGAATTTGCCGGACGGGCGGACGACTATGTGGATGCCGTGCTGGCCATGCTGCCACGGCTGCATGAAGCCGGTCTGGTGGACGCGGTGGATGCGTTTTGTGAGTCCATCGCCTTCAGCCCGGCGCAGGTGGCCCGGGTGTTTGAGGCGGCCCGGGCGCTGGGCCTGCCGGTCAAGTTACACGCCGAGCAGCTCAGTGACAGCGGCGGCGCGACCCTGGCTGCCGCTCATGGCGCCTTGAGTTGTGACCACCTGGAATGGTTGTCAGCGGCCGGGGCCAGCGCCATGGCCGCAGCCGGCACCGTGGCGGTGTTGCTGCCGGGCGCGTATTACTTTTTGCGCGAGACAAAACTGCCGCCAGTGGATTTGCTGCGCCACCATCACGTGCCCATCGCCATCGCCACCGACTGCAACCCCGGCAGCTCGCCGTGTACCTCGCTGCTGCTGATGCTCAACATGGCCTGCACGCTGTTTCGTCTGACCCCCGAGGAGGCGCTGGCCGGCGTGACCCGCCACGCCGCGCAGGCGCTGGGGCTGCCCGACCGGGGTGTGCTGGCTGCCGGCCAGCGGGCAGACTTTGTGCTGTGGGACGTGCACAGCCCGGCCCAGCTCTGTTATGCGCTGGGAGCCAACCCCTGTGTCCAGACCGTGTTCAACGGTCAGCCGCGCTAGTGTGGTGTTTGATGCTTGACGGCACATTTAAAACCGATGGATTTTGGGTCAGGACCTCAGCCTGCCAGTGGCGCCGGTGTTGGCGGCACGCCTTGCGCTTGCGCTGTCTGTGATTCGACTGCCAGCGCCTGGCGGTATCCCGCCCTGCCCTGCAGGCGCTGCCAATAGGCCAGAACGGCGGGCGGAAAACTGTCGGCCAGCCCAAGGTGGTCCGCCAGCATCAGGGCATAACCGACCGAGATATCGGCCACGGTGAACTGCTCGCCGCACAGGTAAGGCTGGCCGTCCAGCGGCGCGTTGATGCCCTTCAGGCGCGCCAGAAACCACTTGCGGTAATCATCCACCACCTGAGGCTGGCGTCTTTCTGGCGGCTCAAAACGCCCATACCGCAGGATCAGGGTCTGGGGAAAGGTCAGCGTGGCTTCGCCAAAATGCAGCCAGTTCAGAAACGGGCCGTAGTGCGGCTGCCCCGGCTCAATCGCCAAGTCAGTCGGACCGTCGCGCGTGGCCAGGTAGTGGCACATCGCCGCGGACTCGGTCAGCGTGACGTCCCCGTCCACCAGGGCCGGTACGGTGCCAAGTGCGTTGACTTTCATGAATTCCCGGGCCAGCACACGTGGCGGGAAAGGCAGCATCTGCAGGGTGTAGGGCAAGCCAAGCTCCTCCAGCGTCCACAGCGGACGGAAGGAGCGGGCACTCATGCAATGAAACAGGGTGATCATGACGGGATGAAGTGGCTGCCCGGAAGGGACCAGGCATGGATTACAGCCGCTTGGCGGTGAAACGCTGCACACGTTGCGCGGTGTCGGCGTCGGCAAAACAGGCCATGGCCGATTGTTGCTCAAGCGCCAGCGCTGCGGCCAGCTGATGCTGCAGCTGGCTGTTCAGAACCCGCTTGAGTCGCCCCGTGGCACCCGCAGAGCGCGAGGCAACCTGCTCGGCCAGCTCGATGGCCTGCGTCAGCATCACCTCATGGGGGACCACCCGGTTGATCAAGCCCAGCGCCAGCAGGGCCTGGGCGCTTTGCCGCTCACCCAGGACAATCAGCTCCATCGTCCGCTGGTGCCCCAGGGCCTGGGGCAGCAGATGGGTGACGGCCCCCGTGACGAAATGGCCCAAGGCCATTTCCGGGAAGAAACAGACCAGGTTGTCGGCGGCCACCACCATGTCGCAATTGAGCACCCATTCAAAACCGCCCCCAACGGCGTAACCATGCACGGCGCCCACCACCAGCTTGCTGCCGAACATGATGTCGCGGGTGATTTGCTGGATGCGTTCACAGTGCTGGGCGATCGACGCCGGGCTTTCGGCCTGCTGGTCAAATTCCTTGAGATCGTCGCCGGCGCAGAAGGCCCGGCCCGCCCCGGTGAGCACAATGGCGCCGGTGCCCGGATCGTTCTGTGCCTGCACCAGCGCGTCGTGCAGGTCCAGCAGCAGTTGACCGCCAATGGCGTTGAGCCGTTCTGGCCGGTTGAGGGTGACGACGCTGACGCGTCCGTGGGTGCTGAGTTGGGCAAATGTCATCGGTTTTCCTTCGGTTGCTGAACGGCTGTTTCTGAAAAATTGTGGGGGGTGGCATCACCGCCCTGGCTGGCCAGGTTTTTCCCGGTCCCAGGTGTCGGCGGTGACGCCGTCTTGCTGCAAGCGAAACTTTTCGACCTTGTCCGTCGGGGTCTTGGGCAGTTGCTCAAGCAGGCGAACATAGCGCGGAACCATGAACCGCGCCATGTTTGTGGCGCAATAGTCGGCCAGGCCGGGGGCATCCAGCGTGGCGCCCGGGCGCAGCACGACACAGGCCATCACCTCTTCCTCGGTCATGTCGCTGGGCACACCAATGACGGCGCACGCCAGCACCTGCGGGTGGGTTTCAATCACCATTTCCACTTCAGCGGCCGAGATGTTTTCCCCGCGCCGACGCACCATGTCCTTGCGCCGGCCCACAAAATACAAAAACCCGTCCGCGTCGCGCCTGAGCACGTCGCCGGTGTGAAACCAGAGGTTGCGAAACGCTTCCAGGGTGGCCTGCGGCATGCCGTAATAGCCCTGCATGATCAGCGATGGCGCCTGCGGCCGGATGACCAGTTCTCCGGGCTGGCCAACGGGGACCTCAAAACCATCCTCGTCCAGTAGGCTGACCTCAAAAGGCCCGATGGGTTTGCCGCAGGCGCCAAGGCGGCGCGGCTCGTTCTGCGGCGTGAAAATCATGGCGCCGGCTTCGGTGAGGCCATAAAGCTCCACCAGCCGGCAGCCAAATCGTGCCTCAAATTCCGGCGTCCAGGCCGGCAGCGGCACACCCCAGCCCAGGCGCGCACAGTGGTTGCGGTCGTCGGCTGACGGTGGCTGTTTCCAGAGCATGGTGATGGTCGCCCCCATGAAGTCAAAAACCGTGGCCTTGAACGTCCGCATCTCCTGCCAGTAACGCGACACGCTGAACTTCTCGCCGATAGCGGCCACCCCGCGCAGCAGCAGGGCTGGCGCGATGGTCATCACGGCAGCATCCAGGTGGAACATCGGGTAAGGACAATACAACACATCGTCCGGCCGCAGGCCAAGCCCCTGGATGGTGATGTGGGCCTGCGCCAGCACAAACCGGTGTGAAATCATGGCGGCCTTGGAGCGGCCGGTGGTGCCGGAGGTGTAGAGCAGCAAACACAGTTCGGCAAAACCGACCTCGGGTTGCGGCAAGGTGGCCGGATCCGGCGCGACGGCCAGCAAGGCGTCATAAGACAGGCCTTGTTCGAGGGGATCACCGCCCACCACCACCATCTGTTCCACGCTGGTGAGGTGGCCGCGCACCTCCTGCAGCGGCTCAAGCAGCGTGGCATGCACCACCATCAATTGGCTGTCAACCAGGTTGATGGCGTGGGTCAATACCGTGCCCCGGAAGGAGGTGTTGACGGGGGCGGTCACTGCACCCAGTTTGGCCAGGGCAAACCACACCACGGCAAATTCGATGCAGTTGGGCAACATCAGGCTGACGTTGTCACCGCGGCGCACGCCCTGGGCATGCAGGCCGGCGGCCACACGGTCGGTCAGGGCATTGAATTCGCCATAACACCACTCGCCGCTGGTCATGCGCAGGAACGGCTTGTCCGGAACTTCGGCGGCGGCGCGCCGTAACTCGGCCGCCAGGGAGTCCGCAAAGTTGAAACAGATGGGGCTGGATGACATGGTTTCCTTTCGTTCTCCTGGCTTGAGGGGCAAGGGCCGTGCCAACCACGCGTGGCCCAGGTTTCTCTTGTCAACCGCCGTCAAAAGTGGCTGATGCAGTTCAATCCATTACCATGCGTTAAAGATATTAACGTTAAAAAATGAATACACCCGCTGTCACCACCTCGGCCCAGCAGCTGCAAATGATTGAGGAGCTGCAGACCCTGGTCAACCACATGCCCGATGGCATCCTGGTCCTGGGGCCGGGAGGTGTCGTGCGCCACATCAATGCCCTGGCTTCGCGTTTGCTGAATATTCCACGGCATCTTGCCCAGGGGCGTCCGCTGGCGGAATTGCTGGATTTCGACACCGCGGTGGAGCAGGTGTTTCACACCGGTCAGGGTTATGTCGACCGCGAGCTGATCATTGATTCACCCACCCTGAAGCTGCATGTGATGGACACGGCGGTGCCGGTCAAGGGTGACGATGGACGCGTGCTCTCGGTGATCAATACCTTTCGTGAGATCGAGCGGGTCCGCCGACTGGCCGGCCGCCTGTCCGGCCATCAGGCCAGGTACACCTTTGACAGCATCATTGGCAACAGCCCGGCCTTGCAGACGGTGATTTCAGCGGCGCGCAAGGCGGCCCGAGGAACTGCCAACATTCTGTTGTCGGGGGAAAGCGGTACCGGCAAGGAGGTGCTGGCCCAGGCGATTCACAACGAAAGTGCGCGCCGCGACGGCCCGTTCATCGCGATCAACTGCGCCGCGCTGCCACGCGACCTGATCGAAAGTGAGCTGTTTGGTTATGCGCCAGGCAGCTTCACGGGCGCGCGCCGCGAAGGACGGCCGGGAAAATTCGAGGCAGCCAGCGGCGGCACGATTTTTCTGGATGAGCTGTCCGAACTGCCGCTGGATGTTCAGGCCAAGCTGTTGCGGGTGATCCAGGAGCGTGAAGTGGTGCGCCTGGGTGATACGCGCCCGATTCCGATCGATGTGCGCCTGTTGTCCGCCTCCAACCGGAACCTGATGCAGATGGTGAGCCGCCAGGAGTTTCGGGTGGACCTGTATTACCGCTGCCATGTGATCGAACTGACCCTGCCCCCGTTGCGTGACCGGCCCGACGACATACCGGTACTGGCCCAGCATTTCCTGGACTATTACGCCGCCGCCCTGAGCCTGCGGGTGCGTGGTTTTTCCAGAGCAGCCATCCACACCATGCAAAAGCACCCATGGCCCGGCAATGTCCGCGAGCTGGAAAATGCGGTGGAACGCTGGGTCCACTTCGCGGAAGGTGATGAAATTGACGACATCGGACTCCACCCCACCCCGATCATCAGCCACTCACTCCCGGCACCGTCGAGTGAGGTGGTGAGCCACCCTGGTGGCCAACGTCTGGCCGAGGTCGAGCGCGAGGCCATTGAAGCGGGTCTGAAACTGGCCCGCTTCAACGTCACCCTGGCCGCAAGCAACCTGGGTATTTCCAAGCCGACGCTGTATGCCAAGCTCAAGCGCTACGGGATCAAGCTGGAACGCCACGCCGTGCGCTCCAGCAGTGCCGATGCCGGGTAGGTAGGGTGCTCAATGCACGCGTTGGCGGGGTGACTTCAGTTCCTCCATCAACCCATCAGGTTGACCACCCTGCGCGAGATGGTTTTTGTACCAGATCGTCAAGATCGTGGTCACCACGGGGCCAGGGTTCTGGCAGACTTTCTCAAAATCCAGGCCATTGATGGTGCAGATCAGCTTGACCAGGTCCATGTCCAGATCAATGGCGTCTGCGCCGCAGCGGCGCAGTTTGAGGTCGGCAAAGGTGTAGCCTTCAGGCAGTTTGAGGGTCAGCGGCAGATCAGTTGGCATGGTTGTCTGGACAAGGTGGCTCAATCAGCCCCTATTGTCGCTGTCCGGAAAGAAATCCCGCGGCAACGGGTAACCGCAGCGCGGGTGCGGCGAGGGGCTGTTTGTGACAGTAAAATCGCCGCCTTCATGCAAGCACCGCAGATGCGGTGCCTTGTTTCGATGGGTTCATCGGACATCGGTTTTTTAGCTGCTCACCCCAAGCAGCTGGTGACTTCCGGCGCCCTCCCCGCTTGTTCGGCTGGATTGAACCTGTCGAAGCCTGACTGCGGATGAACGGGGTGAATCTGCCGTCTCCCAACCCTGCATTTTTTCGATTTGGATGATTCTCAGACATGACGCGAGTGTTAACGCGTACACATTTCCATGGTTCCAAACTCATCCGTGTGCTCACCGAGCTGGCTTTGGTGGACGCGATCGAGCCGGAGACCGGCTTCGCCGAAAAACTGGGCCAGTGGCTGAGCCTGAATGACGCCATCACCCTGCACGCGGCACACGCCCCAGCCCCCACCAGCCCACTGGCCCCCGCCGCTGGGTCAAAGTCGGCCCAGAGTGCGGCCATTGGCCAAGAATTCACCCGGATACGGACTAGTCTGGTGAATTCAATCACCCGCATCGGGACACCCAAGGGAGGCCGGACACGCCTGGAACGGCCCGCCCTCAAACCCGGTGACCCGCTGGATACGGCCATCGCCTATGAACCCTACCGCCGCGACCATGTGGCGCGACAACGCGACATGGAATTGAGTATCCGCCCGCTGCGTTCGCGGGTGCGCGAAGTGTTGGCCCGGGCATCCCCCGCGCTCAGGCAGCTTGCCGGTCTGGATGCCGTATTCGACGCCATCCTGAGTGAGCGGGAGAACAAATTGCTCGGCACGCTGCCTTCGCTGCTGGAGCGGCGTTTTGAGCAATTGTTCAAGACACACCAACAGACGCTGGCCGAGAGGCAACAAGCGGACAACCCGGCCTTGTGGCTCCATGAAGGCGCCTGGTTGGCGCGTTTTGGCCATGAGTTGCAAACGGTATTGCTGGCAGAGCTGGACTTGCGCCTGCAGCCAACGCTTGGGCTGATTGAAGCCTTCAACAACAAGACAACCCCACATCCATGAAGCAACACTTTTTTACCGGCGCCTTTGGCCTGGGCGCCTTGGTCATCCTCTGGGTAGGCGCCGGCTTTGTCGGCTCCAATCTGCTGGCGTTGATGATGACCGTGATCATTGGCGCGGTTTATGTGGCCGGCACCCTCGAATTACGTCAGTTCCGGCAGGCCAGTGCCACCTTGGCCGCCGCACTGGCGGTGATCCCCGACAAGTTGGAGAGCCTGGACGAATGGCTCGGTGGCGTACATCCATCGCTGCAGAACGCGGTGCGTTTGCGCATCGAAGGCGAACGTATGGGTCTGCCCGGACCGGCGCTCACCCCCTATCTGGTGGGTTTGCTGGTGATGCTGGGGATGCTGGGGACGTTTCTGGGCATGGTTGTCACCCTCAACGGTGCCGCTTTTTCCCTGGAGGGTTCTGCCGATCTGCAGGCGATCCGCGCAGCACTGGCGGCACCGATCAAGGGGCTGGGGCTGGCGTTTGGCACCTCTGTGGCAGGGGTTGCGTCATCCGCCATGCTGGGCCTGATGTCGGCCGTCAGCCGCCGCGAAAGAATGCAGGCCGCACACTGGCTCGACACCAAAATCGCCACGGCGCTGCGGGGGTTTTCACTGGCCCATCAGCGCCAGGAGACCTACAAGGCCTTGCAGTTCCAGGCCCAGGCCATGCCTGAAGTTGTCGACCAATTGCAGGCGATGATGGCGCAGATGGAGCGCCTGAGCCTGCAGTTGAACGAGCGACTGATCTCCAACCAGGACCATTTCCACCGCGAGGTCAAAGGCATTTACCGTGATCTGGCCGCGTCGGTGGACCAATCGCTCAAGGACAGCCTGAGGCAAAGTGCCCATGTCGCGGGGGAAAGCATCAAACCGGTGATTGAAGTGGCCATGACGCGCATGGCGCAAGAGGCCAACCGGTTGCACGAGCGGGTGGTCCAGACCGCGCAGACACAGCTGGATGGGCTGGCCACGCGGCTGGATGCCACCACCACCACCGTCACCGAAACCTGGACGGCAGCACTGGCCAACCACGAACGTACCAGCGTCAGCATGGTCCAGGGCATGGCGCAGTCATTCACCACCTTGGTCGGGCAATTCGAGCAAGGCTCCCACACGCTCATGACCGCCGTGAACGACGCCCAGACCCAG